>CAIRMR010000099.1 GCA_903879715.1 uncultured Bacteroidales bacterium
ACAGAGGTGCTTTAGCACGCGGGGAACGCTATGATACTTTATTTTGAAAATAGGTTCTAACTTGGTACAATAGAGACACATGATTATATTTTTATCAAATTTAGGTTCCTGGATGGTTTTTCTAGTTTTGTTTTTTGTTTTATGTTTGTTCCTATTATTTATGATGATGTCGTAAAAGCAATTATGGGTATTGGGAATAAAGAAACCGAATACAATCAAATTGATGTTGAAAATATTTCTTTGTTAGCCTACCTGGCCTGGGAAATGGTTGAAAAGAAAAAAATAAGTAAAGAGCTTGTTTTTGCCAAAGAAAAAGCCGAAGAAAGCGAAGAGAAATTCCGGACTTTATCGGAGAATTCACCAGCGATTATATACAGGGTTTTGCTTAAGCCCTCGTTACGATTTGACTATGTAAGTCCGGCAGCAACTGAAATCACAGGTTATACTCCCGAAGATCATTATGCCGACCCTGACTTAGGCTTCAAACTGGTGCATCCCGAAGATCGGCATATTCTTGAAAATTCAATGCATAAAACGAATGGCGAACCTGTTATTCTGCGTTGGCTTAAAAAAGATGGAACAACAATCTGGACTGAACAGCGGAATGTATTAATTTTTGATAAGGCAGGCAATCCATATGCCATTGAAGGTATCTCAACCGATATCACCGCTCAAAAAGAGGCTGAAGCAAAATTAGGGTTTCAGGCCGATATGCTGAGCCAGATATCGGAAGCTGTTATTGCAACCGATTTAAATGGGGCGATTACCTACTGGAATAAGTCAGCCGAAAAACTTTATGGCTGGAAACCGGAAGAAGTAATCGGGAAAAACATTTTAGAAGTTACGCCAACATCAGCAACAAAAGATCAGGATGCCGGAATTTTCAATTCGCTTTCAAAAGGACAAAACCGGACGGGTGAGTTTAGCGTAAAAAATAAAGAAGGGCATTCATTCCCGGTAATAGTTAACGATTCCCCCTTGTTTGACTCAAATCACAAATTAATTGGTGTCATAAGCATCTCGTCGGATATTACCACCCGCAGGCAGGCCGAACAAGAACTTATCGCCGCCAAGGAAAAAGCCGAAGAAAGCGAGGCTTATTTCCGCAACATTTTCGAAAATTCACCGGTCGGTAAATCAATTACCGGTACGGACGGCTCTATTAAAACGAATAAAGCCTTTAGCAATATGCTTGGATATAATTTTGACGAATTTCAAACAAAAAATTGGAGCGAAATCACCCATCCCGACGATATTCAAAAAAGCAGTGATGCAATGGAAACATTGCTTAAAGGTGAAAAGGCAGTATTGGGTTTTGAGAAAAGATATATCCATAAGAACGGCTCAATCATTTTTGCTGATGTTATTACATCTTTACAACGATCAGATACAGGAAAGCCATTGTTTTTTCTTGCATCTGTTATTGACATTACTGAGCGTAAAAAAACAGAACTATTTATACAACAGAATAACGAGGAATTACTGAAATCCAAGGAACACGCCGAAGAAAGCGAGGCAAAATATCGCCTGGCTGAAATAGATTTGCTGGAAGCACAACGGTTGGCAAATACCGGGAGTTGGCATTGGGATATTAAAACAGGTCTTGTAACATGGTCAAAAGAGCTTTATAATATAAATGGGCATAATCCCGACATTCCTGTACCTGCTTTTGCTGATATGGTATCTTACTATACCCCCGAAAGTTGGAAAGTAATAAATGAAGCAGTAGCAAGGACTTTTAATACCGGTGAACCCTACAACCTTGACTTTGAAATGGTAAAACCTGACGGCACTGTTATATTTACAAATACCCGTGGTTGCGCCAATTATGATGAAGCAGGGGAAATGGTAAATTTACATGGTACAGTTCAGGACATTACCGAACGAAAGCAGTTGGAAGATGTGCATGCTTTCCTGAGCACTTCCGGGTACCCGGTCTCCAACGAAAATTTCTTCGAATCGCTGGCGAAATACCTGGCCCAAATCCTGGATTCGGAGTACGTTTGCATCGACAAGCTCGAAGGCGATGGACTTAGCGCGCAAACGGTTGCCATTTACAACGAAGGAAAATTCGATGCCAACGTTTCATACACACTCAGGCAAACCCCTTGTGGTGAGGTGGTAGGAAAAACCATTTGCTGCTTTCCCGAAAATGTGTGCCAGTTATTCCCCCAGGATGAAGCACTTCAGGAATTGAAAGCACACAGCTACATTGGCACAACGCTATGGAGTTTCGAGGGGAAGCCCATCGGGCTGATTGCTATTATAGGGCAAAAACCTTTGAAAAATGCTGCTTTTGCAGAAAGCGTTTTAAAGCTGGTAGCCATACGTGCCGCAGGCGAACTGGAACGAATGCAGGCAGAGGAAAAGCTACTCCGAAGCGAAAAAGAATTAATAAGAGCACAGGAAATTACCCATATAGGCAGTTGGTATTTAGAAATAGCGACAAACCAGGTTGTTTGGACTGAAGAACTCTACAGGATGTATGGTTTTGATCCTGCGCTTCCTCCTCCTCCTTATACCGAACACCAGAAGTTGTTTACTCCCGAAAGCTGGGAGGTATTATCTTCATCACTTGCTAAAACACGGGAAACCGGAATTCCTTACGAACTTGAACTTAAAACTGTGAAGGCTGACGGAAGCAATGGCTGGATGTGGGTTCGTGGTGAGACGGAGCAGGACAGAGAGGGTAAAACCATCGGCCTTTGGGGCGCGGCCCAGGATATTACCGAACGAAAACTGGCGGAAGTTGAATTGTTGAAAGCCAGGGAACATGCCGAAGAGTCAGACCGCCTCAAATCAGCCTTCCTCGCCAATATGAGCCACGAAATCCGTACCCCTATGAATGGCATACTGGGCTTTGCCGAACTGCTCAAAATACCTGGTCTTACAGGCGATCAGCAACAGGAATATATCGGAATCATTAAAAAGAGTGGCGATCGAATGCTTAATATCATAAACAATATAGTTGATATATCAAAAATTGAATCCGGACAGATGACGCATAATGTCACCGAAACAGACATTAATGAGACACTTGAATTTGTTTACAATTTCTTTGAGCCGGAAGCAAAATCCAAGGGAGTTGAATTGCTGATCACACACAAATTGCCGGCCGACCGGGCTATTATTGAAACGGATCGGGAAAAAATTTATGCCATTCTTACCAACCTCGTTAAAAATGCCATTAAATTCAGCGATACCGGCACGATCCGGATCGGGACGCAGCTGAAAGGGAGATTTCTCGAATTTTTTGTAACGGACAAGGGCATCGGAGTTCCATACTCCCGGCAGCAGGCTATTTTCGAGCGGTTTATCCAGGCCGATATCTCCGATAAAAGGGCGTTCCAGGGTGCCGGACTGGGATTATCCATATCGAAAGCGTATGTGGAAATGCTGGGAGGTAAAATGTGGGTCGAAAGCATTGAAGGAGAAGGCTCCACATTTTACTTCACCATCCCGTACAAAACCAAAAAGGAACTTAATGCCGGCGTATGGTATGTTGATCCGGATGAGGTTAACATTAAAGCAAATAAGAAACTCAAAGTATTGGTTGTAGAAGACGACGAAATATCGCAAAAGCTTGTTAAACTTGCAGTTAAAGAGATCAGTAAGGAAATTTTAAGTGTAAACTCAGGGACTGAAGCAGTGGAAGTATGCCGGAAAACCCCCGATATTGATCTGATCCTGATGGATATTAAAATGCCCGTCATGGATGGGTATGAAGCTACACAACAAATCCGGCAGTTTAATAAGGAAACGGTTATTATTGCGCAAACCGCATTCGGACTTTCGGGCGACAAGGAAAAAGCAATAGCGGCAGGCTGCAACGATTATATCTCGAAACCTCTTGACATAACCATGTTAACAAAACTGATTCAGACTCATTTTAACATGTTTTAAAAATTGCTTTAGGTATAGCCATGATCAATAAAATGTAATTTAAAATGATCATCCAGAAGAATTATGGCGTACCTTTAGTTCATGCGTTGCACTCAGACTTCGGACTGAGTTCAGCCGAACACTTGCCGAAGCGAATACCTTTGAAATCTATTCATCCGTTACTAATTTCCCGATTGTATCGGGCAGGCATAAAAACCAAATCGAAACCAGGAAATACTAACACTACTAACCGACTGCAATTTATATTTCGTCCTTACTTTGGCCAATTGGGTTGCATACTATTCTGCCAATATTCAGTCCGCCTGAGGCGGATTGTCCCGGCGGAACAATATATCGGTAGAAAATAAAGTAGAATTAGTTAAAAGTCCCTTAGGGACGACATAATAAAGAGAATACATGATTGGTGCAAATTTTTATACCAATGGAAAAGCACACAAATCTAAATCCGGAGTCAACACTTCTTCGCCGGAAAGCGGAAGATCAGCTGAAAATGAAGAACGCTGAAAAGGCTGCCGGGCATGCAGACTCTGATGCACTGAAATTAGTACATGAACTCCAGGTTTATCAGCTTGAGCTTGAAATGCAGAACGAGGAACTCGCCCTGGCTAAAAAACAGGCAGCTGACCTTGCTGCTGAAAAATATGCTGAACTGTATGATTTTGCTCCTTCCGGTTATTTTACACTTTCGAGGGATGGCAAAATAAAAAAAATAAATTTCAGCGGTGCAGCCATGCTTGGTGGAGAGCGGTCGCGGTTAGCAGGTAACCTCATTAGTTTTTACGTTTCTGATGATACAAAACCTGTTTTCCATCACTTTTTAGATACGGTATTCAAAAGTAATTTCAATGAATCATGTGAAGTAAGCATTCTTATAAAAGGGAAAGCTCCTATAACTGTTCAGCTTTCGGGAATTATTTCCGGCAGTAATGATGAATGCCTGGTAACCGCAACTGATATCACTAGCAGAATACAGGCTGAGGCGTTATTAAGGCAGAATGAAGCCGCTCTTTCACTTCAAAACGAACTATTTTCTTCTCTTCTTAAAAACCTGCAGATTGGTGTTTTTATGGTTGAAGCACCTACAGGTAAACCCTTGCTGGTTAATGAGAAAGCACAGGAATTACTTGGACGCGGAATACTTCCGGACGTAAACAAACATAACCTGGCCGAAGTATACCAGGCATATAAAGCAGGTAGCCGGCAACCTTATCCTCCTGAAGAAATGCCCATTTTGATGGGTATTAACGGCCAGCAGGCACATGTAGATGATATGATAGTTTTGCGTCCCGATGGGTCTGAAATACCACTCGAAATATCCGGCACACCGGTAAAAGATCAGAAGGGAAATGTGTGGGCCAGCCTGGCGAGCTTTATGGATATTACTGATAGGAAGAAAGCAGAGGAAGATTTGCAGGCAGAGAGGGAGAATTTTTTTGCTGTCTTCGAGTCCTCGCCGGTTGCCATGCTGGTAGTTGACGAAACAACAAATATCATATTGGTCAACCTTGCTGCCATTACGCTGGGCGGTGGTGCTAAGTCAGATTATCTCCAGCACAGGCCCGGGAACGCCCTGCGCTGTGTGCATAGCTCGAAAGACCCACGCGGCTGTGGTTACGCTCCCAATTGCCGGCTTTGCAAATTGCGCAACGGCATCGAAGCCTTAATTACCAACGGTGGCGAATTAAGCGGTGCAGAAGTGGAAATGGAACTCTTCAGAAACGAAGAACCTCATAAAGTATGGTTAAACATTGGCATAGAACCTATGCTGTACAGCGGAAGCAGGCATTGGTGTATCGCTATGAATGACATCAGCGAACAGAAGAAAGCAGAAGCCGCAATCAGGTTAAGCGAAGAGAAATTTCGTGGCATTTTTGACCAGGCCTCCGTGGGAGCAGCCATTGTAAATATGGAGAAACGATTTGTGCGGTGTAACCCGGCTTTCTGCAATTTTTTAGGTTACTCGGAGGAAGAACTGATTGGAAAATTAATTTCAGATGTCACATTTCCCGAAGACGTTTTTCTCGGCCAACCTGAGATGAAACAAATAGTAAAAATGGAAATTGAGTCGGCAATCCTGGAAAAAAGATACCTCAGGAAAGATGGATCAGTAGTTTGGGGAGAGATAAGGTTAAGCCTGGTTCGCGATGAAAAAAACAGCCCAATCTTCTTTTTGCCAATAATACAGGATATTACCAATCGCAAACGAGTTGAAGAGGCGTTGAAGGAAAGCGAAAAACATTTCCGCGAACTGGCTGACAGCATTACCGATGTGTTTTTCGAGATGGATACTGATTTACGATACACATACTGGAACAAAGCATCGGAGAATCTTCTTGGAATTGCGGCAGAGTCGGCCATTGGGAAATCAATGTACGAAATACTTCCCTTTACTCCCGACACTATTCTGGCTGAAGCTGCTTACCGGGAAGTAGTTAAAACACTGAAGCCCCATGTTTTCGATAGCGTATTTGAATACAATGGCAAACATATTATTTTTGAAGTCAGGGTGTATCCTACTGAGAGGGGTATATCCGTTTTTACCACCGATATCAC
The DNA here is from genome assembly GCA_903879715.1 of uncultured Bacteroidales bacterium. Classification (GTDB taxonomy): domain Bacteria; phylum Bacteroidota; class Bacteroidia; order Bacteroidales; family UBA4417; genus UBA4417. The sequence continues at coordinate 6,457 of CAIRMR010000099.1, forward strand.
CGGGCGAAAAAGAGCAGAGGCCGAAATAAAGCTTAAAAATGAGGAACTTCTAAAAACCAATGCCGAAAAAGATAAATTCTTCTCCATTTTAGCGCACGACCTGCGAAGCCCGTTTAACGCATTTCTTGGTTTAACTCAAATGATGGAGGAAGAATTACCCGTTTTAACCCTTGATGAAATAAAATCGTATGCCGTAAGCATGCGTAAATCTGCCAATATGCTTTTCCATCTGCTCGAAACCCTGCTTGAATGGTCGCGTATGCAAAGAGGATTGATTAGTTATAAGCCGGAAACTGTTCATTTATTTAATGAAATTAGTGCCGGAATAGAACTCGTTCGGGATGCGGCCTCCAAAAAGCTGATCGAAATAAGGCAGGATATTCCTGATACCCTGTTTATTAAAGCGGATGCGCCGATGCTCGAAAGTGTGATGCGCAACTTAATGTTTAATGCCATTAAGTTCACACCCCCAAATGGGGAAATTACCCTCGCCGCAAAAAAAATATCGGATACCATGGTGCAAATATCCGTGTCCGACACAGGTATCGGAATGGATCAGCATCTGATTAATAAACTTTTCCAGCTCGACGAACAGACACACCGAAAAGGAACCGAAGGTGAACCCAGCACGGGGTTGGGGTTGATCATTTGTAAGGATTTTGTTGAAAAACACGGAGGTACAATTTGGGCTGAAAGCAAAGTGGGAAAAGGAAGCACATTTTATTTTACCATTCCCAGCGAAAATGAATTGGAGGAGAATTCCCGATTAACCAGTATTCCTCCCACCTATGAAACTTTGATTCATGGTAAGAAATTAAAAGTACTCATTGTTGAAGATGACGAAATATCGAGAATGCTGATTTCAGCGGCACTAAAGCCATATAGCAGGGAACTTTTAATTACCCGAACCGGAACAGAAACCGTAGAAATCGCCCGAAATAATCCTGACATCGATCTGATTTTAATGGACATACAATTACCCGAAATGGACGGGTATGAAGCTACCCGGCGAATACGCGGGTTTAATACGGACGTAATTATAATAGCTCAAACAGCTTTTGGCCTAAGCAGTGATATTGAAAAGTCAATGGAAGCCGGCTGCAACGATCATGTTTCGAAACCGCTAAACCTGATTTTGCTAAAAAACCTGATTAAAAAGTATTTCAACAAATGACTGCTCGATGAAAAAACAAAATAAGTTATCCTCCGATTTAGCCCTTCTGCGTAAAAAAGCAGAAGAAAAGCTAAAACAACGGCCTGCTAAAACCCCTTTACAACTCTATGAAGCTGATGATCTGAGGCTGATTCATGAGCTTGAAGTACACCAGATTGAGCTCGAAATGCAAAACGAAGAGCTTATGCTGGCGAAAGAGCGTGAGGCAGAACTGGCTAAAGAAAAATATATTGAATTATACGATTTTGCGCCTTCCGGCTATTTTACACTTGCCAGGGATGGAGAGATTATTGACTTAAACCTCCGTGGGGCAGCCATGCTGGGCGGCGAGCGCGCTCATTTAAAAAACATCTCATTTTCCTTTTTTGTTTCCGAAGACACAAAACCCGCTTTCCGTTTGTTTCTCAGCAATGTATTTGCCAGTAATACAACTACATCCTGCGAAGTGTTTTTATTGGCCCAGGGTAAAGTTCCATTATGCGTTTTTATCACTGGTAAAGCAATTCCTGATATGGAACAGAGCCTGATAACTGTAGTTGATATCACCGAACGTAAAAATGCGGAAAAGGCTTTGAAGGAGGAAAATCTTCGATTTGAACTTGCTATGCAGGCTGCTAATATGGCCTGGTGGGATATGGATTTAACCACCGGACAAGTTACTTTCGGGAAACGAAAAGCTGTTATGCTGGGCTATCCACCCGAAAAGTTTGAACATTATGCCGATTTTATGGCTCTTGTTCATCCTGACGATTATGAGAAGGTAATGAATGCTATGCTTATGCATATTAATGGTGAGAGTGGAAAATATGAAGTTGAATACCGTATATTAACTCAATCGGGCAAGTATAAATGGTTTTATGATATTGGCTCTGTTATTAAACGTGATTCCAAAGGCAAGCCATTAAGCGCGGCCGGTCTTGTTATCGATATCACATCGCGCAAGCAGGCAGAAGAGAATTTTAAAGTAAGTCTCACCAAGTACAGAGTTTTATTCGATTCATTTCCGCTTGGGGTTACGATATCCGACATTGATGGAAATATCGTTGAATGCAATCAAAAAGCGATAGAGTTACTGGGATTATCAAGAGAAAATCAAATAAAACAACAAATAAAAGATAGCAATTGGAATATTGTGAGTGCCGACGGAACCCCATTCCCGGAAGAAGAGTATGCCAGCGTAAAAGCCCTGAAAGAAAATCGCCTGGTTGAAAATGTAGAAATGGGAATAGTGAAAGACGAAAATGATATAACCTGGCTAAATGTTACTGCCGCACCTATTCCAATCGAAAATTATGGTGTGGCTATTACCTATTACGATATCAGCCAGCGTAAAAAAGTGGAACAGGATTTGATTAAAGCCAAAGAACGCGCCGAGGAAAGTGACCGCTTAAAATCGGCTTTCCTGGCCAATATAAGCCATGAAATCCGGACTCCGATGAACGGAATAATCGGCTTTGCCGAACTTCTTAAAACGCCGGATTTAACGGGGGAACAACAGCTGGAATACATCCGTATTATTAAAAAAAGCAGCGACCGTATGCTAAATACCATCAACAATATTGTTGATATTTCGAAAATTGAATCGGGGCAAATGAAAGTTTCGCTGGCTGAAACAAATATTAACGAACAGATGGAATACATCTGCAATTTCTTTAAATCAGAAGTTGAAAGCAAAAACATTCAATTCTCTTTCAAAAACGGTTTGCCCGGTAAAAGTGCCCTGATAAAAACAGACCGGCAGAAAATTTTTGCCATCCTCTCAAGCCTGCTGCGGAATGCCATTAAATACACCGAAAAGGGCGCAATAGAATTCGGGTATGATAAAATTATTGATACGTTACAATTTTACGTAAAAGACACCGGTATAGGGATTCCTGCCGACCGACAGCAGGCTGTTTTTGAACGCTTTATCCAGGCTGATATTGTGGATATAAAGGCATTCCAGGGCGCCGGTTTGGGATTATCCATTTCAAAAGCCTATATCGAATTGCTTGGCGGGAAAATATGGGTTAAATCGGAACCGGGAAAAGGATCTTCATTTTATTTCACCATTCCTTACGATACTGTTTCATTTGCTGAAACCTCCTTTAGCAATGCACTTCCGGCTGAGGACGCGTCAGGCAAAATAAAAAAATTGAAAATACTGATTGCCGATGACGATGAAATTTCGGAATTGCTGATTTCGTCAACATTCAAACAGTACAGCAAAGAGATTTTAAAAGTACGTTCAGGTGATGATGCGGTTAAAATTTGTCGTAATCAGCCAGATATTAACCTGGTTATGATGGATATTAAAATGCCCGGTATTGACGGCTACGAAGCCACCCGACAAATACGGCAATTTAATAAAAAGATGGTAATTGTTGCTCAAACAGCTTTCGGACTCACAGGAGATAGCGAAAAAGCAAAAGAGGCCGGTTGCGACGATTATATTTCGAAACCACTAAACCTGGATTTGCTTAAAATGCTGATTCAAAAGCATTTTTACGAAAAAAAAATTACTAAATGAAAAAGAGGAATAATCCCAAAATGGCCTTGGCAAGCCTTCACCAAAAAGCAGTAGAGTTGTTGAATGCTAAGGCTGACAAATCGCCTTCTCAGTTTTTGGGCGCTGATGATCTGAAGCTCATTCATGAGCTGGAAGTGCATCAAATGGAGCTGGAATTACAAAACGAAGAACTTTTAAGGTCGCAATCGCAAGCTCAAGGTGCTACCGAAAAATATGCTGAATTATTCGATTCGGCACCCACCGGATATTTTACACTTTCAGCGAAAGGTGAAATACTTGAAGTAAACCTCAGCGGCGCTGCCATGCTTGGCAAACCAAGCCACAATTTAAAAAACAGTAAACTGGTTTTTTTTATTACTACTGAAACCAGACCTGTCTTCAATCATTTCCTGGATACTATCTTCCTCAGCCAAACCAAAGAAACCTGCGAGGTTACCCTGCTGGTTGAAGGTCGTCAGCCTATACAGGTGCTCCTGGTAGGAACTCCAGACAAGAACCTGGAGCAATGCCTCTTATCGGTAGTTGATTTAACTGAACGCAACCAGGCCGCAAAAGCCCTGCTGGCCAGTGAGCAAAAATACCGACTCCTGCTCGAAAGTTCCGAAATTGGATTGGGTGTTTATAGCCTGGATGGGAAAGTGCTGTATTACAACCAAAGAGCGCTTCATAAACTGGGCGGCAAAGCCGATGATTTTATCGGGAAATCATTGCAGGAAATATTTGGAGTTTCGGCAGCTTCTGTTTTTGTCGAACGTATTCAGGAATCGGCACAAAGTGAAAAAAGCATCGAATATGAAGAGTTTGTGAAGTTAGATTCCGGCGAGCACTGGTTTTTATCTATTTATTCAAGGCTAAAAAGTCTGGATGATAAAGTTTTCGGTGTGCAGGTAATAGCACATGATATTACTGAACGCAAACAGTCGGAAGAGGCCTTGCGCACTTCAACCCAGTTTGCCAATAGCCTTATCACATCTATGCACGACGGCGTTTCGGTGCTGGATACAAAAGGCATCCACATAGATGTAAATCCTGCATTTTGCCTGATGACAGGTTTTTCGCGCGAAGAACTTCTGGGAAACAGTCCGGCTCACCTGTATTGGCCTCCTGAAGAATATGGCCGCATTGAGGCTGCCTTTCAGAAAACACTGGCAAACGAAACTGGCGATTACGAACTTGTTTTTATGCGCAAAAACGGTGAACGTTTCCCTGTTATTGTAAGTCCGTTTGCCATACGGGATAAGTTTGGTAATATTGTCAGCTATTCGGCAACTATAAAAGATATAAGCGAGCGCAAGCAGGCTGAGAACCGGCTGCAACAAAGTGAGCACAACCTGGCCGAAGCCGAACGAATCGGAAATACAGGTAGCTGGGAATATGATGTTGTATCGGATACCGCTACATGGTCCGAAAATATGTTCCGGATTTTTGAAGTTGATTCATCAATTCCTAAAGAACTGGTATTCAAATATTTTGCTGATAACCTGGTGCATCCTGATGACCGCGCAAATTTTTTAGAAGTTTTCCAGGATGCATTGGCCGGCAGGCGGGCGTATGACCTGGAATACAGAATACTGAAATCAGGGAATACCTTCAGGTATATTCATGCCCTTGCTGAAGTTATTCGCGATGCGGATGGCAAGCCTGTAAAAATGATAGGGAAAGTGGAGGATATAACGGAGCGTAAACGGAATGAGGAGGCTCTTAAAGAAAGTAAAATTCAGCTGGAACTCGCACACCGTGCCGCAGGCGCCGGTACCTGGGACTGGGATATGATAAGTGGAAAATTAACCTGGTCGAAGGAACTTTTTGCCTTGTTCGGACTTGATCCGGAGAAAGATGAAGCCTCTTTCGATACCTGGACGCAGGCGGTTCACCCGGACGACAGGACCGCTGCTTCTGACCGGATTGAAAACGCCATCCGGGAAAAGACGGAGCTCAACAGCGAGTACCGTGTGGTATATAAAGATGGACAGGTTCACTGGATCAGTTCCCTTGGAAATACAATCTGTAATGAAGCGGGACAAGACGTACGAATGACCGGGATCTGCACCGATATTACACAACGCAAACAATCGGAATTTGCGTTAAAAGAAAGCGAAAGGCTGTATCGCTCACTTTTTGAGAATATGCTCAACAGCTTTGCTTTTTGCAAAATGTTGGTGGAAGAAGGAAAACCATTGGATTTTATTCACCTGGCCGTTAACAATGCCTTCGAATTGCAAACGGGTTTAAAAAATGTAGTTGGCAAAAAGATTTCGGAAGTCATTCCCGGTATTCAGAAAACTGACCCGCAACTTCTTGAAATGTACAAGCGTGTTGCCTTCACCGGGAAAGCGGAACAATCCGAAATGTATATTGAAGTGCTAAAAATGTGGGTCTCAATTACAGCATATTGCCCGGAACACGAATATTTCGTTGCTGTTTTTGACGTAATTAACGAACGAAAGCGTAATGAAGAAGCATTACTCGAAACCAATGCCTACCTCGAAAACCTTGTCAATTATGCCAATGCGCCAATTATAGTCTGGGATCCTCAATTGTGCATCACCCGCTTCAATCCGGCATTCGAAGCTCTGACAGGCCTGAAGGAAGCTGATGTACTGAAGAAATCCTTAAAAATCCTGTTTCCGCCAGCGCTTGCCGATAAATCGATGGAGTTGATCCAAAAAACACTTTCAGGGGAACGCTGGGAAACGGTTGAAATTGAAATTTTACACCTCGATGGTTCCATACGAACAGTACTTTGGAATTCAGCCACTCTTTTTGAACCTGATGGTAAAACTCCCATTGCCACCATCGCCCAGGGACAGGAAATTACAAGGCGTAAACACGCGGAAAAAGTACTGGAAACTCAGCATGCATTACTCATATCCTTACTCAACAGCCCGAAGGACATTATCATCTTTTCACTGGATAAAAATTATTGCTATACCGCTTTTAATGAAAAGCATCGCGAAGAGATGAAACGTGTCTGGAATGCGGATATTGAAGCAGGTACCAATATTCTGGATTGCATGCATATACAGGAATTAAAAAACCTGGCTAAAAAGAGTATCGATCGCGCATTAAAAGGGGAAGTAATATCCGAAATTCAGCATCAGCCTGAACCGGATATCTACTATGAATTTAATTGGAATCCGATCTGGTTGAATGAGGAAGTAGATGGCGTAACCGTTTTTATCAGGGATATTACCGAACGCCGGAAGGAAGAGGAACATCTGAAAGAAAGCCTTATCCTGCTGCGCATTGCGGAGGATCTGGCAAAGATAGGGGGATGGAGTGTAAGTCTTGAAGATAACCGGGTTAAATGGTCGGATGAGGTTGCCGCAATTCATGAAGCACCCGCAGGCTATTCTCCGATGTTGGAAGAAGGGATTAATTTTTATGCGCCGGAGTTTCGAGAAACGATTATTCGGGTTTTCTCCGAATGCGCCGAAAAAGGAATTCCTTATAATGAAGAATTGCAGATTATCACCATGAAAGGCAAGCGGGTTTGGGTACAATCCATAGGAGAAGCGGTGAGGGATGAGAATGGAAATATTTTTAAAATACAGGGCGCATTTCAGGACATCACCGAACGAAAAAAAGCAGAAGAAGATTTATATGCCTTGAGTTCACGCCAGGAGGCCCTTCTCACATCGGTGCCTGATATTATAATGGAAGTTGACAATACAATGAAATATACCTGGACAAACCGGGCTGGCAAGGTATTTTTCGGCAATGATGTCATTGGTAATGATGCCAGCTATTATTTTGAAGGTGAACAGGAGACCTATGACCTGGTACAGCCTCTTTTTAAAGGAGATGAAAATATTATTTATATTGAAAGCTGGCAACGCCGTAAGGATGGTCAAAAGAGGTTACTTGCCTGGTGGTGCCGGGTGTTGAAGGATGAAATCGGAACCGTAACCGGCGCGCTATCTACAGCCCGCGATATTACCGAACAGAAACTGGCCCAGGAAGCACTGCAGAAGAGTGAAGAAAGATACCGCAGCTTATTAACAAACCTCGATGCCGGTATTGTAGTTCATAGTCCTGATACCTCCATTATCATGAATAACCGAAAGGCATCGGAGTTACTCGGCCTGAACGAAGATCAGATGAAGGGCAGGATGGCCTTTGATCCGGGCTGGAAATTTGTTAACGAAAACAGAGTTCCTTTACCGATTGAGGAATACCCTGTAAACCAGGTGGCAGCAACCCGCATGCCTTTCGGGAATGAAATACTGGGTGTAATACGTTCTCCAGGTAATGACCTTGTATGGCTTACCGTTAATGGCTTTCCTGTTTTCGACGCGCATGGCAAACTACTTGAAATACTGATCAGTTTTATTGAAATTACTGAAAGAAAAAAAGCAGAAGAAGCGCTTCGTCTGAAAAACCTGGTTTTCGACGCATCCATTGCTGCCAATAGCATAGCAGGCATCGATGGCAATATTACCGAAGTAAATGATTCGTTTCTCAGGTTATGGGGATTTACTGGCAAAAATGAGGTTTTGGGTAAACCCATACTGTATTTCATCAACGACGCTGACGATGCGGCTGGCCTTGTAGAAGCCCTGAATGAAAAAGAGGAATGGGAAGGGGATTATACCGCCAAAAGGAAAGACGGCTCCACTTTTATTGCCCACAGCGTGGCTACATCCTTAAAGGATATAAATGGAAACTTAATAGGATATCAATCAGCAGTTATTGATATCACTGAACGAAAGCACTCAGAGGAAGCTCTTCGCGAAAGCGAGCAAAAGTTCCGCGATACAGTAACTTTCCTCGACGAAGGATATTACTGTGTGACGTTCGACGGAGTTTTGCTGGAACATAACCAGGCATTCAACAGGCTCCTTGGGTTCGACAAATTGGCGGATCTGAGAGGAACGCTTTTACCTGATTTCTGGTTACACCCCGAAGAGCGCGAAGCATACCTCCAGGAATTCCTGATCAACGGATCTGTTACCAATTACCAGATAAAAGCCAAAACAAAAACCGGGGAAATAATAACCGTGCTTCTGAGCTCTCACCTGGTCAGAGATGCCGAAACCCACCCGCTTAAAATAGAAGGTGTTTTTATTGATATCACTGAACGAATCCGAAATGAAGAATCTTTGCATAGGCTCACCAAGCGTTTGCAGAACCTCCATCTTATTGACCAGTGCATTCTGAAAGCCACTGAATCGCCTGTAACTATCGTTCAGTCCGCTCTTCAGCATGTTTTTGAAATGCTTCAATGCCAGCGCACAAGTGTGGGTATCTTCGACTTTGACAGCAAAGAGGTCAGGGTGTTTGCCACCGCACCCGGCATCCACACGGTTATTGAGGGGGATAAAATACTTGCCGGGGATTTGTATGGAGACATCAATATACTTGATCAAAACAAGATGGAGGTAATTGAAGATCTCACAACCATAAAATCACCTTCAACAGGAATTCAGAAGCTGATTGACGAAGGGATAAGAGCTACGGTTAATGTTGCGCTTTTTTCAGCGAAAGGATTGTATGGCGCGTTAAATATTAGATGGGATAATCCCAGGATCTTCAGTAAAGAAGACCTGGATATCGCCGCTGAAGTAGCCGGAGAAATAAGTATAGCCATTGAACAGGCACGCTTACTTAACGAAACAAAGCGGAATGCCGCCGAATTGGAACAGCGGGTTATTGACAGGACAGCCCAGCTGGAAGAGTCAAACAAAGAACTTGAAGCCTTCAGCTACTCTGTGTCGCACGATCTGCGTGCACCCCTGCGGCATATCAGTGGGTTTGTAGACCTGTTAACCAAAAGCTTTCAGGATAAACTTCCTGAACCAGAAAAACATTACCTCGACACCATTGCCGATTCGGCACATCAGATGGGCATACTTATAGATGACTTACTGCAATTTTCACGAACAGGCAGGCAGGAAATGAAACTAACTGAACTGGATATGAATATAGCTCTTCAGGAAGCTATACAGGGAATTAAACACGATGTGAAAGACCGCAGTATTAAATGGGAAATCGCGATGATGCCCCTGGTTTATGGCGATTTTGCCCTGCTGCGATTGGTTTGGCTCAACCTGCTAAGCAACGCGGTGAAATTCACCGGCACAAAAGCAAACGCGCGGATCGAAATTGGATTTAACGAAGGAAACAATGAATTTGAATTTTTTGTGCGCGATAACGGCGTTGGCTTTGATATGCATTATGCCGGCAAGCTGTTTGGCGTATTCCAACGCCTGCACTCCAGCCACGAATTTGAAGGAACCGGTATCGGACTTGCCAACGTTCGTCGTATTATTCTCAGGCATGGCGGACGAACATGGGCTGAATCCGGATTAAATAAAGGAGCTGTTTTTTATTTTTCAATCCCTAAACAGGCAAAGCCGGAAGTTAAAGAAATGAATAACATCTAACACTAAATAATAATGCAATAGTAGTGATTTAGACACCAAAGAATATCTTGAGCGAGAATCAAAAAAAGGTTGAGGTTGAGGTTGAGCGGGAAAACCTCAACAGAAATTATTTAAGCGTATATGAGGAAGTTGTGACCGATAATCCTTTAAGTACTGGTACGTTGCGTTAAAACTTTTAATATTCAAGCTTCTTACTTAAACGTCGTTGCCCGGAGGGAGCCAAAAAAGGCAGAAAAGGAAGATTTACTTCATAGGAAAATATAATTATAACAAATAATAAGGAGATAATACCATGATTGAGTTAAGAACAATCTTACTGGCCGAGGACAACCCGAGAGATGTTGAGTTAACACTGATAGCCCTTTCGGAAAACAACCTTGCCAACCATGTAGTAGTGGTAAAAGATGGTGTAGAGGCTTTGGAATACCTTCGCTGTGAAGGTAGTTTCAAACTTCGTAAACGGGGAATTCCCGCTGTACTGCTATTGGATATTAAGATGCCACGTATGGATGGCATTGAATTGCTTCAGGAAATCAGGAATGATCCGGTATTGAAAATGTTACCTGTAGTTATGCTCACCTCTTCGCGCGAAGAACCCGACCTTAAAAAGAGCTATGAACTTGGCGTTAATGCCTATGTAGTGAAGCCTGTGGATTTTGCCAAATTTATTGAAGCGGTAAAACAGATAGGCATATTCTGGGCATTAATAAATGAAATGCCGCCGTTGTAGAGACGCAAGGCGTTACGTCTCTACAATGCAAACCAAAAATGAAATATGGAAATACAAAACCATATCTTAATTTCTGTAGAGACGCAAGCATTGCGTCTCTATTATGCAAACCAAAAATGAAACATTGAAATATAAAACCATATCTTAATTTCTGTAGAGACGCAAGCATTGCGTCTCTATTATGCAAACCAAAAACCAAAAATGAAACATTGAAATATAAAACCATATCTTAATTTCTGTAGAGACGCAAGCATTGCGTCTCTATTATGCAAACCAAAAATGAAACATTGAAATATAAAACCATATCTTAATTTCTGTAGAGAC
>CAIRMR010000100.1 GCA_903879715.1 uncultured Bacteroidales bacterium
AACGATTTACGAATTTTACCCTGAGCGTAGTCGAAGGGAACGAATAACGAATAACGAATAACGAATAACGAATAACGATTTACGAATAACGACACAATCGTAAATCGTACTTCTCAAATCGTAAATAAATTTACAATATCTTATCTTTAAAGAACTTATACGTTTCAACCTGTGAATTAAGTTTCAGGTTTGGATTTCCTTTTACATACTGGTTTGATTTTGTAGGTGTGATAATCCTTGCCTTTGTGTTGTCACGCAATTGAATCTGAAGCATCGTCATTAATTCCCTCTGCAGATCGCGGTCGAAAATAGGGCAGGCGACTTCAATCCGGTTATCGAAATTGCGTTCCATCCAATCAGCCGAAGATAGATAAAACAATTCCTTACCTGCGTTGGCAAATACCATAATACGGCTGTGTTCCAGGAAACGGCCAACGATAGTTATAGCCTCGATATTCTCGCTCAATCCATGAACGCCTGGTTGAAGCACACATATCCCCCGGACAATCAATTTTATCTTTACGCCTGCCGCGCTGGCTTCATACAGTTTTTTAACAATTTTAATATCCGTGAGATTGTTGATTTTCAGGATCATCCATGCATCCAATCCGGCTTTCGCATTGCGGATTTCGTTGTTCAGAAGTTTAAGGAACTGCAGCCTCATATGAAAAGGCGCTACTATCAGTTTTGAAAATTTGGGCGCGTTATATATGGATTCGAACAAATGAAAAACACTATTTACATCCGAAACAATCTCTTTGTCAGCCGTAAAAATTGAAACATCTGTATACACTTTAGCAGTTGTTTCGTTGAAGTTTCCTGTTCCGACCCCGGCATAATACACGTTTCTTACGCCTTCCCTGCGCCGGATCAGCAATAGTTTGGCATGAACTTTATATCCCGGTATAGATTGGATTACCCGTACACCTTCTTCCTGCATTTTGCCGGCCCAGTAAATATTGGCAACTTCATCGAACCGTGCCTGTACTTCAAGAAAAACAGTAACTTCTTTCCCGTTACGGGCTGCATTTATAAGAGCGTTCACCACATTTGAATCACTGGCGACTCGGTAAAGCGTCATTTTTATGGCTCTCACCTGGGGATCGAGCGAAGCCTCACGAAGCAAATCAATAAGGTAATGAAACGATTGATAAGGGTAGTGCAGCAGGTAATCTCTTTCTTTGATGCCTGCCAGTATGCTTTTTGTAACCCGCAGACCCTGGTGTTCGAGCGGAGGCATGGGTTTAAATTCCATGTCAGGCGTGCCGATATTCGGGAAACTTACAAAATCTTTAAAGTTATGGTATTTTCCTCCGGCAGAAACTGTATCGCTCTGGCTGATATTGAGTTTGGCAAGTAATTGTTTTAGTAGTCGTTCGGGCATATGCCGGTCGTAAACAAACCTGACAGGAGGCGCGACTTCACGCTGTTTCAAACCTTCGGTCATCAGTTCTATAAAACTTTTCGATACATCGTTATCAATATCCAGTTCAGCATCGCGGGTAAATTTAATGGCATAGGCTTTGTACGAATTAAACCCGAACACCGAAAAAATATCAGCAAGGCAATGGCGTATTACATCATCAATGAGTATAATATATTTTTTTTCGTTTTCCGAAGGAAGCATCAGGAAACGGGAGAGTGTATTTACAGGAACTTCAACTAATGCATATTTTTCGAGCGAGGGATTTCCCTTAACCTGTAAAACCACTGCAAGGTATAAGGAATGATCGTGCAACGAAGCCGCTTTGAGGTTGTTTAAAATTATCGGAAATAGTATGGGGCGAACTTTATCCCTGAAATACTGTTCAACGAATCTGCCTTGTTCAACAGTTAGTTCCTTATCACTTATAACAAATATGTTTTTCTCCGCAAGTTCCTGAATAATAGAATTGTATATTCTTTGGAATTCTTTTTGCTGATCTTTAGTTGTGCGGTTGATATCACGCAGTGTTTTGCGGGGATTAATGTATTTGTCATTAAAAACATTTTTCTCCATGCCTATCATACGGTTGACAGTAGCAACCCGCACACGGAAAAATTCATCCAGGTTATTGGAATAGATACCTAAAAATTTCATCCGGTTTATTAATGGCGTTGCCGGATCTGCGGCTTCCTGAAGCACCCTTTCGTTGAAATGAAGCCAACTGATCTCACGGTTGATAATATTATTTTTATTTACGGCCATAGGTATATGCAAGTTAGTTTTCCGATTCAATCTTATATCTTTGTTTAACAACATACCAGCAGTAATTGTTAGTATAAAGCTATGAAAAATATTGAGATTTCCAGAATAAAGTTTAGTCACTGCTGATTCAGCACAATCCGGCCAAAGGTAGGAATTATGAAATTGATGGAATGTTAAGTTATTATTAAATGTATTTTTTCGCTTAAAAGTATAGGTTTTTTATAAAAAACTTATAAAAGCAGACTATTTAAAAAAAACAGACTCAATCACTTCTTTAATTAGTTGCCTAATTACAAAGCAATTGAGTCTATCGGTTTGTTTGAAAATCCACTACAACCAAATAGTCGATTTTATCAATATGATTATGCTTAATCCACAGCATTACACCCTCGTTTTTTTGTACGAGAAAATGCAATCAGTCTTTCATCTGCTGATGAAAGACTAATCTTGCTCTCAGACTTAAGAGATGATTACAACATCCCCGGCCAAACGGTAAAGTTCTGAATAACTTTCGCTTTTTTCAGATCAATCCATTTGTCGGTATCCAGATGAACCGAAACAACACCTGTTGTAGGCAGTGATTCGAGTTTTGGACTTGCAAAACGGTTTGCAACCATGGTAATAATCGGGTTATGGCCCACAATCATCACACTGTTGATTGAATTGTCGAGATTTTCGATAACTTCAAGTATATCACTTTCGTCGCCGGTGAAAAGTTTTTCATCCGAAACGACCTTGTTGGCTTTAATCCCAAGCTTATCAGCAATAATAAGAGCAGTAGCGAAAGCTCTTTCGGCCGGACTGGCAATAATCTGATCAATAACAGGTTTGCTTTCGGTCATATACTCTGCTATCTTGCATGTGCGTGCAACACCAGTATCAGTAAGCAATCGGTCAGCATCAGCGATGTTAGCATGCGCCGGAACGGCCTTACCATGTCGTACAATATATACAGTCTTCATAAGTTGGGGGTTAAATTTTGGTAAACATACAAAATATCTTAAAACGCAAAAGCGATCTACGAAAATTTCCGTAAATCGCTATAAAATAAACTTTATGTTATTGTTAACATTTTGTTATTAAATCAATATTCCAGGTGCAAGGTTTGGGTGCTTCAGGAACCCGGCACCCGGCACGCGACACTTTTTAATACGCAAACAAAGGAAATTCGCTCATCATCTCGTTAACCTGTGAACGTACTTTAGTAATCACCTCTTCGTTTTCGTGGTTGGCAATTACTTCGTCAATCAAATCAACAATAACCGGCATGTGCTGTTCTTTAAGTCCACGTGTAGTAATTGCAGGAGTTCCAACACGGATGCCTGAAGTTGTAAATGGCGTACGACTATCGAAAGGCACCATGTTTTTATTCAGTGTGATATCAGCTTTTACAAGCAGGTTTTCAACCATTTTGCCCGTGATATCCGGATATTTTGTACGAAGATCGATAAGCATCAGGTGGTTGTCAGTACCTCCCGAGATAACTTTGTATCCTTTATCCACAAAGGCTTTGGCCATTACACTTGCATTCTTTTTAACCTGCAATGCATACTCCATAAACTCGTCGGAAAGTGCTTCCCCGAAAGCTACTGCTTTGCTGGCAATAACATGTTCCAACGGGCCACCCTGTATTCCGGGGAAAACAGCGCTGTCGATCATGGCCGACATCATTTTGATTTCGCCTTTTGGCGTTTTCAAACCCCATGGGTTTTCAAAATCTTTTCCGATAAGGATTAAACCTCCGCGGGGACCACGCAGCGTTTTATGTGTGGTGGTTGTAATGATATGGCAATATGGAACAGGATCATTCAGCAAGCCGCGGGCAATGAGACCGGCAGGATGTGCTATATCAGCCATCAGCAACGCGCCGATTTTATCAGCAATCTGGCGCATACGCTTGTAATCCCAGTCACGGCTATAGGCTGAAGCGCCTGCAATGATAAGTTTTGGTTTTTCGGCAAGAGCCGTAGCTTCCATTTTGTCATAATCGATGGTGCCGGTTGCTTCTTCAACACTATAGGCTACTGGATTGTAAAGAATTCCGGATGAATTTACTGGTGAACCGTGCGAAAGGTGACCGCCATGTGATAGATTAAGACCCATGAATGTATCGCCCGGTTTCAAAATGGTCATCAGTACGGCCATATTGGCCTGTGCTCCTGAGTGTGGCTGAACGTTGGCCCATTCGGCGCCAAAAAGTGCTTTTGCACGATCGATAGCGATTTGTTCGGTCTGATCCACAATCTGGCAACCACCATAATATCTTCGGCCGGGATAACCTTCAGCATATTTGTTGGTTAACACCGATCCCATGGCTTTCAATACCTGTTCGCTAACGAAATTTTCGGATGCAATCAGCTCGATGCCGTGCATCTGCCTGTCTTTTTCCTCGTTGATGAGGTCAAAAATAACTTTGTCTTTTTTCATTTTATGATTTGCAGTATGTTGTAAACAAATGAATTAACTACTGTGGGTTAAAGATTGGGCAAAGGTATTAATATTGCTGCAACTGGCAAGGGAGATATGTTTTTTTCGGAAATAACTATTGACGATTTAATCCATTTTATTAAAAGCTCGATAATGTTTTAAAAACAACTTTTAGCTGATCAAATAATTACACATTTCTGGTCAGATGAACACTAATCAGATAATTGTCTTGATTTTATCCGAACCGGCATTACTGTGAATCTGGCATTGCTTCAAATTTCCTTTAACTTTGCATACACTCATAACAAAAAAGGGTGTAGTCCGTTATTTACTTCATAATTGTACTGATTTTTTGTCGCGAAAAATTATGCTTCACTGATTTGTTGATTACTCAAAATAGCTTTATGACTGAATTTGACCGTTTTACGTTGGACAATGGATTGCGTGTGATCGTTCACCGCGATACAGGTACTCCTATTGTTGCAATGAATATCATTTATAATGTTGGTTCTCGTGATGAGCATCCTGATCGGACCGGTTTTGCTCATTTATTCGAACATCTGATGTTTGGCGGTTCGGTAAATATTCCCCGTTACGATGAGCCACTCGAAAGGGTAGGAGGTGAGAATAACGCTTTTACAAATAACGATTTCACCAACTATTACCTGACTGTGCCTGGGCACAACCTTGAAACAGCTTTCTGGCTCGAATCGGACCGCATGCTAAACCTGGCATTTTCAACAAAAAGTTTTGACGTACAGCGAAATGTGGTTGTAGAGGAATTCAGGCAGAATTATCTGAATCAGCCGTATGGCGATGCCTGGCTTTTGCTTCGCCCGCTGGCATATAAAGTACATCCTTACCAATGGGCTCCTATTGGTATTGATCCGTCGCATATTGAAAATGCAAGCATGGCAGAAGTTCGTGATTTTTACGTACGGTTTTATAATCCCTGCAATGCCATTCTGGTAATTGCAGGAAACGTTACTACGAAAGAAATCAGGGCACTTTCTGAAAAATGGTTTGGCGTTATTGTCAAGGGAAGTATGAACAACAGGAATCTTCCGGCTGAACCTGAACAGACTGAAGCCCGATCACTTACAGTTCATCGCGATGTGCCTTACGACGCAATTTATAAAGCCTGGCATATGTGTAGCCGTGCCGATGCAGGTTTTTTCCCGACCGATCTGATCTCTGATATCCTTTCCGCCGGGCAGTCCGGGAGGTTGAATCAGCAATTAGTAAAAAAATTACGTCTGTTTAGTGATATCAGTGCCTTTATCTCTGGCGATATTGAAGCAGGATTGTTTGTAATAACGGGGAAACTTATGAAGGGCGTTTCGATGCCTGAAGCCGAAGCAGCCTTGCAATTGGAAATTGATGAAATCATCAGGAACGTAATAACTGAAAATGAATTGCAGAAAGTAAAAAACAGGGTTGAGGCCATGATGGCATTCAGTGAAATGCGTGTATTGGATAAAGCCATGAATCTTGCTTATTACGAGTTACTTGGTGATGCCAATCAGGTAAACGGCCTGGTTCAGCGTTATGCCTCTGTTACCGCAAATGAAATAACTGCTGAAGCAAATAAGATTTTCAGACCTGAAAACTGTTCAACGCTTTATTATTTTGCAAAGAATTAGAAACAATAAATTTACAATCTGATATAACACTTCTAGTTCGCTCGCATTTAACATAAACTCCCTCAAATTCTTTCACTTTCTCTCGCTCTCACATTCCTCACACTCTCTAAGTCTCTAGGTCTCTAAGTCTCTAAGTCACTAAGTCTCCATCTCTCCCAACCCAAAACACTAATATAACCCTACAACACAATGACCACTCCTCCTAACCGGAATATACAACCTGCCATACAATCAGTAGGCCGTATTGATTTTCCTCAGCCTGAAATTTCACAACTGAGCAATGGGATAAACGTATATCAATTCAATTCGGGTACGCAGGATGTTATTTCCATCGAAATGATGTTTACAGCAGGAAGCTGGTTTCAGAAAAAACCTTTTACTGCAATGGCTACCAACCTGATGCTACGTGAAGGAACCAGGAATTTCTCAGCACAGAAATTATCGGAAACTCTCGACTACTTCGGTGCTCATTTCGAGAATACCACTGAACGCGACAACGCGTATATAACCTTATATTCGCTCAACAAGCATCTGGATAAAACGCTCCCTTTGTTAAGTGAGATTGTTAAAAATCCGATTTTCCCTGATGGCGAATATGATGTAATTGCCGGTAAGCAGCGACAGATGCTCGAAGTGAACCGTCAGAAAGTAAATTTCCTGGCGCGCACGCAATTCAATTCAATTCTTTTCGGGAATGATCATCCATATGGAACATATCTTGAACCGAATGATATAGGACAGGTTAATACCGCCGATCTGGTTGATTTTCATAAAGCACAGTACCATTCAGGCAATTGCAGCATAATAGTTGCGGGCCTTATCAAACCTGGAATAATAAGTGACCTGGAAGCGCAGTTTGGGGAAAATGACTGGAGCGGCATCAGCAACGATCAGCTTCAATATCTACCTTCAGGATCTGATAAAAAAGATCATTTTCATTTGAAAGAAGGAGCCATGCAGTCTGCCATCCGTATGGGTGGTATGATGTTCAGCCGCAGTCATCCCGATTTTGCCGGAATGAAAGTTTTAAATGCTATTCTGGGCGGTTACTTTGGATCGCGCCTGATGAATAACCTTAGGGAAGACAAAGGATATACCTATGGAATCGGGTCATCGGTAGTGCCATTGCGCAATGGCGGATACTTTGTAATTTCAGGTGAAGTAGGAGCCGGTGTTACGAAGGAGGCGCTTTCCGAAATAAGATTTGAGCTCACCCGATTATGTACGGAACAGGTTGGTGAAAGTGAACTTTCGTTGGTGCGCAGTTATTTAACAGGTGAAATGCTCCGGGCTGTGGATGGTCCGTTTGCCCAGGCTGATCTGTATCGCGAACTGATTGAAGACGGGCTCAATATCTCTCACTTCGACGAACTGATTGATACAGTCAAACACATAAATGCTCAACAACTTCAGGATCTGGCCATCAAATACCTGAGACCGGAAGATTTGTTCACACTGGTTGTTGGACCGGAAGGAATTTAATTTCTATATTTGTACTACTCATCATGAAATTAGCGATCATGAAATCAGGTATCCATATGCTCAGATTGTTTTTTATAATTATTCTTTTTCAGGTTTTTCAGGTTCTGGCCTCTGCCCATTCTGTGCATAATGATTCTCAAATTGAAAGCGGTGGAATAGTTGGTTTTCAAAATTTTATAGACAATAGTGATCAGTATAAAAGTATTGATCTCAATAATTCAGGTCAATTTAAAGCGCCTCCAGCAATCAATCTTTCTGTATCAACATCTATTTTGCGAATAGCGATGTTAACCTGGACAACCACAGACCCCACTTTGCAAGGTACGTATCATATTTTACGGAATGCTGCGTCTGCCGGATGGGTTGATATTAAGACATTGCCCTATACAACTCTGGCATTTAACGACACTATTTCCTTCCCATATTGTACTCCTACAAGTTTTGAGTACCAGGTTAGTTTTGTAGCCAATGTTAATGCTGCAGATAATGCCACATCTTCGCAGGTAGCTGCTTCGTTTCCATTATCAGATCTTACCGCGCCGGCTAATGTTTCGAATTTGAGTGTTGCCCTCAATACTAGTCCAAGTGGGTTTACCCCAATGATATCATGGGATAGGATTACGAATGACGATATTTTAGCCTATGAAGTTCAGCGTTTTAACCCTTCA
The DNA here is from genome assembly GCA_903879715.1 of uncultured Bacteroidales bacterium. Classification (GTDB taxonomy): domain Bacteria; phylum Bacteroidota; class Bacteroidia; order Bacteroidales; family UBA4417; genus UBA4417. Next base: position 8,409 of record CAIRMR010000100.1, read on the forward strand.
GACGGAAGTTGGCCGGTAATAACAACTGGAACGCCTGCTTTGAATAGCTATAATGACGCTACTGCTTCTCCTGTTTGCGGAAGTTCTTTTAAATATATTGTGCGAACCACTGACATGTGTGGTATTCCAAGTGCTCCCGACTATGTAAATAAGTTCGTGCAAACAATTAATCTTGATGTGGTTCATCCCGGGCAATGTGATAAATCAGCGAAATTAACCTGGAACTCCTACAAAAATATGATTGGTGGTTTGGGTGGATATAAGATTTACCGGACTGACGGTGGGACTCCTGTTGAAATTGACCCGATTCCATTAACAGATACATCTTATGTCGATAATTTTAATTTTGTAAATGGCAAATTCTATGGATATTCAGTAAAAGCATATAGTAATACTAACTCTTTTACTTCGTCCTCATGCGTGAAATCTCAGCAATACACCGGCGCTACCCTGCCTGATACGGTTTATATTACACAGGTAAGTGTTGAGAATGACAGTTATGTAAGTGTTAAATACTATATTACACCAGATGGTTCGGTCAGCAAGTTGTTCCTGGAGCGCTCCGACGATAACGGATCAACTTTTCATACCATTGATTCAATAGTATCACCGGTTCCGCAACTGTATTATTTTAACGATATTACGGCTGATATACAAGCACAGACTTATTATTACCGCCTAGCTGCAATTGATGATTGCGGCAGTGAAACAATGTCAATCAACACTTCTCAAACCATATGGCTTCAATGCGGCAAAACAGAAACACAGAATATTCTTAACTGGAACCTATACGAAAACTGGCTGCAAGGTGTTGAAGGATATGAAATTTACCGGATTTTAGATAATGAGATAGCAACTACCAAAATTATTGGCAATGTCGACCCAACTACTGTTTCGTTCCCTGATCTGCTTACAAACTTTGATATTATGAAAATGCCCTGCTATTGGATAGAAGCAAAAGAAAATCCGGGGAATCCTGTTTTGCAAAATGCAATATCAAAATCAAATACCTGCTGCGTTATCAAAGCCCCTGTTTTATTTCTTCCTAACGCGTTTTATCCGGATGGAACAAACAAGCTGTTCCGGCCTGTACCGAAATTTTCGTTTGTTAATAAAGAAAGCTTTCGAATGACAATTTTCAGCCGCTGGGGACAACAGCTTTTTGAAACCTCGGATATTGACAAAGGCTGGGATGGAACTGTTAACGGGCAGTTTATACCAGCGGGTCAATATGTTTATTTAATAACTTACAAATCAACCGAAGGTAAGGATTACGAAAAGCGGGGAACAATTATGCTGGTTCGGTAGATTCTGTTTTATAATTTATCCTTTTATTAGTTATAACTCTGAAAGCAGGAATTTTGGTCCTGCCAAGTGTTTTCTCATTGCTTCTAAAAAGGAATCTATTGATAGTCAGATGACTAATCGTTGCTGTATGAATAAGCCGTTATGGATTATAAAAAGTTTAGGTTTGTTTTAATGCGATTTACTGTGGATGGATTCTATTAATTATATTGATTTTCAATCCTTTGTCTGAAGCCAAAACCTTAAGATTTTTTAACAAGGACTTCCATTAAAATTAGTAAATTTGCACATTCAAAAAAAAGACTATGTTCATTGATAGTGAAAAATTTGCAGGCGATGGCCTTACTTACGATGATGTCTTGCTTATTCCCGCTTATTCTGAAGTACTTCCCCGCGATGTGGAAACTTCATCGTGGTTTACGAAGAAAATAAAAATCAATATACCGATTGTATCTGCAGCTATGGATACAGTTACCGATTCGACTATGGCTATAGCAATTGCCCAGGAAGGTGGAATTGGAGTATTGCATAAGAATATGAGTATTCAGGATCAGGCGGCTGAAGTCAGGCGTGTGAAACGTTCGGAAAGCGGGATGATTACAGATCCCATCACTTTACACGAAGATGCCCTGGTGCAGGACGCTCTCAATATTATGCGTGAGCATAAAATCGGTGGTATCCCCGTGGTTAGTATGGAAGGAAAACTGGTAGGTATAATCACCAACCGCGACCTGCGGTTTGAGCGCAATCCACTCAGGCCTGTGGCTGAAATTATGACGCGCGAAAACCTGATCACCACCAATTCAAAGACCAATCTCGATCAGGCTTCAGATATTCTGCAGGAATACAAAATTGAAAAACTACCTGTTGTCGACGATGATTATAAACTTGTCGGACTGATTACGTATAAAGATATCAGTAAAATAAAAGCCCGTCCTAACGCGTGTAAAGATGAACTTGGGCGCTTGCGTGTTGCAGCCGGCGTTGGTGTTACTGCTGATGTGCTGGAGCGAGTAACAGAACTTGTAAAAAATGGCGTAGATGCTGTTGTAATTGATACTGCTCACGGTCATTCAAAAGGAGTTATTGAAACTACAAAACTTGTTAAAAAACAATTTCCTGACCTTCAGGTTGTAGTTGGAAATATTGCCACTGCTGAGGCTGCCCGCGACCTGGTGAATGCAGGTGCCGATGCCGTAAAGGTTGGAATTGGGCCGGGTTCGATTTGTACAACCCGTATTATTGCAGGTATTGGCATCCCGCAACTTTCGGCTATCTACGTTGTAGCCAAAGAATTAAGAGGAACAGGAATTCCTGTAATTGCCGATGGCGGCATCCGCTATACTGGAGATATTGTGAAAGCAATTGCTGCCGGGGCATATAGCATCATGGCAGGATCGTTGTTTGCCGGTGTTGAAGAATCTCCGGGCGAAACCATCATATACGAAGGTCGTAAATTTAAATCATACCGGGGAATGGGCTCTATAGAAGCTATGCAGAAAGGCTCTAAAGACCGTTATTTCCAGGATGCCGAAGATGATATACAGAAACTGGTTCCCGAAGGAATCGTTGGCAGGGTTCCTTTTAAGGGAACGCTTTCAGAGGTGATCCACCAGATGATAGGTGGTTTGCGTGCTGGAATGGGATACACCGGTTCAGCTAATATCACAGCCCTCCAGAATGCTAAATTTATAAAAATAACATCTTCCGGTGTGGTGGAAAGTCATCCGCACGATATTACTATTACCCGCGAAGCACCAAATTATAGCAGGTAATTTAACTATATTTAAAATAATCCCCCAATACCTAACTCCTAATACCTAACCACTAAGTTTAAGACTTCAGACATCAATCAATAATTTTAATCAACTATGAAACGGAAACTTCTTAATTCTTTACTCTTCTTATTGTTTGGCAATTTCTGTTTACCTGGTTTCAGCCAAAGTACTGACCCGGTTTTATTGCAGGTAGCTAATGAAAAAATTACTAAAAACGAGTTTGTTAAGGTTTATGAAAAGAATAATATTAAATCAGAGAAGACTGATACCAAAGCGCTTGAAGAATACCTGGAACTTTTTACCAATTTTCGCTTAAAAGTTACTGAAGCCGAGGCATTAGGAATGGATACAGTAAAATCATTCCGCGATGAATTGGCAGGATACAGGAAACAATTGGCCCAGCCTTATTTATCCGACAATCAGGCAACTGACAAAATGATACAGGAAGCGTATGAACATAAGAAATACGATATTCGCGCCAGTCATATACTTGTTCGCGTTGAGCGGCTTGCATCAGCTGCTGATACACTGGCTGCCTGGAATAAAATCATGCAATTGCGCAAGCGGACTGTAAAAGGGGAAGATTTTGCTAAAGTTGCCATCGAAGGCTCCGAAGATCCATCCGCGAAGGATCGTGTAACTGACGGACGAAAAATAAAAGGCAACCATGGCGACCTCGGATTTTTTACAGCTTTCGATATGGTGTATCCTTTCGAAGAAGCGGTTTACAACGCGAAAGTTGGCGAAGTATCAATGCCTGTTCGCACCGATTTTGGATATCACCTGATTAAGTTAACATCGAAAACTCCTTCAATCGGAAAGATTCAGCTTGCTCATATCATGTTAATATTTCCTGCAAAAGCTACTCTGGACGATTCACTTAAAGTTGCAGATTCAGCGAACCTGGCCTACAAATTATTGCAGTCAGGCAGCGATTTTAGCGATGTAGCCGGGAAGTTTTCCGATGATGCTTCAACCTCCGGTAAAGGCGGTGTGTTGCCTTGGTTCGGTGTAAACCGCTTACTTCCTGATTTTACAATGAACATACAAAAGCTGAAAGCAAAAGGTGATTATTCCGAACCCTTCCAAACCATGTATGGCTGGCATATTATCAAACTTGTCGACCAGAAACCTATTGGTAGTTTTGACGAGGAGAAAGAAGATATTAAACAGCGGATACCCCGGAGCGACCGTAATACTGAAATCCAGAATACATTTATTACTAAAACCAAGTCCAGCTATGGTTTTACGCAGAACCCTCAGGCATTGGATGAACTGACTAAGACAGTAACGGATTCAATTTTTACAGCAAGCTGGAAAATAGAACAGGCAAATAACCTGGATAAAAACCTTTTCACAATTGGAACCAAAACTTATACCCAGGCTGACTTTGCTAAACAACTGGCTGCAACCCAGCGCCGTGAGCCAAAACGTGACATTGCAGCTTACGTATACCAACAGTACACTGGTTTTGTGAATGATGCCGTTAATAAATACGCAGATAGCCAGTTGGAAGCTGAAAATCATGAATTTAAATCACTTATAAACGAATACCACGATGGAATCCTGCTTTTCGACCTTACAGATAAAAAAGTGTGGTCTAAAGCGGTAAAAGATACAGTCGGGCTGGAACAATTCTACGAAAAAAATAAAAATACTTACATGTGGGAAACCAGGCTTGACGCATCCATTTTTACTGTAAAAGACGCGTCTATCACAAAAAGCCTTAAGAAACTTTTGAAAAAAGGGGTTACAGATGAAGTGGTTTTAGCAAAGTTTAATCTGGATAGCATACAAAAAGTTACTGTTGAGCATAAAAAATTCCCGAAAGGGGAAAACACGAATATTGATGCTTTGGAATGGAAGCCTGGAATAACAGATTTAATTCCAATGGCTGATACATCAAATGCTATAATCGTTATTCACCAGGTGGTAGCTCCCGAACCAAAATTGCTGAACGAAATCCGGGGTGCCATGACAGCCGATTATCAGAATTTTCTGGAAAAAGAATGGATAAGCGAACTACGCGCCAAATACCCGGTTGTCATTAACCATGAAGTGTTTAATTCAATTTTAACGGCACAATAGGATATGTTGCGTTTGCTTGTAATTTCAGCTTTCCTGATTTCAGTTTTTAGCTCCTGCAACCTGCTTCCGCAAAAAGCAAAAAGCAAGGAAAAGGCTATTGCACGTGTTAACGACAAGTACCTTTACCAGGAAGACCTGGTTGATGTGGTTCCGGCTGGCACTGCTGCAAATGATAGTATTGAAATAACAGCGGCCTACATAAACAACTGGGTGCGACAGGAACTCTTACTTAAACAGGCTGAGGATAATCTCGAAGAAAGCAATCGCGATTTTACGGATCAGATTGAGCAATACAGGAATTCGCTCATTATCTATGCCTACGAATCGGAACTGGTAAATCAAAAACTGGATACGGTAGTCCCTTCATCTGAAATTGAAGAATATTACCAGGAAAATCAGAGCAATTTTCATCTCAGGGAAAATATTGTTTTAGCCAGTTATGTGATAATTAACAAGAATTTACCGGTGCTAAATAAAGTTAAATCTCTGCTCACAAGCAACCGTGATGCTGATAAGGAAAAACTTCAAACACTTTGCCAGGAAAATAATGTGGATTTTTTAATCAATGATGGAACATGGATGTCTTTTGCTGATCTTGCCCGGAAAATCCCGATTACTGTTGATGATCAGGAGGAATTTTTGAGTAAGAATAAATTTATCGAGATAAAAGATTCAACAACAATGTATTACGTTGCTATATCAGCGTATAAAAGTAAGGAAAGTATCTCGCCGCTCAATTTTGAAACTGAAAATATTCGCACTATTCTCTTAAACAAGCGTAAAGCAACCCTGCTGCAGCGAATGGAAGACGATTTGATCAGTGACGCAGTGAAACACAAAAAGTATGAAATATTTAAAAAATAATCTCCCTATACACATGATTAAAAGAATGATAATGCCGGCTTTATTGATTTTACTGGTTGTATCCGTATTTCAGGCCAAAGCTCAAAACGAAAAAACAGTTGATGAAATAGCAGCCTTAGTTGGAAGTCACCCTGTTTTTTGGTCGGATGTGGAAGCCCAGTTTGCCCAGGCAAAAGCACAAGGTGTAGCAGGAGATCCATTTGTTTTGCGTTGTGAGATTTTCGAGAACCTGGTTTTTCAGAAACTGCTTGTCTATCAGGCTGAGATTGACAGTCTTGTTGTGAGCGACGAACAGGTAAACAGCGAACTCGACAGGCGACTGCGTTATTACATTCAGCAGTTCGGATCGCAACAGAAACTTGAGGAGTTTTATGACAAGTCGCTTGAAGAATTTAAGACTGAACTCCGTGAACCTCTGCGTCTTGAACTTCTTTCGCAGCAGGCTCAGGAAGCAGTAACTTCAAGCGTTAAAATGACACCCAACGAAACCAGGGAATATTTTAATTCTCTCCGTCAGGATAGTATCCCCCTGATTCCTACAGAATATGAAATTGGACAGATTGTCAAGACACCGGTTGTAGGACCGACTCAACTTAAGGAATCACGCGAAAAACTACTGGCACTCAGGGCCAGGGTACTTAAAGGTGAGAAATTCTCAACACTTGCCGTATTATATTCCGAAGATCCCGGGTCGGCCGCTAAAGGTGGCGAATTAGGACTGTTCAGCCGGGGAAGTATGGCTCCTGAATTTGAATCGGCTGCTTTTAACCTTAAAAACAAAAACGATATTTCTGAAGTGATAAAAACAAAGTTCGGCTACCACTTATTACAACTTATTGAGCGTAAGGGCGACTTTGTTAATGCTCGGCATATTCTCATAATTCCGAAGGTTTCGCCCGACGATCTTGTTGTAGCTGCGGCTAAACTCGATAGTATTGCTGATAAAGTTCGCACCGATTCATTGACTTTTGAAAAGGCCGCCTTTCTCTACAGCGATGATCCGGGTAAAGTGAACGGAGGATTAATTCAAAGCCAGTCCTCGGGAAATACCAGTCTTGCTGCCGACGAGTTGGACCCAAAGGTGTTTTTTGTGATTGATAAAATGAAACCGGGCGAAATTTCAGCCAGCGTTCCATACACCACCGAGGACGGTACGCAGGCATATCGCGTACTCTATCTGAAGCTTCGTACTGAGCCACATAGAGCTAATATGAAGGACGATTACAATAAAATCCAGGCATGGGCGCTCGATAATAAGAAAGCTAAAGTAACCGCCAAATGGATTGAAACTAAATCGAAAACAGCTTATATACGCTTAGGCGATAAGTTTAAAACCTGCGATTTTAAATTCAACTGGACTTTTACGGAGTAGTTGGTAAGGGTTAAAAGTTACAGGTTAATAGAAAATAGAAAATAGAAAATAGTTGATCAGTAATCCCTAACCCCAAAATCCTAAGCCCAAACTCCTTAAAATCTAATAGTATAGACCCATTTAGGTTTTAAGTTAAGTCTATCTAAAATGCACCAAATATGATTCAATACAAGTCAGACACTGAGGCGCTCAACGATTTTTTAAAAAAATATAATGCGTTACGTTCCGAAATAGGCAAAGTAATTGTAGGTCAGGATGAGATTGTAAAAACCTTACTTATAGCTATTTTCTCCAGGGGCCATGCATTATTGGTGGGAGTTCCTGGATTGGCTAAAACTCTGATGGTAAATACACTATCACAGGTATTAGGGCTTACTTACAGCCGTATACAGTTTACACCCGACCTAATGCCTTCGGATATTATAGGTACCGAAATCCTGGATCAGGAGCGAAAATTCAAGTTTATACGCGGCCCGGTATTTGCCAATATTATACTCGCAGATGAAATTAACCGTACTCCTCCCAAAACCCAGAGCGCACTGCTGGAAGCTATGCAGGAAAAGGCAGTTACTGTTGCCGGTGTAAGTCATAAACTGGAAGAACCGTTTTTTGTGCTGGCTACGCAAAACCCGATAGAGCAGGAGGGAACCTATCCATTGCCTGAAGCCCAGCTCGACCGGTTTATGTTCAATATCCGGCTTGATTACCCGACTTTTGAAGAGGAAATACAGGTAGTGAAAAATACTACAACCATGCATTCAGCTTCACTTAATGTAATACTGGCTGCTGAAGAAATTAAATACTTTCAGGATCTTATCCGCCGTATTCCGGTAGCTGATAATGTTTATCAGTACGCAGTTAAACTTGCGTCGCTAACCCGGCCGGGAACGGCCTTAGCACATCCCTGGGCAAATAACTATCTCACATGGGGTGCAGGTCCCCGTGCATCTCAATACTTAATCCTTGGAGCTAAATGCCATGCCGCCGTTATGGGAAAATACTCACCTGATATAGCCGATGTGCAGGCAGTTGCCACTTCAATCCTCCGCCACCGTTTTGTACGTAATTACAAAGCCGAAGCTGAAGGAATTAAGGAGGAAGATATTGTGAATGAGCTGCTTAAATAGATTTTATTTGGTCGAAATATGAAAACCGGTGCTGTAATGGAGCCGGTTTTTTTTTGGAATAAATATACTTTACATATAATTTGTATATTCGTTGAATGAAGTGAAACCCTTTTGTACAGGATCAAGGTAGATAGGTTTGAAATAATTACATATATGATAGCTTACTGTAGGCTATGCTTTATTTATTAGAGTGAAATTTAGAACTGTTTTATCAAGTTCAATAACCAGACCAATATATATCCTTTAAAATCTATGAAAACAAATTTGCTTTCCTTACTTCTGGTTCTGATATCTGCTTACGCTTTTGGTCAGAATAAATTTGAAAAAGGTTATCTTATTGATAATGATAACGATAAGGTGGAATGTATGATAAAAAACAAAAATTTAAAACACAACCCGGTTGATTTTAGTTTTATCAGGGAAGGTTCCACATTGGAGGAGAACGGAACTATTAATACAATAAAGGAGTTTGGTATTTATGGTAAGTTAAAGTATAGACGGGTTGATGTTAAAATTGATCGTTCGAGCGATGCTCTCGATAAACTTACTTATATACAATATCCTGTCTGGTCGGAAGAAAAACTGTTTTTAAAAGTAATCGTAGAAGGGAAAGCCTCATTGTATTCGTATTCGGATGGGAATATCAAGAAATTCTTTTACAGTGTTTCTGACAACGCAATTAATCAATTGATTTATAAGAGGTATTTAATGGATTTAGAGTATGTTGGGGTAAGGACAAACTTTATTTATTCGTATACAGTTGAAAACTTTGGGTTCCGGCAACAGCTTATAAAAGATGTACTATGTGCAGATACCAAATTGAGTACGATTGCAAATATTAAGTATTATCAGAAAGAACTTGCAAAATATTTTATTAACTATAATAAATGTTCAGTTTTGAATTAGCCGCAAAATAAATTTAGTCCAAACGGGATATGATTATTGGTTAAGATATGGAAACCGAAGCCTTATGGGAGCCGATTTTCTTTAATTCTATGAACAAATGCTGCCCTTTAACAGTTTTTATAAAACCCTTTCAGCAATTTGACAATTTCGGGCAAAATGTGTCTATCTTTGCAGAAAAATAGTTAAACCAATAAAAAATTACAAATAAGATGGCTGTATTAGTAGGAAAAAAAGCGCCTCAGTTTGAGGCAGATGCTGTTATAAACGGTGGAGAATTTGTTGAGAAATTCTCACTTGCTCAGTTTATCGGCAAAAAACATGTAGTATTTTTCTTTTATCCCCTTGATTTTACGTTTGTTTGTCCAACCGAAATCATTGCTTTTCAGGATAAACTGGTTGAATTCGAAAAACGGAATGTTCAGGTTGTTGGCTGTTCAGTCGACAGCAAATTTTCACATTGGGCTTGGCTCAATACCGAGAAAAATGCAGGTGGAATCAAAGGTGTTACTTTCCCTTTAGTTTCTGACCTTTCCAAAACTATTTCCGAAAACTACGATGTACTTGCCGGCGAATGGGAATATGATGAGGATGAAGATTATGTTGAATTCAATGGAGACGCAGTTGCATACCGCGGACTGTTCCTGATTGACAAACAAGGTGTTGTCCGTCACCAGGTTGTGAATGATCTGCCATTAGGCCGCAGCGTTGACGAAGCGCTTCGTATGGTTGATGCACTTCAGTTTTTTGAAGAAAACGGAGAAGTTTGCCCTGCCGACTGGCATAAAGGCGACGAAGGGATGAAAGCTACTGCCGAAGGAGTTGCTGAATACCTGAGCAAACACTAAAAACTTTTCAGATACGATTTAGAACCGGCTTCAAGCCGGTTTTTTTGTGTCAAGCTCTTAGCAAAATTTGTAACCATCGTCTGAATTCTTAACAAATAAAAACAACTGAGGCGTTCTTTTCTACATGATCAAAAATTCTCTGCCAGTTTTCTTAATTCCGCCAGTTGTGCTTCAGAAAACGAATCCGGAAGTATATTTGCTGATCTGCACATAAAGAAAATATTTGCTGATTTTGCCAGTATATCAATTACATCAAACGTTTCGGCAACACTCCTGCCAATGGCAAACACTCCATGTTTTTCCCAGAGTGCAACGTCGTGATTCTGTAATGCTTTTAACGTTTCTGCAGCAATTTCATTTGATCCGGGAAGCAGATAAGGTACAAAACCGACGCCTTTAGGAACAAATATAACAGTTTCAGGATGCATGCTCCACAATACTTTATTCAGATTTTCCTGATCACAGAATTCCTTCGCATGAGTTAAGGTTACCAGTTCATGAGCATGAGTATGCATTACAACTTTTTCATTACTGCCGCGTTCAGCAATCATCTGATGTATTCCCAGGTGAGTCGGGAGCTCCGAAGTTGGCAGGAAGTTCTCCGCGTCACCAATATTCTGCGAAATAATCCAGTACCCGCTTGCGTCCCCGTTCAGTTGCAAAATGAGCGAATTTTTCATTGGTTTCCGAGCCAGATCGCGCATTCGCTTACCTGTACCGGTTACTAAGAAATATTTGCCGGAAAGTTTTGGATAGGAAAGTGGAAGTGTATGGAAAGGGAATGCACTATAGTCAGATATTTCTTCCTGGAATATATCTGCGATATTTACTGAAATATTGCTGGCATTGCGTTCAGCCCATCCGCGTTGCCATAGGTAGCCGGCAATTTCTGCTGTTTCGCGGATAATATTTTTGAGCTCTTTGTTGCTACGCATAAAGTCTTTCATGTGGAGGTGTAAGTTATAACTGTTAAATCCTGATTTCAACCTGAAATTTTAAAAGACCATTTTTTTATGAGTCAATAATTTTTGGAAACGTCACACCTCCTAAATTATCAGCCCAGTCTTCGGGAAATGAAGCATAATAATTTTCCCAGTTAATACCATATTTTTTGTAGTACCACTTCCTGTAAATGACCCTTGCCACAGATGGAATTCCAACAACAAGGAGATACACAGGCCCCAGCATTGACGATTGTTTTGAATGTCCATATTCGTGCATCCGGCAGTCGTTTTTGAGATAAGGAAAACGATTTCCTGTTGATGTCCAGAATATAAACCATCCCAGACTTACACCTGTGTTCGCTGTTTCAATGAAAACATGATGACCTTCAGTTTCAGTATTGCTGATTTTTTGTCTGCTTTTCATAATTGCATGCATCAATAACCCCAGAATATTCTGTGGTAGCTCCCAAATAAATAGAATGGGTAGAATCAGGAGATTTACTTTTTTTTTCATTCCTTAATGGTAAGGCTATTCCTGAAATTGAAATATGTAGAATCTGAGTTCAACATTTATTCAATATCCATCTCAAGCCATTTCTCCAGTGTATCGATTACCAGTTTGTGTTGTTCCGGGCTCAGGGTCGCTATATGTGCACCGTGAGTTCCTTGACTTTGAACCATTTTTAGGCTTCCGCTTCCCGGCTTTATTTTAGCAGCAGTTGCACCCCAGGGATCCGCTTCGCCATAAATATAAATCATATGCTGAGGATTACCCGAAATGAATTTTTTTAGTTTTTCCTGGTACGAAGGGTCCCAAACGATTGGAACATTCTTAGGAACAAATGCGGAATTGGGATAATCTTTGTTTTTCAGATATTTCCTGAATGGTTTTTCGTTGTATTCATAATAACCAAGCTGAGTATAAAATTGATAATAAGACACCTGGAATGGATCGGCTGCTTCGGTATACCAGAAAGGAGGCACAATGCGAAACAGGAACAATGCCATCTTTTCGGGGGTAGTATTTTTCAGATCGGGAAGTTTCTTTTCATCGGCTGTGTACTGCCAGAAAGAGAACGGGAACTCAAGTACTGAATAATCATACGCGGATTCATCATCAATAACAGTAAATTTAAATCCGGCTTTATTTGCCAATTTTATCCATTCAGGCAAAACGGTATTTTTCTTTTGAAGCAAGTACATTTGGATATCTTTAATATGCTTCCGTTGTTCTTTGGTACCCACTATCTTAAAATGTTTATCAATACGCGGATCGAGCCGTGAATAATTTATTGGCGCAACATACGGAATAGTTGCATCTACATCATCGGGGTAAAAAACCTTGTATTCGGTAGCTGTCTGACCGCCTTTGCTTACTCCTGTGGCAATCCACTTTCCTTTGTAAAACTTGCCGAAAAGAGTACGGATATAGTGATAATCCCCGGCATCCTGTTCGGCCGTCAGGTATTTCCAGTCGACAGGGTTGGGCGTTGAAGGCCCGAAATAGCGATGCTCAACATACAATTGATTGGCTTTTAATAACTTAGTCGGTTCTGACATGGTATTTGATGAAACCCAATCCGTACCATAGCCTTCGGTTTCCATTACAGTTGGTTTGTCTGCACCTTCATAACCTACATAAATGCGTTGTTTGAATGTCGGTCCGTTTGGATTATTATGATCAACCGCCTGTGGAAGCATTATTATATAAAACTCTTTGTAGATCGTGGTATCTTTTTTTACAATTTCAATGCCGGGAATGGCTTTCAGAAATTTGTAGATTTCGCTTTCCTGGGCGAACGAAATAAATGGCAGAAGCGCAAAAACAAAAAACAGTTGTCGTAAGGTTTTCATAGGAGATTATTAATATTTATGTGACGCAAAAATATTCATTTCAATCGAACGTTTGGAAAGAAAGTAAAAACACTTTTTTGATAACTTTGCGGAAATAGATTTAATACGAAAATCCCAATCCCTAAATCCCTAAATCCCAATCCCTAAATCCTAAAACCTAAATCTTTTACTATGATTCTTCCCCGCGAAGAAGCCCTCGCATTGCTTCATAAATATGTGAAAAACGAAAAGATGATAGCCCACAGCCTTGCTTCTGAAGCCGTCATGCATTCTCTGGCTGTTCATCTTGGACGTAACGCAGAAGCATGGGCACAAGCCGGGTTGCTGCACGACCTGGACGTGGAAGTTACCAATGCTGATGCTTATACCCACGGTCCGGAAGGGGCAAAGTGGCTGGATGAAATGGGTATTGATACTGATATTGTTGATGCAATCAGAATGCATAACGAAATTGCTTCCGGTAAGGAACGAACCACCGAATTTCAACATGCGCTGGCTGCAGGCGAAACTATTACCGGGCTTGTAATGGCTACCGCTTTGGTATATCCGGATAAGAAAATAGCCTCAGTAAAAACCAAATCGGTTGTCAAACGTATGAAGGAAAAGGCTTTTGCCGCTTCGGTAAAACGGGAAAATATCCTGGAATGCGAAAAAATAGGAATTCCTATTGATCAGTTTGCGGCTATTTCAATCACAGCCATGACTGAAATTGCGGATGAAATAGGGCTGTAGATCAAAGGAATAAATTCCACGTCCCAAATTCCAAATTCCAAATTCCAAATTCCAAATTCCAAATCTCAAATTCCAAATTCCAAATCTCAAATTCCAAGCCCCAAATTCCAAAACAACTTCTCAATGACCACCGAATAACAACTCATAAATCCAACATTTCTCTGATCACTCTTCCCTCAACAATTGAATGACTATCGAATGACAACTCATAAACCCAACATTTCTCTGATCACTCTTCCCTCAACCATTGAATGACCATCGAATGACAACCCATACTTCTCAAAGGCACTCAAACACTCAACCTACAACAATTAAATGACTACCGAATAACAACTCATAAACCCAACATTTCTCTGATCACTCTTCCCTCAACCATTGAATGACCACCGCATGACAACCCAAACATCTAAAAGCCACTCAAACTCTCAATCTTCATCCATTGAATGACCAACGAATGACAACCTATACATCCCAAAAACACCCAAACCCTCAATCCTCCACAATTGAATGACCATCGAATGACAACCCATACATCTCAAAGCCACCCAAACCCTCAATCCTACACAATTGATTGACCACTATACCTTCTCAAACACTTAAAACCCTCAATCTTCACCTCCCAACCCCTTTTTTAATACCTTTGTTCCATCATGATAAAGAAGTTTGTTGATAAGATACCTTCCATATTAAAGAACAAATACCTGCTTACGGGTTTAGCCTTCCTGGTTTTAATGTTGTTTCTCGACCGCAATAACCTCGTTTCGCAGTATAAAATGAGGAAGGAGCTGAATGGATTAAGAAAAGAATTGAAATTCTACCACGATCAGGCTCAGAGCGACAGTATCGAATTGAGCAGGCTCACCGGTGATTCGCTTGAATTGGAAAAGCTTGGTCGTGAAAAGTATATGATGAAACGTGATAGTGAAGATATTTATATTATTGTCCGAAAGCCTGTTAAAAATAAATAGCAGGCTCTGCGGCACGAAAGTTGTTTTAATCCCAATAAAAATTCCCCATGAAAATAACTGTTCTAAATATAATTGCATCAATACTGATGCTAAATAGCCTGAGTGTAAATGCTCAGAATTCAGCAGTGAAAATGCCTGTTGATCCGGAAACAAAGTTAATTACCTACAAGGAAGTTGTTTCGGTAGCTGGTACACCCTCCGAATTGTTCAACCGGGCAATAGAATGGGTTAATAAGCAATATAAGAATCCTGCGGATGCAACTAAAGTGCGCGACCAGGCAAGTGGGATTATAGAAATTGTTCATCGCATAGAGATATCAAAAATTGAGAAAGGGGCAACCCTTGTGGCTGGAAGAGTCGATTATTCAATGAAAATTGAATTGAAGGATGGCCGCTTCCGCTATACGATCACGAACTTCAATATGAAAGATATCTCGCGCCAGCCACTTGAGCGCTATATGGACAAACAGGATAAATCATACATTCCGGCCTGGGATGATTACCTGAAACAGGTTGATGACTTTACCCGCAAGATGATTGATAGCCTGAAACAGGGAATGCAGGCACCAGCTCCGAAAAAACCGGATACCTGGTAAAATGCATGTATATCAATAAGTTTATTTTTTCCTGGAAACCCTTTTGACTCCCGCGTAATTCACCTTTTTAATATCACCCAGGTATTCAAGCAGTGTTTGTGCTGTAGTGTTATAATTAGTAATACCTGGATCAGTGTGGTTGAACCTGTAACTGGCCGCGATATAACTGTTTAACCCGACAGTATAGGTTTTGCTGGCATCCAGTATGTTTCCTGAATTATCTTTCATTTCAACGTCAGAACATACTCCATCAGCGTTTACAATTACGGTGTATGTCATACCTGAAGGTACAAGGTCAATGGATTTTTCCCGGTTATATGCGTTTAAAATCAGCGATTTAACTTCGTCGTAAGTCAAGGTATACGTTACCACCTGGTTCCCGAAAGGATCGAGGCGGAAAATGTCTTTTAACAAAATATCGCCCTGAGGTAAATCTGAAATTCGTATTCCTCCTCCATTCTGAAATGCAAAATCAACTTTCAGCCGGGCTGTAATGGCATCTGTCATCAAATATCCAAGTTCCTCGTGGTTGCTGAAAGCTGTTTCGGCAAATCCCACAACGCTCTGCATTTCCTCATTGCTGTTGTATTTATCAATCAGAGCCTGAATTTCGGGATCAGTTTTCTTAATACTTCCTAAGGGTACAAGTTCATAATTTCTATCGGTGATCTTTCCTTTTTTTACATGAAGCGTTGTAATCCCAATATTTTTTAAACCCGATCCTGTTTGAACGATCATAACATTATTCACCATCATAGCTTTGCTCATGGTGGTGTGCGAATGTCCTCCAATAATCAGATCAAACTGAGGAAACGCTTTTGCAAGAGCTTCATCATTTTCAACACCCAAATGTGAAAGAGCTAGCAGTATTCCATATTTGTCTTTTAACCAGGTAAATTTTTTTGCCTTTTCGATCCCGTTTGTAAATTTAAGTCCTTCAAGCCGTGAAGGATGCGAATCGGGTAAACCGTTTTCTCCTATTTGCAGAATCCCCAGGAATGGTATTTTTATTTTACCCGCTTTCAGAATAACATAAGATTCATAGGGTTTTGCCACTGCTCCTGAAGCATCGATGTTACAACTGATAAAAGGGAATGTTGCCTGTTCGCGTCTCTTATTCTGCAGTGCCTGGCCCATGTCGTACTCATGATTTCCCATAGCAGTAGCATCAAAATGAAGCTTATTCATTAATTCGATCATAGGGAATCCTTTATCCGGATACATATCCACGATTGGATTTCCTGTAAAATTATCACCCGCTGAAACAAGGAACACATACTTGTGTGTTTTGCGCAAACTGTCGGCCAGGTAGGCAAGTTTTCCGAAATTATCGATCTTTGAATGCATGTCGTTGGTATGCAGGATTATAATTTCAGTTGATTTCCTGGTTTTCTGCGCAACCGACTGCTTGTCGATTGAAAATAGCGTGAAAACGGCTAAAAACAGGATAAGTGATTTCAATTTCATAGGATTCTGAGGTTTATTAGTTTTATCAAAGTTATTTCATTCAGATTTGTAAAACAAAGAATTGATCCGTAGTTTTTTAATAATTAAAATACCACAAAGTCTTAAGAAACAAATTTATGCCACAGATTACTCAGATTTAACTGATTGGATAAATTGCTATATTTTGATTTTTTCTGAGATTGCAGTTAAAAGTAGTTATAAATCTGCGTAATCTGGTGCGCCACGAGGCGTGCGTTTATTAAAACAAATACCTATAAGGATGAAAGAACCTTACAACCCAATTTGCCGTTCAGGTTGAAGACCGCCCGACGCACTGTCAGGAAACGAGC
>CAIRMR010000101.1 GCA_903879715.1 uncultured Bacteroidales bacterium
CGAAGGAACAAGGAGAATTTTTGAGAAATATTTTATTTGAATCCACCTTGTTTTAATTCAGCCGAAATTCATTTTTTTTATTTTTCATAATGCCACTGAATCACAAAATGAATCGAACTCTGTGTTCCTCTGTGTACTCTGTGTCTCCGTGGTAAAAAAAAATCAATACTCATCCCAGGTGGAGGAGGTTTTCGGGATATTGTTTGGATAGGAATAGCGGTGCTTTCTGAAGAAAATAAACCACAGAGGCATAGAGGGCACGAAGGAACACGGAGAATTTTTGAGAAATATTTTATTTGAATCCAACTTCTTTTTAGTTTAGCCGAAATTCTTTTGTACAATTTTCGGTTGAACAGTTACATCACTCAATTAATTAAACTCTGTGATCCTCTGTGTTCTCTGTGTCTCCGTGGTAAAAAAAATCAATACTCATCCCAACTATTTATCGCTATATCCTCCGGCTGCAACTTACAAATGGCATAAATAAACGCGCTTGCAAGCCTGGCATTGGTAATCAGCGGAATATTGAAATCGACGGCTGCCCTTCGGATTTCATAATCATTATAAAGCTCTGTTTTCGAAAGGTTTTTCGGGATATTGATAACCAGGTCGATTTTGCGGCTCTTCAGGTATTCGAGTGTATTGGGCGATTCGGCTTCATCGGGCCAATACAATGTGGTAACCGGCACATCATTATCCGAAAGAAATTTAGCTGAGCCCTTTGTCGCAAAAAGATTGTATCCGCGTTCAACCAGCATCTTTGCGCTGGTGAGCAGTTCAATTTTGGATCGGGTATCACCGGACGAAAACAGTATGTTCTTTTCAGGAATCCTGTATCCGACTGAAAGCATGGCTTTTAAAAGCGCTTCGTAGTAATTTTCTCCAATGCAGCCTACTTCGCCTGTACTTGCCATTTCAACACCTAAAACCGGGTCGGCTTTCTGAAGCCGGGAGAAGGAGAATTGTGAAGCTTTTATTCCTACATAATCCATTTCAAAGGCTGAGCGGCTGGGTTTCTCGACCTTTATGCCAAGCATGATTTTTGTAGCCAGTTCAATGAAGTTGATTTTGAGCACTTTACTTACAAACGGGAAACTACGCGAAGCGCGGAGGTTGCATTCAATTACTTTGATATCGTTATCGCGTGCCAGGAACTGCATGTTGAACGGACCGCTGATATTGAGAGCCTTAGCGATATCCCGCGAAATCTTTTTAACACGCCGCGACGTTTCGAAATACATTTTTTGCGCCGGGAACACAATAGTTGCGTCGCCCGAATGCACTCCCGCAAACTCTATATGCTCGGAAATGGCATAAGCTATTACTTCTCCTTTGTCAGCAACCGCGTCGATTTCAATTTCCTTGGCATTCTGGATAAATTCCGAAACTACAACAGGATATTCTTTCGAAACCCTGGCAGCCAGGGTGAGGAAAAAGTCAAGTTCCTGCCGGTTGGAAACCACATTCATCGCTGCTCCGGAAAGCACGTACGAAGGACGTATTAAAACCGGGAAACCAACTTCATCCACAAAATCATAGATTTGCTCTATCTCTACAAGTTCCTTCCAGCGTGGCTGATCAATTTTCAATGTATCAAGCAACGAAGAAAATTTATGCCGGTTTTCAGCATTATCAATACTTTCAGGAGCAGTTCCCAAAATCGGAACACCTTGCCCATGCAGGCGCATAACCAGGTTATTGGCGATTTGGCCGCCGGTACTAACAATCACTCCTTTGGGTTGTTCCAGTTCGATAATATCCATGGTACGCTCGAACGAAAGCTCATCGAAGAACAGCCTGTCGCAGGTATCATAATCTGTGCTAACAGTTTCGGGATTGAAATTGATCATCACACCGCGATAGCCTTCTTTGCGTGCCGTTGTAAGCGCGTTTACAGAGCACCAGTCGAACTCAACCGAGCTGCCAATGCGATAAGCGCCGGAACCAAGAACAATAACTGATTTACCATCTTTTTCAGGTATAATGTCGTGTGCCGAACCATTGTACGTCATGTACAGATAATTGGTTTGGGCAGGATATTCAGCAGCAAGCGTATCGATTTGTTTGATATAAGGAAAAACCCCGAGTGATTTCCGGTAATTCCGGACCTCGAGCATTTCCTTGTGCATATTGCCAGGTTGCTCATTCAGGAAACGCGCGATCTGGAAATCCGAAAAGCCTTTCTGCTTGGTGGCTTTCATCATTTCGACTGAAATATCTTCAATTTTATCAAGCGTTTTCAGCTTAACCATATGATCGTAAATGGATTTCAGCTTCACCAGGAACCAGTTGTCAATTTTTGTAAGATCATGAATGCGCTCAACGGTATAACCTGCCTCAAACGCGCTGGCAATGGAATAAATGCGCATATCGGTTGGTTCTGAGAGTGCCTGGTCGATATCGTCAAATTCAATATCGTGGTTCCCGACAAATCCATGTGTTCCTTGTCCTACCATGCGCAGGCCTTTCTGGATGGCTTCCTCAAAGGTGCGGCCGATAGCCATAATTTCGCCGACGCTTTTCATGCTGGAGCCTATCTCCTTGGAAACTCCGATAAATTTATTCAGATCCCAGCGGGGAATCTTAACAACGATATAATCAAGTGCCGGTTCAAAAAAAGCGGTAGTTGTTTTAGTTACAGAATTTTTCAGTTCATGAAGTCCATAGCCCAAAGCCAGTTTGGCTGCAACAAAGGCCAAAGGATAACCTGTAGCTTTTGAAGCTAAAGCCGACGAGCGCGAAAGGCGCGCGTTTACTTCTATAACGCGGTAATCTTCGGAATTGGGATCTAAAGCATATTGAACATTGCATTCACCCACAACTCCTACATTACGCACAATTTCAATCGAAAGGCTTCGGAGTTTGTGGTATTCGCGGTTGGTAAGCGTTTGCGAAGGAGCGACAACAATACTCTCGCCGGTGTGAATTCCCAGCGGGTCGAAATTCTCCATATTACAAACGGTTATGCAATTGTCGTAACAGTCGCGTACCACTTCATATTCAACTTCCTTCCAGCCTTTCAGAGATTCTTCTACCAGAATCTGAGAGGAATACGAAAAAGCTGTCCCGGCAAGTTTCAGCAGTTCGTCGCGGTTGTAACAGAAACCGGAACCTTGTCCGCCCAGGGTAAAAGCTGCCCGTACAATAATTGGAAATCCTAAGGTATCTGAAGCGTTCAGCGCGTCGTCAATAGTTGTAACGGCAATGCTTCGCGGAGTTTTAATATTGATTTTGCGAAGGTTATCGGCAAATATCTGCCTGTCTTCGGTATCAATAATGGATTGAACCGGAGTTCCCAGGACTTTAATATTGTATTTTTCAAGTATGCCTGATTTGAAAAGTTCAATACCGCAGTTCAAGGCTGTTTGTCCGCCAAATGAAAGCAGGATTCCTTCCGGGCGTTCCTTTTCAATAACTTTTTCAATAAAAAATGGAGTTACCGGCAGGAAATATATTTTATCGGCAACGCCCTCTGACGTTTGTACTGTAGCGATATTGGGATTGATAAGGATGGTAAAGATACCTTCTTCGCGCAAGGCTTTCAGAGCCTGTGATCCGCTGTAATCAAACTCACCGGCTTCGCCGATTTTCAACGCTCCTGAACCAAGGACAAGTACTTTATTGATTTTTATCATTTTTATTCTTTTAAGCAATGTTGTATTTTAACTACTTTGATGAGTTAATAATTTACCACGGAGGCACGGAGGGCACTGAGATACACGGAGGATTTTCAGTACCTCTATTTTGTATTTATCTTCGTCAGTATCTGTATTCTCTTGGGTTATCTATTCTTTTGGCAGGAATTCAAATTCTTCTGTAACCATTGATACCATTTGACTTCTTATGTTTTCACAATTAAAATTAAACAGTAATCCTTTCGGTTGTGATGTTAGTTTCAGATATGATAATAACTGTGCCTGGTACAAAGGAATCATTTCCTCAACTGCCTTAAGTTCAACAATTATCAAATCTTCAACCAATATATCCAATCTAAGTTGACCACCCAAATTTTTCCCTTTATACAAAATAGGAATAACCGTTTCAGATTCAACTTTCAATCCACGCATTTTTAATTCCTCAACAAGGCAGGTTTGGTAAACGGATTCTAAAAGACCAGGTCCCAATTGTTTGTGAACCTCTATTGCACATCCTATTATTTTATAGGAAATGTCAGTAATCAATCGCTGAGTAATTTTCATAATCGTTTTTTTCGAATGAATCAGTTGGAAACATAAAAAAAGAAAGATATTATTTTGAAATTCAAGGACGATACTCTGTGATCCTCAGTGTACTCAGTGCCTCCGTGGTTATTTCTTTTCCCGTACAATCTTTAGAAAATCATCAAACAGATATTCGCTATCGGTCGGGCCGCTGGAAGCTTCAGGATGAAACTGAACAGAGAAAACAGGACGGGATTTATGCCTGATGCCTTCATTGGTTCCGTCGTTCAGGTTTTCGAAAAACGGTTCCCAATCGCTGGAAAGAGTCTTGTTATCAATTGCAAAACCATGATTTTGTGAAGTTACCATCGCTTTATTGGTTCCACACTGCAATACAGGCTGATTATGACTGCGATGACCGTATTTAAGTTTGTATGTATCGGCTCCCGAAGCCAATGCAAGCAATTGATTCCCAAGGCAGATTCCAAAGATTGGCGTATCCTGTTTTAAGGACAGGTCGAGATGTTTTATTGTATCCTCGCACATTTTGGGGTTTCCCGGACCGTTCGAAATAAACAATCCATCGTATGTCTCCTTTGAATAATCATAATCCCATGGAACGCGGATCACAGTGGTATCTCTTTTAATGAAATGCCTGATAATATTATATTTCACGCCGCAATCAACCAGCAATATCCGCGTTGAACCATTGCCATACGTTATCACTTTATCGGTGCTTACACTGGCAACCAGGTTCTCCTGATTCGGATCATGAAAGCCGGGATCGTCGTTTCCGAAAACGATTTTCCCCATCATGGCTCCTTTTTCGCGGATAATCTTGGTCAGTTCACGTGTATCAATTCCGTACAAACCGGGAATTTTGAATTCCGTAAGCCAGTCGCCCAGGCTTCGTTTAGCGCTCCAGTGGCTGTATTTCTCTGAGTAGTCCGAAACGATAAGAGCCGTAACCTGTATGCGATCCGATTCGAAAAAATCGGGTAACCCATCCACCATTATTGCTTCGGGTACTCCATAGTTACCAATCAGCGGATAGGTAGCCACCATGATCTGACCGGCAAACGACGGATCAGTAAGACTTTCCGGATACCCGGTCATGGAAGTGTTGAAGACTACTTCGCCCGCTACCGATCCTTCGAAACCAAAGGACTTCCCGATAAAAACAGTACCATCTTCAAGGATGAGTTTTGCTGTGATTTCTTTTGCCATTATGCTGTTATTCAATATTATACATTTTAAAACCGGTAATTTGTTTCAAAAATAGCCATGCAAAATTTTTTCAGGCCAGGGCCTGATCATCCTTTCAAAAACGTTAAATGTTTTTTACCATGGTTGCTGTTTTTACACACAATCAGGGATTGCTGACACCATCAGCAATCCCCTTTTTATTCTGAAATCAGATGCTTTCCTGCCTGCGTATTGCAGTGCAAATTTACTCTTTTAAATGATGTTACGGATTATTTGCTTCCAATAATCTGCATAAGTTCATCAAGTTTAGGCGAAAGGATGATCTCGGTCCTGCGGTTTTTGGCTTTATTAGCTGTTGAAGTATTGGGTTCAACAGGTAAAAATTCGCCTCGTCCGGAGGCAACTAAACGGGTTGGATTAATCTTCCCGTTAGCAAGAAGTATTTTTACGATCGATGTGGCGCGCATCACACTCAGATCCCAGTTATCCTCAACCTGGTTCTGACTGTTTAACGGCACATTATCCGTATGGCCTTCGATCAGCACATTGATATCAGGGTTTTTCTCCAACACTTTTGCCAGGTCTTTAAGTGCAGTGATTCCATCTTTGCTTACATCCCATTTACCGGATGCAAAAAGAAGTTTTTCTTCGAGCGAAACATACACTTTCCCATCTTTCATATGTACGGTAAGCCCTTTCCCTTCAAAACCCATAAGCGCATCAGATACGGCTTTACGCAATGCGTTGGTAATTGAGTCATTCCTGCGCAAGGCAGCCTGCACTTCGGCAAGGTTTTTCCCTTTACTGTCAAGTTCCGCCTGCATAGCCCTTACACGGTCTTCGCGCACTAAAAGACTGTCTTTGGATGCTTTTAATTCAGCCATTACTTTTTCGGCATCCTCGAAATTGGCTGAAAACTGCGATTTAAGCAGTTCGTGTGAGCGGTCAAGCTCGTTATAGTCGGCGGTTAGCAAACGAAGCACTGAACCCAGCCGTAGCGTATCAGCCTTGAGTTGGGCAAGGTCCTTTTTTAAACGTTGGTTTTCTGAAGTAATCTCATTCACCTGGGTACTAAGTATATCAATCTTAGCGTTTAACCCGGCGCTTTCCTCATTGCATTTTGCGGTTAGGTCATTGTATTTTTTCATGGAAACGCAGGATGTAAAAGTGCCTGCGAGTAAAATGATAATCGTTAACCTGATTACTTTGCTTAACACTGAATAATTCATTGTTTGAAAGTTAAAGAATTAGTATTGATCAGAGAACTTTAAAAATTTATTTCCAGCAACGATGGACAATGATCGGAATGAACGGCTAATGGCAAAATGGCAGCGCGTTGCATATTTTGCTCAAGTTCGTCGCTAACCATATGGTAATCAATGCGCCAGCCCAAATTCCGGCTTCGGGCACCTGCCCGATAGCTCCACCAGGTATAATGATGAGGTTCCTTAACAAAGTACCTGAACGAATCGATAAACCCACTATTCAGGAAGCCGGTTACCCATTCGCGTTCTTCCGGCAGGAAACCGCTGCTTGTTGCATTCCGTATCGGATCATGTATATCAATTGCCCGGTGGCAGATATTGTAATCACCTGATATTACCAGGTTTGGGCGCGTTTTCTTTAATTCAAGGATGTAGTTCTGAAAGTCAGCAAGCCACTGCATTTTGAAAGCCTGCCTTAAATCGCCCGTGGTTCCGGAAGGATGATAAACCGAAATTACGCTCTTGTCGCCATAATCTGCCCGTATAAAGCGTCCCTCAAAGTCGTATTTTTCGATGCCCATTCCATAAACGACTTTATCCGGTTCAATTTTCGAAAGTATGGCCACGCCACTATATCCTTTTTTCTGAGCAGGAAACCAGTATGTGTGGTACCCTATAGCTTCAAAATCAATAATTGGAATCTGATCGTGCTGGGCTTTAATTTCCTGCAGGCAAACTACATCCGGATCAGTAGCCTGCAGCCAATCAAGGAATCCCTTGCTTATGGCAGCCCGTATTCCATTTACGTTATAGGTGATAATTTTCATTAAGTCTGTTTTTCAAGAGCAAAAGTAAAGGATTTAGGATTGGATTTTTTCTATGGGTGCACAAGTTATACAGAAATAATCAACAACTATAAAGAGCGCATCTGAATCGGGGGATTTGCCAGTGTCAGCTCCCTTGTCAGTTCATGATGCTTTAAATAGACATGATGCTTTAAATAGATATGTGATTGATTTGTCATGTTTGTAAGTGTTTGATAAATATATATTTATTTTAAAGATATTTGATTTTATTGATCAGAACATTCAGTATATTTGGTCATTAAATAACAATGACTTTTGCCAATGATGTTATTTATCTGAGCTGTAAACCTGCATCCTGGCAATCGGATTCGTTCATAGATCTTTTTTTAGTAACCATGATTGGGAATTGGCTTCAGGTCTATTGCACAAAAACGCAAAAAACTTTACTGATCCGGTTTTCTTCCTGGTGTTGGTTTATGACAAATTGCTTTGTGGATAAAGGGTAGTGAGAAACACTAAAATGCTTTTTGAGCATTGTTTCAGAATTGGCTGTCATGATTTTTAGCAAGGAAAAGATATGTCATTTCTAAATCAATGCGTAAAGGTATATACTATGAACACACACAGGAATATAATCAGGTCAAACTTTGATTTACCATAGTTTACATTGTTATTCGGGAGTCAAATTATTGTATTTGTTATTATGAAAACTGAAGAAACTGAAATGAAACAAAGTATATCTGAAAACACCTACCAAGGTATTTTCAATAGCCTTAACGATGCCATTTATATACTTGATAAGGATGGCAGTTTTCTGGATGTGAATATTGCAGCAATGAAGCTGTATAATTATGAAAAGGAGTTTTTTATTCAAAAAAATCCCGGATTTCTTTCAGCGCCGGGCATGAATGATATGGGTCAGATTATCAGGCACATCCATGAAGCCTATGACGGGGAGCCTGTAAGATTCGAATTCTGGGGAATACGGAAAGACGGCTCTGTTTTTCCCAAAGAAATCAGGCTTTCCTCCGGAGTATGGTTTGGGCAAAAAGTTGTTATTGCGGTTGGTCGTGAGATGGCTGAACGCAAACATGCAGAAGAAGCCTTAAGAGTGAGCGAAGAAAAATACCGTTTGCTGGTACAATACTCGAGCGACCCTATTTTTAGTTTTGACCCCGATGAAACATACCGGTATGTAAATGAGGCATTTGCAGGTACATTCGGTAAAAAGCCGGAAGACATTATTGGAAAAACTCCCTTTGAAATTTTTTCTCATGAAGAAGCCGAAAAACGTCTCAGGCTTGTACGGCAGGTTTTCAAAACTGGCGAAAAAGGAGAAATTGAAGTAAAAGTTGTTACTGCCCATGGAGAAGAAAAATTCTTCATAACCCTGGTAGATCCTATAAAAGATACACAGGGAAACATATTGTGGGTTACCTGTATCTCAAAAGACATAACACTGCGTAAAAAGGCAGAAGAAGAGTTGAAGCTTAAAAATGAATTGCTTAAAGCAAGCAGCGCGGAGAAAGACAAATTCTTTTCGATTGTGGCTCATGACCTGCGGGGACCTATGAATGGTTTCCTTGGTCTGACAGCCATTATGGTGGATGACATAGAAGAATTATCCGCATTTGAGCTTAAGGAAATAGCTACTACCATGCGAACCTCAGCCGTTAATATATACAGGCTGATTGAGAACCTGCTTGAATGGTCGAAAATGCAGCGCGGGAAAATAAATTTTGAGCCGCAGCCCATGTTTCTTAAGAGTTCGCTTACAAAAAGCATTGAATTAATGAAGGATACAGCAAATAAAAAAGGCATCGAATTACGGATAAATATACCCGATCATAATGTGGTGTTTGCTGATATTCATATGCTCGAAACCATTGTCAGGAATTTGCTTTCGAATGCTATTAAGTTCTCATTTAAAGGTGGTATTATTGAAATATCAGCCACAAAAACCGGGAATGATATGACGCGAATCATCGTTAAAGACTTTGGTATCGGAATGCCCCCTGAGATGGTAGGTAAAATGTTTAAACTAACTGAAAACATAAACAGAAAAGGCACTGAAGGAGAGCCCTCAACAGGGCTTGGACTGATTCTCTGTAAAGAGTTTGTTGAAAAGCAAGGTGGGGAAATCTGGGCCGAGAGTAGCGAAGGCGATGGAAGCTCATTTATCTTCACTTTACCGCAATCATGATGCGTTTTATGCCTGGTGTCAGGAATGAAAAGAACCTTACGGTAAAAAACATTCCGGTAACAGAAAGATTAGTCAGAATCAATAAGCCTGCAGACTAATCCTGATCATATTGCTGGCACAAAATATCAAATTCAGAATACCGTATGTTTTTAAAGCCGTAAAATCTTAACATTTGCAACTTCCAATGATTATAATAGAACTTATTTTCAACTTATCCCTGCTGGTTGCAGTAAGTGTATTATCCGGATTTATAACTACACGCTGGAAACGCGACACCCTGTTAGGTGTTATACTGCAAGGTATTCTTTTTGCGGGAGTTGCGTTACTTGGAATGCTCAATCCTTTTGAACTTACACCGGGAATTATCTTCGATGGCCGCAGCGTTGTAATAAGCGTATGCACCCTGTTTTTTGGACCTGTTGCAGGTTTGATGGTTACATTAACAGCATTAATCTACCGTGTATATCTTGGTGGAGGTGGTCTGGTAACAGGTATTTCTGTTATAACTGCTTCGTACCTGATCGGATTGCTCTATTATTATAAAAAGCGGAAAAACAGGACGCCAATACGAACTTTCGATTTGTATATTTTTGGATTGCTTGTGCATATCGCCATGGTTGTTTTATTATTAGCAATGCCTTCCGGAATGCGAATGATTGCTTTTAAAACCATGAGTTTTACCATACTCGGAATTTACCCGCTCGCGACTTTACTCATAGGGAAAATTCTGAAGGACCAGGAAGAGAATACTGCCTTGATGGAAAATCTTGCAGCTGGTGAGCGGGAATTCAGGTTATTGGTGCACAACATGAACCAGGGAATGGCGGTTCATGAAGTAATATTTAACGAAGAAGGAACGCCTGTGGATTACAGGTTTACGTACCTGAATGAAAAATATGAAGAGTTAACCGGTTTCAGAAAAGCGGATGTACTTGGTAAGACAATTGTTGAGGTAGTTCCCAAAATCTCTCAAAAAACGATACAAAAGTATGCCCAGGTAGCAATAACGGGTAAGGCTATTCATTTTGAGTCGTATTCGCGTGAGCAGAAAATATATTATGAAGTTGAAATTTACCAGTCGAGCGAAAACCATTTTGCGGTTATTCTTTCGGATATAACGCTACGCAAGCAGGCTCAGAGAGAAATTATCTCTAAAAATAAAAGTCTGGAAAAAATTAATGAGGAGAAGGATAAATTGTTTTCGATAGTTTCGCACGATTTGCGAAGCCCCATGAACGGAATCCTTGGTTTAACCGGCATGATTAATAATGAAATTGATAGTTTTTCGAAAGACCATATCCGGGAAATGGCTCAATCAATACATACTTCGGCAAGCAGCATTATTCAGCTGCTACAGGGATTGCTTGAGTGGTCGCAACTTCAACGCGGTAACATCATCTTTAACCCCCAAACAGTTTCGCTGCTTAGTTCTGTACAGAGATGCATAAACATATTAAACGAATCAGCTAAGGCTAAAAACATAGCTATTATCTGTAAAGTTCCGGGTACCTTCAACGTGTTTGCCGACAACCAAATGCTTGAATCTGTGATCAGGAACCTGCTTTCGAATGCTATTAAGTTTACGCCCAAAGGCGGACAGATCGAAATAAGCGCTTCTGAATCCAGCCTGAATACTGTTGTTGTTTCCGTAAAAGATGATGGTATTGGAATGAATGCAACCATACTCGATAAGCTTTTCAGGCTGTCAGCAAAAATAAACCGCAAAGGAACTGAGGGCGAGCTTTCGTCGGGGCTGGGACTGATTATAAGTAAGGAGTTCATTGAAAAACACGGAGGTAAAATATGGGCTGAAAGTGAAGAAAATTCAGGCTCAACATTTTATTTCACCATTAAAACTTCTGTTAACGCGTACTGATACAATTTATTCCCACTGTGATTCGTCAGATACCTAATGAAAATACAAAGGAATGTAGCAGTTTAATTCTTCAACCCAATTAACGGATCAAAATAGTTACAAGGATGCTCGTAAAACAAAATAAAGCAAACACTCCCGGCCACTCTGAATCAGTTACAATGAAGATCAGATACATCTGCATAGTCATTTTTCTGTTATTGGTATTCATGAAGGAAGCTGCTGTCGGGCAGCAATACTTCATTAAATCGTATGCAACTCAAAGTGGATTGCATACAAGGATTATTTCGGACGCGTGCCAGGATAAAGACGGTGTGATGTGGTTTGCCACCTACCTGGGGATATCAAAATACGATGGCTTTGCTTTTCAGAACTATGATACTTTAAGCGGCTTACCAGCTCAGCATTACCGCAAAATCGAATGCGACGTGAAAGGTATAATATGGGCAATTCCTTATGCTACCACAGGGAAAAATTGTCTTTTTAAAAGAGAGGGAATGGAAATCAATAGATCTGCCGTATATAAAAGCTGAACATTCATACATTACATCATTCAGCGTGGCATACCAAAATAACAACCCGGTTGTTTGTGTTGGAAGCTACCGCGGCGTGGATGTATTCAGGAATAAAGTATGGTTGCACTTTGATGTGTCAGACGATAAGACCAAAAATATTGTATTAAATATTACGAATAAAAATGGTTCTTTTTATCTGAGCACAAAGGCCGGCTTACTCGTGTTGAGTGAAGAAACACTAAGCAGCGAACTGAATGCAAAAATCAATATTGCCAATGAAGGGATTTCGGCAGTAGAATTCGAAAACAGGGGTTTGCCTGCAGAGAAAATGTGGGTACTCACCAACCATTCAATCGGGTTTTTGCAGAAAGGCAGGTTTACATTAGTGGCTGATAATTTTAAACTTGAGGATGTTGACATAGCCCATTACCCGTTTATTGGAATCGGAAAATCAGGGGATGTGCTTTTTGGAAACAACTTCTCGAAATATTTACTCAAAACTTCGTCCACACAGATTATTCCTTTGAGAGTTAAGAATGGATTTTCCTCCAATGGAGCAACTTCCGTGTTTATTGACAGGGAAGATAATATATGGTTTACCGACAATCGCGGCATCGACAAAATCAGTAACATTTCCCTGTTAAACTATTTTGAAACCAGCGGTTTGCCCGAAAATGAAGTTACCGCGATAATCGAAACCAATGATGGCCGTTATGTGCTCGGGCATAATAACATGATATCCATATTAAAGGATAATAAATTTAAAATCCTTGAATTGCCGGGACGTCAGAACAGCCTTACCCGTGTACTGGATATTATGAAGGATGATAAGGGGAATATATGGTTTAGCGCGAATACATTGGGTATTGGCAGGTTAACCGCTGACGACAAGATACAATGGTATCCATCAATAAATGGATTTATGGCCACTTCTGTCAGCCAGGATAAATCGGGAAGGATATGGATTGGTTCCAACAGCAGCTTATACTACCTGAAAGGGAATAAAATTGTTGAATATGAACATACTAGTTTGTTTTTAAATAGTAGCGTTCGTAAAATATATGCCAGCGATACAGAAGGAATTTATGTTGGCGGAATGAATGGATTCTGGCACGTGAATAACGATACGGTAATCAAAATTAAATCTGAGGATGAATCGCAGCCAATCAATTCATTTTCCTATTACAAGGATAAAAAAGGGACCGAATTTGTGGGTACCATGAATGGGCTTTACTATATCAGTAACGGAATAATAAAGAAGTACCGGAATAAGAAACTGAATATAACTACTCCTATCTATTTTATGCTGCAGGACCAGGAAAATTACTACTGGTTTGGCACCAACAACGGGGTTTACAGGTGGGATGGCATCAATGATCCTGAAGTCTTTAATACCTACAATGGCCTGGCTGGGAGCGAAACCAACCGTTCGGCTGGATTACTCGACTCCAGGGGGAGAGTATGGGTAGGAACCGACAGGGGTTTATCCTGTTTTAATCCCGGCCGTAACCATTTAAAAACCCCCGCGCCTTCAATCTGCCTGCTATATACGGAAACCAATCGTGGACATAAGTTTCCGCTTACTGTTTCCTGTTCCATCGATAATTCCGACAACTCACTTTCGTTCCATTTCAGAGGTATTTCATTTGTAAATGAGGAATTGCTTATATACAGATATAAACTCGAAGGGTATGACAAAGATTGGCGCGAGGCCACACAGAATATGCTCGACAAAATTAAATACGTTAACCTGAGGCCCGGAGAATACAGGTTAAGTGTAATGGCAAAGAATTATTCAAGTAACTGGAGTGCCGTTGCGTATTCAAAGGAAATTGTGATTCGACAGCCCTTTTATATGTCCTGGTGGTTTGTTCTGATTTCAGCATTGTTGATTACAGCTCTGCTCGTAATTTTGTTTTCGTTTCTGGGTCAACGGATTATCAACAATGCGTTAAAGAATGAGATTTCGGAACGTAAACTGGCTGAAGAAAACCTGAAGGAAAGTGAGCAGCGATTGTCGTTTATTATCGAGGGCAGCAGCTTAGGAACCTGGGACTGGGATTTGCTTACAAATGTGATTAAACGCAATCAGCTATGGGCTGAGATGCTCGGTTTTACTATCAGTGACATTGAACAATCGCCAAAACTATGGCTCGACCTTATTCATCCTGACGACAAGGATAGAGCCTGGTCCGCTATCCAAAATCACATGAAAGGTGAAACGGATGTTTATGGCGTTGATTACAGGATGCGGACCCGGGATAACCACTATAAATGGATATACGATCAGGGCACGATAGTGCTTCGCGATAGGGCCGGTAAGCCCCTCAGGATGAGTGGCACACATACGGATATCACCGAACGGAAACAAGCTGAATATTCCTTGCAAAAAAGTGAGGAGCGAATCCGGCTGCTACTGTCATCATTACCTGTAGCAATCTATATTGCCCCGGTTGATCCTGAAATTGATCTCAATATGATAACAGGGAATGTGAAAGCCTTAACAGGATTTACGGAGGAGGAATTCCTGTCGGAACCCGATTTCTGGCGTAACCGTTTACATCCTGAGGATCGCGAAAGAGTGATGGATGCATTTGGAAAGGCTTCCGATCAGGCTGGACTTACTATTGAATACCGCTGGAAGATGGCAGATGGGAATTATAAATGGATTCACGATCAAAATATATTGAAAACCGAGGGGGCAAACAAGGAATACTTAGGCGTATTTGTTGATATTAATGATCAGAAGGTGGCTGAGCAGGTGATCAAAGATAAAAATGAAGAGTTAAATCAAATCAATGCTGAAAAAGATAAATTGTTCTCTATTATTTCGCATGATCTGCGTAGCCCGGTAAGCGGATTCCTGGGCCTGACGACCTTATTGACCGAAGAGTTAGATAAAATAAGTACTTTGTCATTTCCTGAAATTGGTTGACTAAAAATCAATCAACTCAGCGAAAAATATGACACAGAAAACAAACCCTGACTGTCGAAAAAAAGCCTACGAGAAAGTAAGCTTCGACCTCAAATTATCTGTCATTGACCAAATCAA
>CAIRMR010000102.1 GCA_903879715.1 uncultured Bacteroidales bacterium
ACGCCCCTTACTTTAGTGTTTATTATTCTGTTTTATATGTTTTTCATTACTTTTTAATTCTGGCTTGTCCAGGTTAGGTGTTATAAGTTATAAGTTATAAGTTTTAAGTTTTAAGTAAGGTAGTTAGATTTTTAAGCTGTTTGGTAGAGATATGCACTTTGAAACTAAAATCATCGGAATTCAGAAGTTCACATAAAATCAACGCTACAAGTATCATCATCATTTAGATTATTAATTTTTACATTGGTGATCTTATTTATAAGTGAAGCATCAAAAGGAGTACATACTTTAACATAATTCCCTGTAAATCCATGCATAAAGCCTTTTATATTATCCGATTCCCATAGAACATCAGCCCTTTTTCCAATTTGCTGAATGTAAAACTGTTTCTTTTTCGTTTCAGAAAGTTCGTGCAGCAGTTGACTACGACGGCGTTTTTCACGTTCGTCAACTTTACCTTCCATCTGCAGCGCTTTTGTACCGGGGCGTTCTGAGTAAGTAAAAACATGCAGGTTTGTTACATCCAGCTTATTGATAAAATTATACGCATCCTCAAAGTCTTCATTTGTTTCCCCAGGAAAACCAACAATTACATCAGCCGCAATAAATGCGTCAGGCATAAGTTCCTTAATTCTGTTCACACGGCTTGCAAACACTTCACGCAGGTATTTGCGCTTCATAAGCAGCAAAATCTTATCACTGCCACTTTGCAGCGGAATATGGAAATGAGGCAGCAATTTTTCGGAAACAGAAACCATCATAATAATATCATCATTAAGTAGTTCAGGTTCAATTGAGGATATTCTGATACGTTCAATTCCCTCAAGAATAGCCAGTTGGCCTAGCAAATCAATAAATGACTCCTCGTTCTGACGACCAAAATCGCCAATATTGACTCCTGTAAGTATAATTTCTTTCAGTTCGGTAGCAGCAATTTCACGGGCAACTTTCATCGTATTTTCAACACTTTCGCTGCGGCTTCGCCCTCGCATAAATGGAATGCTGCAATACGTACAGAAATAATCACATCCATCCTGCACCTTGAAAAACGAACGCGTACGATCACCCATTGAATAAGATGGAATAAATTCCCGGGTTTTGTTCACATCCGAAACATACGATTCGTGATGCCCGTAAGCAGGGATTTCATTATTCTGGCTTTTGATTACTTCGCCCAGCCTGAATTTATCATTATTCCCGAACACCCAGCTTACACCTTCCATATTGCTGAACATTTCCGGATTTGCCTGGACAGCACATCCAATCACAGCTACCTGGGCTTCAGGATTTCGCTTATGAGCCTGTTTAACAGCTGTTTTACATTTTTTTTCAGCAATTGCAGTTACCGAACACGTATGAACCACATAAAAATCAGCTTGTTCGTCAAAATCAACTACATCAAAATCATCAATTCCAAATTGCTTTGAAATGGTACTGGTTTCCGAAAAATTAAGTTTACAGCCTAAGGTATGAAATGCTATGCGTTTTCTGGGAGTCATAATGCAAAGGTAAGCAAATAAGGAATGTTGGATAGAGGATGTATGATGTCGGATGTGCGATGTCGGATGTGCGATGTGAGATGTTGGAAAGCGGAAGTACTTACTATTTTCTATTTTCTATTCACTTTTCATTATTCATTATTCACGATTCTCCTTTCCTGCCACTGGCTGTATTGCTGAATAACAATCCCGGCCACTATAATAGCTAGTCCGACAACAGTTGAAAGAAGAATTTTTTCTCCGACAAAAAAAGAAACCAGTATCAGCGAAATAAAGGGCGAAATGAAAACCAGGTTGGAAACCCGGGCAGTATGAGTTGATAATTTCAGCGCTGTGAGCCATAAAACAAAAGTCAGGCCCATTTCGAAAATGCCTATATAAAGGGCCCCGGCTAATCCCTGAATCGGAGGCTCAATAATATTATGTTTGTATATATTCCAGCCAAGAATATAAATTGCACCAAATGCAAAATTGACAAACATCTTAACAATGGCTTCGCGTGGATCTTTCATATTGATAATCCAGAAAGTTGCCCAAAAAAAAGCGCTGCTAATGGCAAGAATTACGCCTGTGGTATTTGAAAATTTAAATTCCGTAAAACTCCCATGTAAGGCAATCACAACAGTTCCCGCAAAGCTGACTATAATTGCCAGAACACTTAGCATGGTAATATGTTGCTTTAAGAATATTATGGAGAAAATCACAAGTATCACAGGCCAAATATAGTTTAGAGCAACACCTTCCTGGGCCGGGATCCGCTTGTAAGCTTCGAATAAAACAAGGTAATACAGAAATGGATTAAAAAGTCCCATTAAAGCAGAGTTGAGCGCTTGTTTAGGGGTTATTTTTTTAAGGATTTGCAACTTGCCCTTGAAAACAACAACAATTCCAAGGAAAATAAAAGCGGTGAAGGTTGCGATTAATAACAGCATACCCGGATTTAAGTAGTCGAGAGTGAGTTTAAAAGCGGTACCCATTGTTGACCAGAATACGATTGAAATGAGGGCAAAGCTGTAGGCTTTTGATTGATTGTGCATTAATACTTTATTTTGGCTGAACAAGGAAATATTCCGGCTGTAAAAATACAAGCTATATTTCAACAATCATAACATGCTTTTTTAATAGCAGAGGATTTACGACATGTTTTTCCAGATGTTTTAAACGACTATTATTCAGAGAGTTTATTGATAATATCATGAAACTTCAAAGAACTTGCACAGGAAGTTTAAATCACTAATTTTGCGCCCTCATTTGAAGAAACTATGTACATGAAAAAACTTGCAGTAATTGCATTTGGTGGAAACGCTTTACTTCGTGGAGACCAGGTAGGCACTATTGAAGAACAGGAAAAAAATGCATTTGACACATGTGAACGGATGCTTACCCTTATCGACAGGGGATACAATGTAGTTCTCACGCACGGCAACGGCCCGCAGGTGGGTAACATTCTGTTGGCAAATGCTGCCGGAAACCAGGTTTATAATCTGCCTGAAATGCCACTTGATATTTGTGTTGCATATTCACAGGGATTTATTGGTTATATCCTTGAGCAACAAATGCGCAACGTGCTTCGTGCACACGACCTCGACAGGGATGTAATTACCATAATAACCCAGGTATTGGTTGACAGGGATGATCCTGCATTCGATAACCCGGTAAAACCAATCGGCCCATATTATACCAAAGAAAATGCTGACCGTATGGCTGCCGAAAACGGGAGTATTTTCAGAGAAGACGCCCGCGGACGTGGATGGCGCAAAGTTGTAGCATCACCCAAACCTTTGGTAATCAGTAACCAACGTTCAATAGAACGCATAGCTCGTGATGGACAAATTGTAATTGCCGTTGGAGGCGGGGGAATTCCTGCTTTCTATGTAGCCGAAAATAAACTTCAGGGTATTGATGCCGTTATCGACAAAGATCTCGCTTCGGCGCTTCTTGGTGGCAATATCAATGCGGATAAGCTTTTCATCTTAACTGATGTTCCAAAAGTTTGCATCAATTATAATACACCACAGGAAAAAGCTATTGATCGCATGAGTGTTCGCCAGGCTAAGCAGTACCTGGCAGAAGGACAATTTGCAGAAGGCAGCATGGCACCAAAAATCCGTGCCGCTATTCACTTTGTGAAACACACCAGCCGCGATGCCATCATCACTTCAGCCAATTTATTGGGTATTGATGATGGAGGAACCCGCATTTCAATTGTTTAATATATTTACGATTGACGAATTACGAGGTACGAATTTTATGTCGCGCATCACTTAGTAATCGTTATTCGTTAATCGTTAAACGTTAATCGTAAATCGTAAATCGTAAATCGTAAATCATAAATCGTAAATATCTATGGCATTCAATTTAAGAAACCGTCATTTTCTGAAAGAACTTGATTTTACTCCTCAGGAGATAAAGTTCTTCCTCGACCTGGCTTTCGAACTAAAAAAATCGAAATATGCAGGCACCGAACAACCTCGATTAAAAGGCAAGAATATTGCGTTGATTTTTGAAAAAGATTCAACCCGCACACGTTGTGCCTTCGAAGTGGCAGCGCTAGACCAGGGAGCGCATGTTACCTACCTTGGACCTTCAGGATCGCAGATTGGCAAAAAAGAATCCATGAAAGATACCGCCCGCGTTCTGGGTCGTATGTTTGATGGAATTGAGTACCGTGGTTATGCTCAGACCATTGTTGAAGACCTGGCTAAATATTCAGGAGTGCCTGTTTGGAATGGTTTAACCAACGAATTCCATCCGACACAAATGCTTGCTGACTTTATGACAATGATGGAGCATATCGACAAACCACTGAACCAGGTTAGTTTCGCTTTCCTTGGCGATGCCAAAAACAATGTTGGGAATTCACTTATGGTAGGTGCCGCAAAAATGGGTATGGATTTCCGCGCAGTAGCTCCTGAAAGTTGCCAGCCGGATGCCGATCTCGTAGCTCAATGTCAGCAAATTGCTAAAGAAACCGGTGCAAAAATCACAATTACGGATAATGTTGAAGAGGGTGTTAAAGGTTGTGACTTCCTTTATACAGATGTATGGGTTAGTATGGGCGAGCCTACCGAGGTTTGGGCTGAACGTATCAAATTACTCAAACCTTACCAGGTAAATATGGATGTTATAAATAAAACGGGTAATTCTAAAGTTAAATTCCTTCATTGCCTGCCTGCTTTCCACAATCGCCAGACTACAGTAGGAGAAGATATTTTCCAAAAATTCGGGCTCGATGGTTTGGAAGTTACTGATGATGTTTTTGAATCAGAAATGTCAATCGTTTTTGATGAAGCTGAAAACCGCCTGCACACTATTAAAGCTGTGATGGTAGCAACATTGGGAAGCTAAAATTTTAAATATTTCACATAAAAAAGCTACTTTCGGGTGGCTTTTTTTTTGACATTTGCATTTTCTACAGACTTTATGGTATTATCTGATTTCACAAGTAAGAAGTTTAAATTCTGGTCGTTTATTTCGATGGTATTGCTTGTGTTTGTGCATGGATACAACCTGGATGTGCGCTATATGCAGCCATGGACAATTCCCGGGCAAAACATGAGCCTGACTGCCTTTACAGAATATTTTCTTGCCAATGGAATATTCCGGTTCAGAATCCCGATGTTATTTATTATTTCCGGATATCTCTTTGCACTCCATGACCAAAAACCGTATAAACAAAGAACGAACAAACGACTGCGAACTTTATTATTGCCTTACTTAATCTGGAGTGCAATTGGGATCATTTTCACATACCTTTTAGAATCATTTCAGTTCGGAAGTGCCCTGGTTGCTGATTCTCATATTGTTCAGATAGATGCTACCCGACAGTTGCTACACGACTATCATTGGTATGAACTTTTATTTAAATGGATTTTGATGCCCGTACCTTATCAATTATGGTTCATCAGGGTATTACTGATTTATAATATTGCTTATCCGGCTATTCGCTGGTGTGTTACAAATCGTATTGCAAAATGGATTTTCATTTCAATTGCCTTTCTCATGTGGTTAGGAACAATGAATTTTGTCTTATTTGAAGGAGAAGGCCTTTTGTTTTTCTCATTGGGAATATGGATTCAAAAAACGAATTTTTCTATTGATATACCAGACCGCTGGTTCCATCCACGCTGGTGGGGAGTGGCTTTTGTAATGCTGGCTGCGATAAAAACATTCCTTGCTTTCAAAGGTGTGGCATTTCTGGATAATGCAACCTATCCTATACTGGTGATTCTCCATAAAATGGTTATAATGAGCGGACTAATTGCCTGTTGGTACGGACTTGACGGCCTTGTGAATTGGGTTATGAACAAACGATGGTTTGTTTGGCTAAGCTCATTTGCTTTTATGATTTATGCCATGCACGCGCCTGTAGTAGCTTTCCTTATAAACCCAGCTCTGGCAATTTTAAATCCATTACCAGGAACACATCTATTAGCGTTCATTTTATTACCAATAAGCATTATCGTGATTGCAGTCGGAACCGGAGCTCTTTTACGAAAAACTCTTCCCGGAATTTATGGTTTGCTAACTGGCGGAAGAGGGATGTAGAAGAGAGATGTAATGGTTTAGTTCTGGTTCCTGGTTCCTCATTTCAGGTACCTAATTCCAAATCACAGCAACATTGCCGATTCCCAATTCCCGGTTTCTGGTTGCCTATTGCCAGTTGAAATCCCGAAAGTTTAAAAAACCTTGAATCTGATTTTTGATCAGAACATTTCCCATTTAAACCTTACTTTTACCTCAAATTTCAATAATGAGTTTAAGCGTTCAGCAGCAAAAGTTATATAAATCAGGATTAGTCTATGCGTTAATAAGTTATGGAATATGGGGTATTTTTCCGCTATACTGGAAAATGCTATTGGATGTTCCACCGCCACAGATTTTGGCTCACCGTGTTATTTGGTCCCTGATTTTCCTTTTTCTAATGCTTGTTTGGCGACGCGACAGAATTTTTCTTCAGTACCTGTCGTCTCCTAAAATTCTGGGTACCTTACTTTTATCAGGAGCCTTAATAGGGGGAAACTGGTTTACATATATTTATGCTGTTAACAACAACCATATTGTTGATGCTAGCCTTGGATATTATATTAACCCAATGGTAAACGTTTTATTGGGAGTGGTTTTCATGAAGGAACGGCTATCGAGAATACAGATAATTGCGGTAGCGTTTGCGTTTGCAGGCGTTGCCTATCTCACATTTCATTATGGGAGAATTCCGATACTATCACTGGTACTTGCATTTTCATTCGGCCTCTATGGATTGATCAGGAAAAAGGCCAATTTGCAATCCATGCCAGGATTAATGGTTGAAACTTTACTTCTTGCCCCTGTGGCACTATGGTATCTTTGGCATGTTAACACACTGGGAGCCGGTTCATTTGGTCATTCTTCTAGGCTTAGCGATATATTGCTTATGCTGGGCGGACCAGTAACGGCCATTCCTCTTTTCTGGTTTGGGATTGCAGCCACACGAATTCCTTTGTCGACACTTGGATTTATACAATATCTATCGCCCACTATACAGTTGCTGATAGGAATACTTGTTTTCAGCGAGCCTTTTAATACGGCTTATATGGTTAGCTTTGGACTGGTGTGGATTGGCCTTGGAATTTACACGTACAGTGTTATCCTGGCAATAAAACGGAGAAATGCGTGAACTATACTGAAAACGAGATAAATTTCCGCATTCATTAAATCTCAAATTCCAAATCCCAAGTTCCAAATTCCAAGTAAGGATTTAGAGCAAGTCTTGGTTCTTGAGATTTGAGATTTGGGTCTTTTAAAAATGTGTGATTTTACCCCACTCATAGAATCTCTGCCTGAGGTACTAAATAGTTATAGTCAGAACTATTACTGTTTCAGATTTATATAGTAGTAAGGCAGTTCTTCTTCCGGATGATCTTCGCGTTCAATAGTTTCCCACTCTGATAGATCAATCTCCAGGAATGTATCTGCTTCAAAATCTTTCTGAACAATGGTAAGATATAATTGCTGCGCCAGGGGCAAAAACTGGCGGTAAACCGAACCTCCGCCGATAATAAAGTTTTCTTTATTGTCATCCATCTTTTCAATGGCATCTTCTATTGAATATGCCATGGTGCATCCTTCAATTACCTCGCCGGGAATATCCGTAATTACAATACTTCTCCTGTTTGGCAGTGGGCGGATTGGCAAGGAATAAAAAGTGCGTTTCCCCATTACGATGGTATGGGAAGTAGTAAGTTGTTTGAACCTTTTCAGATCAGCCGGAATATGCCAGAGTAATTGGTTATCTTTCCCGATGGCATTATTTTGAGCAATGGCAACTATGATGGAGATGGGTTTCATTGGATGTTGGATGTTGGATGTCGGATGTCGGAACTGCGATTTTGAATTCTATACTTGGAATTTGAGATTTGGAATTTCCATAGACCATTTCCCATTTTCTATTAACTATTAACTATTCCCTTAAACTGCCACCGGCGCTTTAATTCCCGGATGCGGATCATATCCTGTTAGTTCAAAATCTTCATATTTGAAATCAAAAATATCTTTTACTTCCGGATTTATCTTCATCTGAGGAAGCGGCCTGAACTCGCGCGCAAGCTGCAGATTAACCTGGTCCATGTGATTCAGGTAAATATGCGCATCACCAAAAGTATGAACAAAATCACCTAATTGCAGACCAGTTACCTGTGCTATCATCATTGTCAGCAATGCATAAGAAGCAATATTAAATGGTACACCCAGGAAAATATCAGCACTGCGTTGGTAAAGCTGGCACGAAAGTTTGCCGTCGGCAACGTAAAACTGGAACAATAAATGACAAGGCGGCAAAGCCATATCTTTGATCATTCCTACATTCCAGGCACTGATAATCAGCCGGCGTGAATCCGGATTTTTCTTTATCATTTCTATTACCTGGCTTACCTGGTCGATATATGTTCCATCCGCAGCAGGCCACGAGCGCCACTGGTACCCATAAACAGGTCCAAGGTTTCCCTGTGGATCAGCCCATTCGTCCCAAATACTCACTTTATTTTCGTGCAGGTACTGAACATTGGTTTCTCCTTTCAGGAACCACAACAATTCGTGAATGATGGAACGCAAATGAAGTTTCTTGGTGGTGACAGCCGGAAATCCATCGGCAAGGTTAAAACGCATCTGGTATCCAAACACGCTTACAGTACCGGTGCCGGTGCGGTCTTCTTTTTTTACACCCTTTGAAAGTACATGATTTAACAAGTCGTGATATTGTTTCATTTCCAAGATATTATTAAAAATCATCTCCTTTTAAGAAGATGATTTTTAGTATTAAACAATTAAATGAGCAGTTTACTAAAGTCGGACAATAAATTCCTATTCATTGATACGTCAATGAGCCAGGTTTTCAATTGCTTTCGGATTGTGTTTATGTTTAAAGAAAATGGCAAATAAAATTGTCACTATCAATGCATAAACCGCAAACGCAAGCCATATCCCATGCCAGTCTTTTCCTTCAGCGCTGGTATAATACTTGTCAATCACAAAGCCACTAACTTTGCTGCCAGTAAAGGCACCAAAACCGTTTGTCATCATCATAAATAATCCCTGGGCACTCGACCTGATTTTAGGATCTGTTGTAGTTTCAACAAACAAGGAGCCTGAAATGTTGAAAAAATCGAAAGCCATTCCATACACAACACACGATAAAATGATCATCCACAATCCCTCAGCCGGGTTACCATAGGCAAACAAGCCAAAACGTAATACCCAGGCAATCATCGAAAATAACATCACTTTCTTAATCCCAAAACGTCTCAGGAAAAATGGAATTGTCAGGATAAATAAAGTTTCTGACATTTGTGATATTGACATTATAATAGTTGAATATTTTACAACAAACGAATCCGCGTAGATCGGGATATTTTTAAAATCGTCAAGGAAGGAATCGCCATACATATTGGTTAACTGTAATGCAGCACCCAAAAACATAGCGAAAATAAAGAACAGAGCCATTTTGTAATTGGCAAATAGCTTAAAAGCATTCAAGCCTAATACCTCTATTAGTGACGAATCTTTTGAAATTGATTTCTGTGGCTTGCAGGCAGGAAGTGTAAACGAATAAATACCCAGTGCAATCGCAGCTACCGCCCCAATAATAAATTGGTTAGCATTCGCTTTACTACCGGTAAGATTAGTTATCCACATAGCCACAATAAATCCGATTGTTCCCCAAACTCGGATAGGAGGAAATACTTTTATCACATCGTAGTTATTGTTTTTCAGTATGGTGTATGAAATTGAGTTTGATAATGATATTGTCGGCATATAGAAAATCATTGCCAGCAAAATCACGTAATAAAGTGTATCAGGATCGTTCACCTGGGGAACATACAACAAAACCAACCCATACAAAATGTGCAGAATCCCATAAAGTTTTTCTGTATTTATCCATTTATCAGCAATAATTCCGGTGATAGCGGGCATAAAAATTGAAGCAATGGCAAGTGTTGAAAAAATAGCACCAAATTGTGCGCCGGTCCAACCTTTCGCGTTAAAGCAATACGTGCCGATGGTGATAAGCCAGGCTCCCCAAACAAAGAATTGCAGGAAACTCATGACGGTTAAGCGATACTTGATAGTCATGTTAAAATTTTTGAGATTTATGAGTCGTTAATTGTAATTCAGTACTATTGTTCCTATACAAATCTGAAAAGGGATTTGATAATAAATTCCTATTTCCAATTAATGCCTGATAAAAAAAATAACCAGGCTTAATCATTGATTTTATTTTCTTCTTCTGATTTCATCCCGGATCAGTGAAGCTTTTTCATAATCCTCAGCATCAACTGCCTTTTGGAGTTCATCTTCAAGCTCAGTAATTGTGAGATTTCTGAAATCAGAATAAATTTCATCATCAGATGCAGAATCAAGACTATCAGCAGATGGTTCTTCTTCTTCAAACAGAATACCGGCCTGCGACATAATTTCTTCGGTAGTGAATATCGGGCAATGAAACCTGATAGATAAAGCTACAGCATCCGAAGTGCGCGAATCAATTTCATGAATACTTATTCCATTGTCGCACACAAGTGTCGCATAAAAAATACCTTCATGAAACTTTGTGATCTGAACTTCAACAACATTGATCCCGTATGTTTTAGCGAAATTGTAAAACAAATCGTGCGTCAATGGCCGTGATGGCTTCATTTTTTCAAGCTCAAGGGCTATTGCCTGCGCTTCATAATGGCCTATAACAATAGGCAACCTGCGCTTACCATTCGTTTCGCCCAATACAAGGGCATATGAATTGGACTGAGCCTGGCTATAGCTTAGCCCTACAATATTTAGTTCTATTTTTTTCAAAGCAAGATTGTCAGTAATTGCAAATCAATAAATTATGGGGATAATTCTTATTTTTACCCGTTTTATTAAAGATACGTAAAAATATAAATAAATGTTGAAACTTAACCAGGAAGTGCTATAAATTTAAACATTTAAAGAAAAGAAAAGTTAAATGGGTGTAAAACAGTTTTAAAATTGAGTGTCAATTACTAGTTCAGTTAAGTTATAATGCATGTTCCAGCTTAAGAGTAAAGTTGTATATTTGGTCATGGCATGCACGATGATGATTTTGGTTATTAAATCGGGAAATCAGTTTCCTTAATTGAATAGTATTAGCCTAAATAGTTCGTGGTTAACGAAAAATTTATAAGTATAAAACTTCAATTTATGAAAAACAGAGACTACACCATTGTGTTCAGAATGATGCATTGGGCAATAGCAATTTGCATGCTTTTAATGCTTGGAACTATATTTCTCAGGTTAACTTGGTTGAACAAAGATCATATGGCTCTTATCATTCAGAACTACCTGGCAACAACAGATCAGACATTATCACAGGATCAACTTATTATACTGGCCAAACAGATCCGAAAGCCGATGTGGGAATGGCATATTTATTTGGGTTATGTGTTGGTTGGATTGTATTGTATAAGAATGACTCTCCCTTTATTGGGACAAATGAAATTTTCGAATCCTTTCAATAAAACACTTACTTTAAAAGAAAAATTTCAGTACGGAGTATATTTCGTTTTTTATGGATGTGTTGCCATTTCATTGCTCACCGGTTTGGTTATAGAATTTGGTCCTAAAGACATGAAAAATACCATGGAGGAAATACATGTTCTTTCCATTTATTATTTAATAGCTTTCATCGTAATTCATTTTGGCGGCATTTTAAAAGCCGAATTGACCAACCAGCAAGGGATAATATCTAAAATTGTGAGTGGATCGAAAATGGTAAAAGAAATCTGATAATCGGAATTAATTCGCCAGGCGAAATGAATGGATAATGAAAAACACAGTCTTACTTTCTATATTTCTGTTTATTTACTCAAATAATACTTTTGCACAGCAGACTATTTTTGGTAATAAGAATTATATAGAATACCAGGCGGGGAATTTACCCATTGTAATTTCGGTTCCACATGACGGCAATTT
Organism: uncultured Bacteroidales bacterium; assembly: GCA_903879715.1. Lineage (GTDB taxonomy): Bacteria > Bacteroidota > Bacteroidia > Bacteroidales > UBA4417 > UBA4417. The sequence goes on from CAIRMR010000102.1 coordinate 11,964, forward strand.
AAATCCGGCAAGCATACCGGACAGAACCTGCAATAATCCGGTTTATACCACCGATGCATTTTCTATTGAAACAGCAGAAAAAATAAAAGTATCTCTTTATCAACTAACCGGATGCTATCCTCATATCATAATTTGTCTTTTAGATCGCTTAAAATTAGATTGTAACAGAAATCTTGCTGAAGGTGCATGTGGAAATGCAGAATCTATTCCTGCATGGAATGAATTTCATTCTTTTATTGAAACTGCTCAAAATTCAGCAAATAATACCTTTAATAACAAAACGTTCTTTATTGATTTACATGGTCACGGTAATCCTATCCAACGCATAGAATTGGGTTATCTGCTTTATGATGATGAGTTGGAGCTATCCGACCATATTTTGAACACAAACCAATATCTGAATTTAAGCTCTATAAAGAATCTGGTATTAAATAACACGAATAATTACACGCACGCTTAACTCCTGAGAGGCGAAAAATCACTTGGCACATTGCTCTCCACGAATGGTTTTACGGCTCTGCCCAGCACACAAATTCCATTTCCGGGAACATCAATAAATTATTTCAGTGGTGGATATATAACTGCAAATCATACATGTTATGCTCAAAATAACAATACGAATGGCGTTCAAATGGAATTAAATTACCAGGGGATCAGGGATAATTCCACCAACAGGCAGCTATTCGCCAAAAAGTTTTCATCCGTTATTATGGAATATCTCGTTACGCACACTGATGTAGCTTTAGGGCAATGTTCTACAGAAACAGGGACAAATAAATATCAACCTAGTCCGCTTATCATTTATCCAAATCCATTAAAGGAAGGCAAACGAATTTTTATCGAAGGATCGGATTCTGATAATGTTGCATATTTATTGGTAGATGCTGCTGGGCGAACTGTTTCGAAAGGAATGGTTTTAAACAACGAAATCAGTTTTCATGAAAATCCACCTAAAGGATTTTATATGCTTATTCTTATCAATCCTCAGAATAAAAAGTCCCATTTAAGCAAATTTATTGTAGAATAAACTCTTGCAAAAATCTAGATTCTTAAGGTCAACAGAACTAGTTTATATTTCCCAATTTTCAATTTTTCAATGTTAAAGGTCCGGGGTTCAAATGCCTGCGGAGTTTAACACTTTAGTTTCGCTCAGTTTGACAGGGTTCAAAGTTGTTCAATACTTCGTGTTCAAGGGTAACGTGACTATTTTCTATTTCCCTATTTCCAATTTTCTATTTTTCAATGTTAAAGGTCCGGGGTTCAAATGCCTGCGGAGTTCAACACTTCGGTTTCGCTCAGTTTGACTGGGTTCAAAGTTGTTCAATACTTCGTGTTCAAGGTTAACGTGACTATTTTCTATTTCCCTATTTCCAATTTTCTATTTTTCAATGTTAAAAACCTGACAAACAGCAAGATTCTCTCAATGAGGAAAAATAATAATTTCCCCACCTTAAATCCGGATCAATATAATGACTATTAATCCCCGAATACGTTTGTTCGTAAAACGGCTAAATGGAGGAATGGATACATAAACTATAGGAAAACCAACAGAAGTGCTGCCAGGATCGGGCCTTCAATAAACGAAAAAACAATTGCTTATACGTTAAACCGGATATTCAGACAATCCCCGTCGCAAACCACATAATTTTTTCCTTCAATGGCCAATTTACCGGCTTCTTTGCAGGCATGTTCTGTTTTCAAAGTAATAAAGTCGTTGTATTTAATTACTTCGGCACGTATAAAACCACGTTCCAGATCGCTATGAATAACCCCGGCAGCTTGTGGTGCGGTCATCCCTCTATGGATCGTCCATGCACGCACTTCTTTTACACCAACCGTAAAAAAAGACATCAGGTTAAGTAATTTGTAAGCTGACTGAACTACTTTATTAACACCAGGCTCAACAAGACCGGCATCAGCTAAAAATATTTCACGGTCTTCTTTGCTTTCGAGTTCTGCTATTTCAGCTTCAAGTGCGGCAGCCATAACCAATACCTCTGCATTTTCGTCTTTAACAGATTCTTTTAGCTTTTCGGAGTATTTATTCCCCGTAGCGGCGGAAGCATCGTCAACATTACAAACATATATTACAGGTTTGTCGGTAATCAGGTACATATCAGCGATATGTTTATGTTCGTCTTCCGAAACCACAGCTGTTCGTGCGGGCTTAAAATCCTCGAGGTGAGCTTTATACATCTGCAACACTTCCATCGCTTTTTTTGCGTCCTTATCACCTAATTTGATCAGCTTTTCGGTACGCTGGATTTTGCGCTCTACCATATTCAAATCGCGGATACAAAGTTCCAGGTCAACAATCTCCCTGTCACGAACAGGATTAACATTACCTTCGATATGTGGAACTGTATCACTGTCAAAACAACGAAGAACATGAATCAGCGCATCAGTCTGCTGTATTTCGGACAGGAATTTACTGGAAGTACTTTCTGCTTGTCCCGAACCTTTGGTTAATCCCGGAATATCAACCAGGTCGACAGTTGCCTGTTGAACACGTTGTGCATGTATAAGGCCATCAAGTACATCGAGCCTGCTGTCCGGGACATTAATCTGACCCAAATGAGACTTCTGCGCACCAGGCTGGTCATGGATTTTAGTATTTGCAACACAATTGAACAGAGTGGTCTTGCCAGTATTAGCCAAACCTATAATTCCACATTTCAGAGCCATTTTCCTTATTTTTAGGGGTGCAAAGGTAGTGACTAGTCAGGTTAAAAAAAAGGGTTTATGACTGCATGCCAAAAATTAGGAAAACTGTCCTGTTAAACGGTTCTACAAGTTAAATCAATAGAATAGCCTTATTTTATATGTTTCTTCAATAAATTTAAAATACCAGTAGAGCTTACGGTTGACTTCCATACCGTAATCTATCGAATTATTAAAATAAATATAATCTTCAATTATGCGGTGATAGCGATTTCTGGTAAAATAACCATTCCAGGCAACAACCGCAGCCTGGTTCTTATTACGATAATACTCATTCCTATGATCTTTTGCGGGAGAGAAATTCAGCAAATACCAATGATCAAATTCATTGTCGATAATTGTAATTTCATACTCAGCGCTATCACTTTTAATGGTAGATTGCCTATCGGAAGATCCGGCTTTTTGCGTTGGAGAACAAGACCAGGCAAGTAGCAAAAGAACTATTGCACTTATAATTTCTCTCATAACAATAACCTTTAGATGAACGAAATAGATGAATCTGAAAGAAAATCAGCTAAGAATGATTAATCACAAATTTTGTGCCGTAAACCAGCTGAAATCCATTGATTTAACTATTGAAGTTCATCATCAAATAGTTTGCCCTGTGTAGCCATTTTTGCTTTAATTCCGGCAACTTCATTCTGAAGGGCAGCCAGGGCACCCGCCATCTGATTCACGGGAAGGTTAGGCTCAGGAAGTTCCGAACTGATGTAATGCACAAAACGCCAGACTTCGCGTAAATCATTCAGATCAACGGAATAAGATTCGTAAAGCGGATTTAGCGAGTGTAATACGAGCCTTCCTTCTGTTTTCAAACGATTTTCGGCCACTTTAAACATTATGCCATCGTTTAATGTAAGAATGATATATGCCTGGTGGTCGCGGATCAGATCCCAGTTCTGCACAAACTCGCCGGTAACCCACGACTTGTCAGGTATAGGCAGCATGGAGTCGCCGGTAATCTGGAAGGTGCGGTACTTGCGGTCGGCCGAAAGAAACGGCAATTGAAAAGTAGGTAATACCTTAATATATTCAGGGTCAGCGAAACCGGTCCGATAACCGGCTGAGGCTTTCTGGTTTATCACTTCGATATTCTCCTTGTTTTTGCTGTCTACAGTAGTGGTAAGTACCCGAAGGTTTCCGCCGTTTACAAAAATATCGTATCCATGTTCCAACTGGTATAATTCGCTGTCGCGAAGCTCGCTCAGGTCCACAGTAAGCAGGGTATCCACCGATATTTTGAAATATTTGGCCAATGCCAGCAATGCTTCGATGCCCGGCTCGGCAACACCGTTTTCGTATCCGCTCAATGTGGAGCGTTTCAAATTGAGAGCAATAGCAATATCGTCCTGTGTGCGGCCTCGTCGTTTACGCAGCAGTTTAATGTTTTTTCCGAAGGTTGGTTCCATGATATATTATTTTAAAAAAACTCACCCCCTGCCCCCTCTCTTAACCTCATCTGCCCTTCGGGCATCTTCTCCTTTTCAGGAGAAGGAAAAAGGTATTTTTTTTGAAAGAGAGGGGGTGGAGACGAGGAAATTAGTTATTTAAGGGCACTTTTAAACATGGTAATGGTCGGTTAAAGTTTGATCAGGGAGTCACCCCCTCTCTTCGTGAAGAGAGGGGGCCGGGGGGGAGAGTTTTCAAGAACATTTTCCGAATTTTTTCTTTGACTTGTTCTACATTAATTGTCTCTTCATTTTTAATTCTCAAAACACGAAATCCCAGGTCATTTAATACTGAAGTTCGCCAAAGGTCATATTCCTTTTGCGAGTCATGTATTTTTCCGTCGATTTCAAGTATCAGCTTTTCTTCTGCACAGTAAAAATCAACAACAAAGAATTGAAATGAATCAAACGAATTTTCATGAATTATTTTGTGCTGCCTCAGAAACTTCTTTCCATCAAGCCTTCTGTTTCTGACTAATTCCCATACAATTCTTTCTGCCTCCGTCATGTTTTTACGGTTCTCCCTGCAAATTTCAACAACAAATTTCTTTCGCGAAACTGGTTTCATGGCTTGTAAAAACTCACCCCCTGCCCCCTCTCTTTGAAGAAAAGAGAGGGGGTGTGGACGAGGAAATTAGTTATTTAAGGACATCTGTAAACATGGTAATGAGTGATTAAAGGTAATTTCTGTTCGGTGATTCACCCCCTCTCTTCGTGAAGAGAGGGGGCCGGGGGGTGAGTTTTTTTTTACTTCTGTCATCCTCAATTCAAAAATTATGATTATATTGTAGTCAGATTTTTGATTAGTTTTTAATCAAAGGTAATGCATTTTTAATAGTAATGTACAACGAACTGAAAATAATTTCACCGCAGGGGTTTCCAGATAGTCTCCGCAGGACGGGCCGCACCATTGTGCATATGGATCTGGACACGTTTTTCGTAGCTGTGGAGCGGCTTATGAACAGCCAGCTTATCGGGAAGCCTGTGATTGTAGGCGGTTTTTCGGACCGCAGCGTGGTATCGAGTTGCAGCTACGAGGCGCGCACTTACGGCGTTCATTCGGCCATGCCTATGAAAATGGCCCGCATGCTATGCCCCGACGCCATCGTAGTACGTGGCGATATGGAGCAATACACAAAATACTCCAACCTGGTAACCGATGTTATTGCCGAAAGCGCGCCTGTGTACGAAAAAGCCAGTATCGACGAGCATTACCTCGATATTACCGGCATGGACCGCTTTTTTGGCAGCGTGAAATGGACACACGACCTCCGGCAACGTATTATCAGCGAAACAGGTTTGCCGATTTCGCTGGGACTTTCGGTAAACAAAACGGTATGCAAAATAGCCACCGGCGTAGCCAAGCCCAACGGAGAACTGGAAATTCCCGCCGAACGGGTAATTCCTTTCCTGGGGCCGCTTTCGATAAGCAAAATTCCCGGTATAGGCGAAAAAACCTACCGGCTGCTGCGTTCCATGGGAATAGCCAGCATTGATACCCTCGGACATATGCCTCCCGAAATGATGGTGAAAGTGCTGGGGCAAAACGGATTAGTCATCTGGAAGAAAGCCAACGGCATCGATACCACGCCGGTTATCCCCTATTCCGAGCGGAAATCGATAAGTACCGAAACTACTTTTGAGCAGGATACTATTGATATTCATATGATCAATGAACTGCTGGTGCAGATGGTAGAGAAAATTGCTTTTACGCTTCGCAAAAAACAAAAACTCACTTCCTGCGTAACGTTAAAAATCCGCTACTCCAATTTCGATACGCATACCATACAACAACGCATTGGCTACACTTCGTTCGATCATGTGCTGATACCTGTGGCCAAGGAACTGTTCCGCAAACTGTACCAGCGCCGCATGTTGATACGCCTGGTTGGCGTGAAATTCAGCTACCTGGTAACCGGCGTGCAGCAAATCGACCTCTTCGACCAGACGCCCGAACTTATCAACCTCTACCAGGCCGTGGATCGTATGCGGCTACGCTACGGGCGGAAATCGGTAATACGGGCTGTGGGCGTAGATGCGAAGGATGAGGAGGAGGAATGATGTGGAATGTGCGATGTCGGATGTGCGATGTCGGAAGTAAATCATGAACAGCAGAAATGTCAAGTTTCAAATTCCAAGCACCAAGCCCCAAATCGTAAATCGTAAATCGGCATTCGTAAATCGTAAATCGGCATTCGTAAATCGTAAATCGGCATTCGTAAATCGTCATTCGGCATTCGTAAATCGTCATTCGTACCTCGTACCTCGTCATTCGTCATTCGTAAATCGCACATCCCCCATCCGACATTAAAATGTACCTCAACTGCCACTCCTACTACAGCCTTCGCTACGGCACGCTTCCCGTTGACAAACTGGTGGAAATGGCTGTAGCAAATGGCATTGATACACTTACACTTACCGATATCAACAATAGCATGGGTGTGGTTGATTTTGTGAAAGCCTGTAACAAAAACAATATAAAACCGGTGGCCGGAATCGAATTCCGCGACGGGAATGAACTCTTATATATAGGTATAGCCCGGAACAATGAAGGATTTATGGAATTGAACGAATTCCTGAGTCATCACAATATCAATAAACTCCCTTTGCCACTGCAGGCACCGGCATTCAGTCACTGCTATGTTATTTATCCTTTCGGGGAAAAGTCACCGAAGAGGCTGCGCGATAATGAATATACCGGAATCCGGAGTACAGAACTAAACAAACTACTTTCGGCAGAAAACCGAAACCGGCTGCAAAAACTCGTAGCGTTGTGCCCGGTAACTTTTGATAGTGAACCTGGATACGAACTGCACCGCAACCTTCGCGCCATCGACAACAATATTTTATTGAGCATGTTGATTCCGTCGCAGGTAGCTGCTCCCGACGAACTTTTCAGCCCGCCTGCAGAACTGGAAAAACTTTTTGAATACTATCCGCAGATTATTTCCAACACCCGTAAATTGCTGGATGATTGCAGTATCAATTTTGATTTTACTAACCCCAAAAACAAAAAAACATTCTCGGCAAGCGCATATGATGACAATCTGCTGCTTGAAAAGCTGGCTCTCGATGGTATGGTTTATCGCTATGGCAAAAACAATAAGGAAGCAAAACAGCGGATAAAACATGAGCTCGGGATTATCGACAAACAGGGTTTCTCCTCGTACTTCCTGATTACCTGGGATATTATCCGTTATACCATGGGTCGCGGATTTTACCATGTTGGCCGTGGCAGCGGCGCCAACAGTATTGTAGCATACTGCCTTCGGATTACGGATGTAGACCCTATTGAATTAAATCTCTATTTCGAACGTTTCCTGAATCCAAAACGAAGTAGCCCTCCGGATTTTGATATCGACTATTCGTGGAAAGACCGCGACGAAGTGTTTGATTATATTTTCAAACGCTACGGGCATAAACATACTGCTTTATTAGGTGCAACTTCAACATTTAAAGGGAAATCGACATTGCGCGAACTGGGAAAAGTATATGGTTTACCCAAAGAAGAAATTGACCTGCTTGTAGAAGAACCCAATAACCCACTCAACAATAATGATATTGCCCATCATATTGTAAAGCTTGCTACGCGCATGACGGACTTCCCGAACATCCGCAGCATACATGCCGGTGGTGTGCTGATTTCGGAAGAACCACTTACTGCGTACGCCGCACTCGATATGCCACCCAAGGCTTTTCCAACCACACAATGGGATATGTATGTGGCTGAAGATCTGCGATACGAAAAACTCGATATCCTGAGCCAACGCGGCCTCGGCCATATACAGGAGGCAGTGGAAATTATCAAACAAAACCGGGGAATAAATATTGATATTCATCGTGTCAGCGATTTTAAGAAAGATAAAAAAATCAAACAGCAACTGAAATCGGCCGAAACCATAGGGTGTTTTTATATTGAAAGTCCTGCTATGCGCGGGCTGCTGAAAAAGCTCAAATGCGACAATTACCTCACGCTGGTCGCAGCGAGCAGCATTATTCGTCCGGGAGTTGCACGCTCGGGAATGATGAAGGAATACATTTGGCGGTTCCATAATCCGGATAAATTCAAATACCTGCATCCCATTATGGAAGAACAATTGGGCGAAACCTACGGCGTAATGGTGTACCAGGAGGATGTACTCAAAATATGTCACCACTTTGCCGGCCTCGATCTTGCCGATGCCGATGTGCTTCGCCGTGCCATGAGCGGAAAATACCGCTCGCGGATTGAGTTTCAGAAAATCGTGGATAAGTATTTCGAGAGTTGTTATGAGCAGGGACATTCCGAAGAAGTTACCAAAGAAGTATGGCGGCAGATTGAGTCGTTTGCAGGATATTCATTTTCAAAAGCACATTCGGCTTCGTTTGCAGTTGAGAGTTACCAAAGCCTTTTCCTGAAATCGTACTACCCGCTCGAATTTATGACTGCCGTGCTCAATAATTTCGGTGGATTTTACCAGGCATGGGTGTATATCAACGAAGCCAAGCGATGCGGAGCTGCTATTGAATTACCCTGCATCAACCGGAGCAATCATACGACAACAATTTCAGGAAGTACAATCTGGCTGGGATTTGTATATATTGCCAACCTCGAAATCAATACAGTGAATGCCATAATTGACGAACGAACACACAATGGTCCTTATCTGAGCCTGGCTGATTTTGTTAACCGCGTTCCACTTACACTGGATCAGGCTGTTCTGCTTATCCGGCTTAACGCGTTGCGGTTTACCGGTACCAGTAAGCAACAATTATTATGGGAAGTACACCTTTTATTACGGAAATCTGCGCCCGCTCCTACCGATGGTTCTTTGTTTGCCACACCAGCCAGGCAGTTTCGCATGCCTGATCTGGATCATTCAATCGTTGATGATGCCTTCGATGAAATTGAACTGCTTGGATTCCCGGTAACGATGGGCTATTTCGATCTGCTTCAAACTCAATTCCGAGGTGAATTCAGGGCACAGGATATTGCCTCACATATTGGCGAAACGGTGAGAATGCTGGGATCGCTGGTTACCATAAAATACGTGCGGACGATCCGGAACGAGATTATGCATTTTGGAACTTTCTTCGATGTGGATGGCGAGTTTTTCGATACGGTTCATTTTCCGCAATCGTCAAAGCAATATCCTTTTAAAGGTCGGGGAGTTTATTTATTGAAAGGGAAAATTGTGGAGGAATTTGGTTTCCCTAGTATTGAGGTAGAGAAAATGGCGAAACTGCCGTTTGTGAAGGATAGAAGGTATTTGTAAAAAGGGGGTTAGGGGTTGGGGGTTGGGGGTTAGGGGTTGGGGGTTAGGGGTTGGGAGCATTTTTTCTTGAGCATCAGGATGAAACTGATTTTACAAATCAGGATATTCCACTATTGAGACGGCTTACTCAACTCATTATGTTGTTGTAAAACAGCAAGATGAAAAGGTTCAAAATTAAACCAACACAACTCCAATGCTACAAATTATTATCCGGCTTAAACCCGCAATAAGGACACACAACCCATAGGTTTTCCATCTGGCTGTAACAGTTTTGACATAAAACTACTTTTTCAGTCACCGGCAAGGCCGTTGCACTGGTTTTAACTGTAAAAGTATCAGGGATTTCGCGCAGGAAACTCGATTCATTCCCCTTTTCGGTAATAAGGAATAGTTTATCCTTCGCCCTGGTAATGGCTACATAAAACAGCCTGCGTTCTTCTTCAAGCAGGAGGTCGTGGTTGGCTTTTTTTATAACCTGGAAAATCCGGTCTTCAAGCCAAATATCAGGAAAACCGCCATATCCTTCCGTAAGGCCAATAATAAAAACCACTTTAGCTTCAAGACCTTTTGCCGCATGAATTGTTTTGCCCTGCACACGCATCCCCTCAATCCTGAACCTCGAAAAATACGGGGCGAACATTTTACTCCTGCGGTACAGGAACAAAACATCGTCATAGCTATAGCCTTCGGCAAATAACCGGCGCACAGTTTCCACACAAAACAATACATTGTCATCGTCGTTATCGCCGGCATAAACCACTATCTTATGTTCCGACTTTTTTGAAGCAACTATTTCTTTCTCAACTTTATACTTATTATAGCTGATTACTTCGTTGCTGGCACCCACAATATGTTGCGTACTGCGGTAATTAAGGTTCAGTTTGAATATTTTTGATGCAGGAAAATGCTTCGCAAAATCAATAATATAACTCACATTGGAGCCTCTGAAACCATAAATGCTCTGCCAATCGTCGCCGACACAGAATAATTGCGATTTATCCGACAGCAAGAGTTTCACCAGTTCAACCTGAAGATTGTTAACATCCTGAAATTCATCCACCAGGATATAATGGTATTTATTATTGTATTTGTTGGCTATGTCAGGTTGATTTTTAAACAGAGTAATGGTTCTGGATATCAGGTCGTTAAAATCGAGGTACGATTTATCAACGCAGTATTCGTTGTATAATTTCACGATCGGGATGGCCAGCTCATAAAAGCTACGCACCCGCTCGTGCTGATCGGCAGCGGCATTGTCAGCAACCAACTTCAGATCAATATTTTCAACCTTTATCATATCGGTAATCCGCATTACCTGGCCAACAAAATCTCTTACATCATCAAAATAACCATTAAATTCTTCCTTGTAAGTGAGAACAATTTCTTTGTGATAATTGGCTGGAAGCCGGTTTTTGATAATCCTGTCTAAGGTATGATTGAAGAGCGAAGAATCCTTGGTCATAGCCTCATACGTCTTCACAAAGAGTAGTTTACCTTTTTCGAACTGTTCTTCCTTTTGCCTGGTTGAGTAACTTTTATCGCTAACATGTTCGATATACAGATTCGCTTCCGGAATATAAAAATCGGGATGGAAATAAAAATCTGTCACATTGAGTAAAGGCTCATACTCATATTTTATGCTGTGCCGATAGAGCCAGTCGGCTATATACTGTTCCGATTTTGAACGTACCTTTGTGCCATCGAGCGTGGTAAAATATCGTCCATCCCTGACCAATGCAGGATCGAACTTGCGCTCAATATGAATTTTATCAATAAGATAATCAAGGATATACCGCTTCAGATTCAACAAATACTCTGTATCAGAGCAATGTGTTATAAGCAGTTTGTGAACCACTTCAAAAACAGTTTCAGGCGCCACATACCGGTTTAGTTCGTCTTCCTCATCGCGTTTCTGGTCGCTGATAATACGGAATTTATTATCGAATTCATTTACCCCGTCAGTCCGCATCACCGAGTAACAAAGGCTGTGAAAGGTGCGGATAGTAAGCGAATCAATCCACTTATATTGTTTTTGAAAGTTATACCGTTCGGAGTCGAGTTTGGCCTTCGATAGTTTTTTGTCAGAAAGTAATGTTTTGTATGCATTGGATTTATCAGCTGAAAGTATAAGCCTGTCAACCATTTCGTTAGCCGCATTTTTGGTAAAGGTAACAGCGAGAATAGACGATGGGCTTACATTTTTTTCTTCGATCAGGTAAATGATTTTTTGCAATAAAGTTTTGGTTTTTCCCGATCCTGCTCCAGCCAATACCAGAACCTCCTTTTGCGAACTTTCGACCGCTTCGCGCTGGTTCACATTTAAATTTCCGAGGTGAGTGTGTTCTGTTTTCAAGTAGGCAGCTTGGTTTATAAAATCATTAATTACCCAAAAATCTCTCTCAACTCCTTGTTGCTGAGTTTCCCTATCCAGTTTTCGCCGGTAGCGACCGAAATATCAGCCAGGTGCTTTTTATTCTGGATCATTTCATCAATTCGTTCTTCAAAGGTATTCTTTGTTATAAAACGATGAACCATCACATTGTTTTTTTGCCCGATGCGGAATGCACGGTCGGTGGCCTGGTTTTCAACTGCCGGATTCCACCATAAGTCGTAATGGATTACATGCGAAGCAGCTGTGAGGTTTAACCCAGTGCCGGCAGCTTTGAGCGACAGAATGAAAATTTTATCGGCATGGTTCGTCTGGAAACGCTCAACCATTTGTTTGCGTTGGGTGAGGCTGCTCCCGCCGTGGTAATAAAGTGGTTCTTCGTTGTACCTTTCGGTAATAAAATGTTTCAGCAAGTTGCCCATTTCAGTAAACTGTGTGAATATCAGCACTTTCTCACTGCTATCGACGATGCTGTCCAATTTATCAAACAACAGTTCCATTTTACCACTCATTGATGCATCCATTTTCTTGTTTTTAAGAAATTGGGTTGGATGGTTGCAAATCTGTTTTAGCGCCAAAATCATTTGTAAAACCAATCCTTGCCTCACAAAAAGATCCTGATGATCTTTTGCTTCAATTCCTTCAATGGCATTCATGCACTCTTCAAGCGTTTTAGCGTATAAGCTAGCCTGGTCCTTGGTAAGGCTTGCAAAACAGTTCATCTCGATTTTATCGGGCAGGTCCGAAATAATGGATTTGTCCGTCTTCATGCGGCGCATCATAAAAGGACTTGTCACTTTTTTCAGTTTGTCAGCAACTGAGGCATCATTAAGTTGCTCGATCGGATAACTGTAGGTTTCGGCAAATTCCTTCAAATTACCTAATAAACCGCGGTTGCAGTAGTCCATGATGCTCCAGAGTTCGCTGAGCCGGTTCTCGACCGGTGTGCCACTCATGGCAACAAAATTGTTTGATCTAATGGATTTGATTGCCTTGGTTTGCGCGGTATCCTGGTTTTTTATATTCTGGGCCTCATCAATAATTAATGAGTGCCATTTGAGTTTCTTGATTTTCTCGGCATCGCTGCGCATTATTCCGTACGAAGAAATCATCACATCATATTCACCCAGGGTGTTCAGACTGCGATTGGTTCCATGGTAAATAACTGCTTTCAGCGAAGGTGTAAATTTTTCAATTTCAGCCATCCAGTTAGTGAGCAGACCAGTAGGAGCAATTACAAGTATTTTCTGCGCTTCCAGAAAGCCCTGTTCCTTAAATTTGAGTATGGTAGCGAGCACCTGCAAGGTTTTCCCTAATCCCATATCATCGGCAATTACCGATCCAATCCCGATCTGCGCGTTGCGGAACATCCACGAAAATCCACGGTGCTGGTAAGGCCGTAAATCAGCCTTAAGTTCCACAGGTAGAGTAACTTCTTCAAAACTGTTCAGCTGCTTTATTAAATCCTTAACTTCATCGCTCAGATTAATTGCCGCCCCAAAATATTCACCACTCAGTGCCGTGCGCAACATCTGGAACGATGTCATTTCTTTTGTTGAAGTGAAGTGCTTATGCAGCTTTTCCAATTCATCTTTCCCAACGTAAATATAATTTGCCTTAAACCGGATAAGTCCTTCGGAATTGCGCAATAACTTCCTGAACTCATCTTCTCCTAAAACACGATCGCCAATAGCCACCTGCCACTCGAAATCAAGCAGTTCGTTGAGGCGGAGGAAGGATTTGCCGCTTGTTTTCTTTTTAATTTTTACACTTGCCTTCGGCTTGAGGATGTTTTGCAGAGCTTTGGGCAACAAAATAGTAATGTCGAGCAATTGCAAAGCCGGGATAATCTGCATCAGAAATGGCGCAAATTCACTGTTCTCCATCACAATTTCTGCTTTGCCATTTGAATTGATGTATTCATCGAGTCCTGGAACAAAAGGGCTTAACTGCATGAGCGACTGAAGTATCTCAAAGCGGGTATTATTGTAGATTTCGGAAGTAAGAATTTCGTTCAGAGTAATCGGTGATGAATCTGGATTGCCAACTTGCTGTACGCTGAACGAAACAGTAAAGCGCTCATCCCTGAGTTCTTCAACAACCATTGTATGCTGATAGTTTCCTTGCGAGATATAAAATTTTTGTAGCCAGGCCATAATGCCTCCCGCCAAACCTTCTTCTCCGGGTTTAGTGAATGGGTATGGAATATCGTTGAAAAACAAGTCAGCAAAGTGATCGCCGTATTCGCGCTCAACCGACAAGCGGACAAGTTCTGTTACGAATACCGATAACAGGTTGAGCCCGACATCTTTTGAAACAGGAAACGCCTTATTCCTATCCTGCCAAACAAATGCGTCCGGCGGAACCATCTGATCCAGGCGGCTGACCAGTTTTTTCACTTCCTTGCTCAGCATGGCGGGCAACCAACGGATGGAATAGGTTTTATCCTGAAACTGTACAATCTGCGGAACTATTGCCCCATTTGCCACGAGTTGAACCGAAAATTGCAGGGCTGTTTGTAATAACGCAGTCGATGGCTGATAATCATACGATTGTGAAACAGGAATCAAGGAAAGCTGATATAAAAACTCAGTCAACGGAAGTGATTTATCATTAACCAACACTTTTACAGCCACAGAATCATCAATAACAAGCGTATTCGTTGTATGTGTTTTAATGATTTGTCCCGAAAATTGAGATTGTTGAAGAAACTGCGAAAGAGGCATTTTCCCGGTCGAAACCCTTCCGATTGCTTTGACCGCCTTGTTGATCCGCCATCGGTATTTATCTTTAAAATCGCCGGAAAGTGTGTAAAAAGCAGGCAAAGCTGTTAAAAGCGAGGTTAATGCTTCGTGTAGCGACGATAAGTTTGAAAAGTTCAGTTTTTCATAGGCCAGTTCAGGATCAAAGGACTGATCGGGTTTGGCTTTATCAAGGAAAAGACTTTTAATTCCGGGGATTTCGAAATTTTTCTTGTTGACAACTATTCCCAGTTTCTCCATTTCTTTGAGCAAATCCACGTTATGCAAGGCGAAAACAAGGAAGGGATTGTTATCAATTTCAGCGCTCACTTTATAGATTACCGCTGCAAGATGTTTACAGGGTACGGCCCAGTCGGGGCATGAACACTGCATTTTGAGGTCGTTCCATTGTTTTGGAAATACTTTCAGTTTATAATGTTCAGCCAATGACAGAACGCTTGTGTCCAACTCGCGGTTTAACAATTTTGACAGGATAACCGGTCGGCGTTTAATCTCATGAAGGAATTCGCCCAATTCCGGATCAAAAAACGGTGGCATGATCAAATCCACACTGTATGGCCGTGGCCGGCTTCCCTGAACCTTGGCCGAGATATGGTTCCCGTTGGTATTTATTTTTACAACATGACCACTCCGCGCATAACTTGCCCCGCGGGGCAGGCGATTGCTGTAGTCGATATTATTGAGTGAGTTGAGCCATTGTTCGCCCCACCATGTTTTTCCGAAAGTTGTTGCCATACCCTAATTTAGGGTACCAAATTTCCAAAAAAAAACAGACTATGCATTTTTTGTTGAAAAGTATGTACACTTTTTTAATAAGTTTTAACTCATAATAACCAAACATAAGTTATCAACTTTCGATAACTAACAAACTGAATTTATCCTACTTTTGCGCCACATCCTTTTATTATGAACGATACTTTATCCGAATATACCACCCGCATCACCACCTATTCCACCGAAAAACTGAACCTGGAAAAGAAACAAAAAAATCTGCCTCTGCTCCGGCTTGGGTTATTTACATTGTTTGCCTTCCTGGTTTACAGATATCTAACGATACAGTCACTTTGGTCAGGAATGCTTGCAATTTCAGCTTTTGTTGCTTTTGTGATAGTCAGTTTACTCGACAGCAGGCTGAAAAAAAATATAAAACGTATCCAGATTCTCATTCATATAAATGAGAAAGAAGTGAAAGCCTTAGCCGGTGATTACACGTCATTTGATCCTGGTAACGAGTTTATTGACCAAACGCATGATTATACCCACGACCTGGATATTTTTGGCGAAGGATCACTGTTCCAGTTTATAAACCGAACATCAACTATTTTCGGAAAACTCCGGCTTGCTGAATATTTCAGCAATGCATTCGGGCAAAGCGATAAGGTAACCGAACGGCAGCAATCGGTAAAAGAATTAGCTAAAATGGTTGAGCTGCGTCAGAACCTCCAATTGATATTTCACGACGAAAAAAGCAATGAATCGGATAAAACTGAAATGACTACCTGGCTTGGCAGTGAAAGTCCGGTTAAAAACCTGAAATTGGTAATGATACTTGCATACGGACTTCCGGCCATCACTTTAACTTCCCTTCTGCTTTCCATTGCAGGGATTATCGCTTTCCCGTCATTTATGATTGTATTGCAGCTGATAATCGTATTTCTGTATGTAAAGCAAACAATGCATACTCAGAATATTATCACATCAAAAACTAAAATCCTTAACAAGTTTGCACAGAGCCTGCTTCTGATAGAAAATACAAATTTAAAATCCGAATATCTTACTGATATTCAGAAACAACTGGTGACTGAAGAAGGCAAAACCCCATCTAAAGCCATCCACCAACTTTCAGTGATATTGAACTACATGGATTCAAATCTGAACATACTTGTTTCGATAATTCTGAATGGTCTTTTCATGTTCAACCTTCATCTCTTACTTAAAGTTGAAAAATGGAAAAAACTAAACCAGGAGAATGTCCCAAACTGGTTTGAATCCATTGCCACCATTGATGCCATAAGCAGCCTGGCCAATTTTGCATATAATAATCCGGATTTTGTCTATCCTGAGTTGTTAAGCGATGATTTCGGATTTATAGCAGAAAACTTAGGCCATCCGCTTATTGATGCAGAACAGCGTGTAGTAAACGATATCGAAATAAAAGGCTGGAACCAGTTTGCAATTATTACCGGCGCAAATATGTCAGGAAAAAGCACTTTTCTGAGAACCATTGGTGTAAACTATATACTGGCTATGGCCGGAGCGCCGGTTTGCGCATCAAAATTAAGCTTCTACCCTATTCAGATTCACAGCAGTATCCGCACCAGCGATTCGCTTGTGAAAAACGAATCCTATTTTTATGCCGAATTGAAACGACTGAAACAAATTATTGATGAACTGGAAAGCGGCAAGAAAAAACTGATATTATTGGATGAGATTCTGAAAGGAACCAACTCCAAAGACAAACAAGCAGGATCAATTGCATTAATTGAGCAATTACTTCATTACAAGTCTGTCGGGCTTTTTGCGACACATGATTTAATGCTTGGTGAACTTGCAAGCCGTTTCCCCGGACAGGTAAATAACCTCTGTTTCGAAATACAGATTGAAAACGATAAAATGCTTATCGATTATAAACTAAATGATGGAGTTTGCAAAAACCTGAATGCTACTTTCCTGATGAAGAATATGGGAATACTGTTCGCTAAATCAGCCGATTAAATTTCAACAATTATTCCAATAGTCGGTAATACTGTCCCTGATTCGCTTGGCAAGTACTTTAGCTCATAATTCAAAGGATCTTTAATAACAGGCTGACCATTTGCATCCAGCATCTGGACAAGTACATCGGGTTGCCGTGCTTTAAAGTTATACAGATTTTGAATATCAAGGTAAAGGTTGAGCGACCATTTCTTAAAATAATACTCTTTGTCAATCCTTAAATCGAGCTGATGAAAAACTGTGAGCCTTTGCGTATTATACTGATTGTAATCGAGGTATCCCTGCCCGCTGGCATCCCATGCCTCCATTAATGATGAACGGTTGAAATCATACGGAGTATAAGGTGCACCGCCAACAAAACGCCATTTAATACCGATATCCCAGTTTCGTTTAAGTGTGGCAAGTGCTGTAATATTCAGAATATTTCTGTTATCCCAGGCCGATGGAATAAAATCGCCATGTTTATCCTGAAATGAAGATCGAACCCATGTATAAGAAACGGTTACATCAAAGATTCGGCTTAGTTTTTCGCGAAAGTATAACTCAGCTCCCCAGGCTTTCCCTTTTGAATCAGGAATTACACCTTCGGCACCTGAAACTCCAAAATCAGCACCTTTACTGGCAAGTGAAACAGAATCGCGAAGCGAGAAAGGATAATAATTGTACATTTTATAGAAGCCTTCGAGCGTGATTTTCGATTTTTCGTTGCGCCTGAAATCGATACCCGCCACAATATGATCAGCCTGGATGTATCTTAATCCATTGGTTTTGTTTAACAATTCTCCATCGGGCAGCCTGTAACCCATTGTTGTATATGCCGGCAGCTGGAAATACCTTCCGACATTAAAATTTAACATCAGCTTTGGGGTAAGCGAATAGGAAGCTGAAAATCTGGGCGAAAACTGGGCGAGCAAGTTTGACATTTCTGATGAATAACTATTTGCATCAGAACGGACTCCCAGCGAAAGCATAAGCTTTTCATTCAGGTAACCTCTACTGATTTGACCGAAAAGATTCCATTTGAATAGATCCAGGTCAGAAGAGTAATTAATTTCAGTAATGGTATCCTCGCCTGATGGAATGAAAACTTTCTGGTTTGTCCGATTGCTGTATTTGGCATATTCCATTCCTGCACCATACGTTAATTTGTATCCATTTTTACGGGCAACTTCTTCGTACCTGATTTTATTCTCAGTTTCGTAGGAAGAATAATCCAGTATCTTGGCTTTGCTCTCGTCGTTATTTTCATACTTATATGCTTCGTTATACAACATATTACGACTGATTACCAGTGTACTGTACGAATTATCGCGGTAATGACGGTAGTTAGCGCCGATGGCATAATTCCACTGGTTATTGTATGGGAGGTAATTAAGGATGTATTGCTGTTCTTCGGTTGGGTTTTTAATGCCTGTATTAAGCACACTTTTGTCAAGCGCTCCGATACTAATTATAGTCAGTTCATTATGAACATTGAACTTGGTTTTCACTTTTATGGTGTAATCGCTGAAGGTGGGAAGGAACGGCAACCCGATCGCACTAAAAAGAAATTGCAGGTATGATCTCCTTACCGAAAACAGAACATTTGTTTTTTCGCTGACCGGACCGTTAAGACTGAACGCCGTTTCGCTTGCGCCAAGGGTTGCACGGTAAACCATACGATCAGGGTTGCCATCAATAAGTTTCATATCAATTACTGAACTTAATGTATTTCCCTTACTGGCTGGAAATGCTCCTGAATAAAAGTCAACGTCGCGCAGAAAATCTGTATTTATAATGCCGACAGGCCCGCCAGAAGCTCCCTGGGTTGCAAAGTGGTTGAGATTAGGGATTTCAATTCCATCGAGTAGAAATTTATTTTCTGATGGTCCGCCTCCCCTTACAATAATATCGTTTCGAAATGATACAGATGAAGCTACACCTGGCAACGATTGAATTACTTTGGAAATATCACGGCCTGAACCAGGGCTTTTTTCGATCTGAGAAATTCCAAGGGATTTTAGAGACACCGGGCTTTCCTCAACGCGTTTGAAAACCGAAGCGGTAATTTCAACGCCGCTGATTTGCACAGCTACTTCTTTCATTGGAATATCCAACGAAGCAGTTTTTGAATTTGTGACCAGAATTTCTTCAGTCATTATTTTATCAAAACCTATTGCCGAAGCCTCAAGCTTGACATATCCCGGATTTAAACCGGTAAAAGTGAAGTTGCCATCCAAATCACTAACGGAACCTATTGTGGTTCCACTGATAATTATGTTTGTAAATGGAAGTGGATCATTGTTTTTAATGTTAAAAACTCTTCCTTTAATTGAACCGGTCTGGGCCGATAAAGCCACAGAAAAGCAAAGGAAGAGACTAAAAAAAACTGTTTTAAAGAGCTTATTGTGACTCATGTTTAATGTATTCATAAAAAGATTAGACAATATATAAACATTGAAAAAATGAAAATGTTTAACTAAGAATGAAAATTCAGTTCAGAATGAACGGATTTCTGTAATTCTGATTTAAAAAACTATTCTGATTTCAGTTGATTTATTGCTTTGTAGAGGTTCTTTTGTAATCCTTCTTCTCCTTCAAGCCAGTAAATTTTTATCCCTTTATTTTCCATCCGCCTGAACCAGGTCATTTGCCTCTTGGCAAATTGATGAATAGCCGTATTTAGTAATCTGAACATTTCATTATACGTCAGCTCACCGGTGAGGTACAGTGTCACGTATTTATATTCCAGACCGTAAAACGTAAGCTGATCTTTAGTTAAACCACTATTAAGTAAATGTTGAATTTCTTCCAGCATTCCTTCATTCAATCGTTGAGTGAGCCTGGCTGTAATTCGCTCACGCACAATTTTGCGATCAAAGCGGATTCCAAAAACTGGTGAATGACTGAAATCGTTTTCCAATTGTTGGTTTCTATTCTGAAGCTTGAAACTTTCTATTTCAATGGCTCTTATCAGACGTTCCCGATCAAGCGTATCTGTTGTATTATGAAGTGGCCGATAGGATGAAATTCTATTTATTAATTCATCATTAGTAAGTTCATTTAATTGAAGTCTTAGTGTTTCATTCTCCGGAACTTCGACAAGATTATAACCCAGGAGCACAGATTCGAGATACAATCCCGTTCCACCGCATAATAATGGCGTTTTCCCTTTTGCAATAATCGTGTCGCAGGCAACCTGGAAATCCCGTTGAAACTGAAAAACATTATATTCCGTTCCAGGCTCAGCTATATCAATAAGATGTGCTGGAATAATTTTACCCTCTACGCTATAATCTGCAAGGTCTTTTCCTGTTCCAATATCCATTCCTCTGAAAACCTGGCGCGAATCAGCACTTATGATTTCTGCATCTAGTTCTGAAGCCAGATGAGCTGCAAACGTTGTTTTCCCAACGGCAGTAGGGCCAAGAATAGTTATTAATGGAATTTTAGGACTCATTCTGCAAAGATGAGGAAAATATGGGCATAATGGAAAATGGGAACTAGGGAATTGGAAAATAAGGAAATAGAATACTAGAACAATTGAATTAAGAATCATATTTTTGCGCCTGCAAACACAACTCAAAATGGAGCTTATCACGAAATACTTTCCCGACCTTACCAATGACCAACTTGATAAATTTCGGCTGTTAGAAGAATTGTATCTTGACTGGAATGGCAAGATAAATGTGATTTCACGAAAAGATATGGAACATTTTTACGAGCGGCATGTTTTACATTCGTTAGGAATTGCAAAAGTGATACAATTTACTTCCGGCGCTCAGGTTATAGATGTAGGAACAGGTGGAGGATTTCCTGGAATTCCGCTTGCTATTTTGTTTCCGGAGACTAAATTTCTTCTAATTGATTCAATAGGCAAGAAAATTAAGGTTGTTCAGGAAGTTGCTGATGCTGCGGGCATTAAAAATGTGGAAGCTATTAAGGCACGGGCAGAGGAAGTGAAAGGGAAATTTGATTTTGTAGTCAGCCGGGCTGTTACAACACTGCCTGACTTTATTAAATGGATTGAAAACAAAATAAAAAGAGAAAGCAGAAATACTATGCAAAATGGAATCCTATATCTTAAAGGTGGTGATCTGGTCACTGAACTTGCTCCAGTACAGAATAAATGCCAGGTTTATAACCTGAGTAATTATTTTGAGGAGGAGTTTTTCGAGACGAAAAAAGTGGTTCATGTTGCTTTGTGAAAATTCACAAGATTTAACATATCAAATCGTAATATATATTCCTACCATAGTTTTTTCACTACTTTTGACATATCTAAAATTCAGAAAACTGAACCAATAAGCCACAACAAATTAAACCATATCACACTGAAATACTGTAACATAAACTATAATATATAAAAACTAATGAATAAAGAAATCTTTAAACTGGAACCCACTGCTGTTTGGAAGAACTTTTACAGCCTCACACAAATTCCGCGTCCTTCGCATCACGAAGATCGTATTCAGCAATTTATGTTTGATTTTGGTAAAAATCTCGGCCTAGAAACTATTAAGGACGAAGTCGGAAACATTATCATCCGCAAACCGGCAACAGCTGGAATGGAAAACCGCAAAGGAATTGTTCTGCAAACCCATCTTGACATGGTTCCGCAGAAAAACAGCGACAAAGCACACGATTTTGCAAAAGATCCAATCGAAGCCTATGTTGATGGCGACTGGGTAACAGCCAACGGAACTACACTTGGCGCTGACAATGGTATGGGTGTTGCTGCTGCAATGGCCGTTCTGGAAGCCACCAGCCTGGTTCACGGACCGGTTGAAGCCTTATTTACCTGTGATGAAGAAACCGGCATGACCGGAGCTTTTGGATTAAAAGGCGGAATATTAAAAGGAGACATCCTCCTGAACCTGGATTCAGAAGATGAAGGTGAATTGTATGTGGGCTGCGCCGGTGGAACAAACGCCAATGCATCTTTTACTTACAAAGAAGAAGCAGTTCAACAGGGATTAGCTTCTTTCAAACTGGCTATCACCGGACTGAAAGGCGGTCACTCCGGACTCGAAATTATTTTACAACGCGGCAACAGCAACAAACTGATGAACCGCTTTTTACAGCATTCAGTTGTTGAACATGGTTTGCGTTTAGCCTCTATCGAGGGCGGTAGTCTTCGCAATGCCATCCCACGTGAATCCTTTGCTGTTGTATCAGTTCCTCCTTCAGAAGCTGATGCTCTGGTAAAATGTGTTGCTGATTATGAAAAATCATATCGCAGCGAACTTTCAGCAACTGAACCGGATTTAAAATTTACCATTTCTGCAACTTCAACTCCTCAGTCGTTAATTGATGCTGCTTCTCTGGATAAAGTGATGAAAGCCATCAACGCCTGTCCTAATGGTGTTATGCGTATGAGCGATGATATGATCGGGCTGGTAGAAACATCAACTAACCTCGCCAGTGTGAAATCAGGTGACGGTAAAATTCTCATCCAGTGCTTACTTCGCAGTTCAGTTGATTCAGCTCAGGAAGACCTGGGTGGAATGATAAAAGATGTATTCGAATTGGCCGGAGCAGATGTTGTTCTTAACGGAACATATCCAGGTTGGAAACCCAATATGCAATCAGCCATCCTGATCACTATGCAGGAAGTATATCAGAAATTATATGGTCGTATTCCGGAGATAAAAGCTATTCATGCCGGCCTCGAATGCGGGTTATTAGGCGGTGTTTATCCTAACTGGGATATGATTTCCTTTGGTCCAACCATTCGTTACCCACATTCACCGGACGAAAAAGTGCATATCGCTTCGGTCGAAAAATTCTGGAATTATTTAGTTAATACGCTGAAAGATGCACCTTTAAAAGCAGGCGCAGTTGCCTAAATTCCATTAAAAATCCTTGCTTTCTGTTAAAAATGCAGTAAGCAGGGATTTTTTTTACAAACCATTTGGATATTAGCTTACTTTTCCTACCTTTGCACCCCTAAAAACAACCAATCATGAAGAGGACTTTCCAACCATCAGTAAGGAAAAGAAAAAATAAACACGGATTCAGACTAAGAATGTCGACTGTTAACGGACGTAGAGTTTTAGCTGCCCGCAGAGCTCGTGGAAGAAAGAAATTAACTACTTCTGACGAAGGAAAGTAATTTTCATCTGACAGTACTTTTGCTTTCGCAAAAATATTTTATAGAATAATTGCATTCGGAGGAGGCTTTCAAGCCTGCCTCCTTTTCTTTTTGTGGTATTCACTGATTAAATACCTAATCTAATTCCCCGCAGATACTAATTAGCGCACTTCCTTAAGTATAGTTATATCAGAGAAGATTGAATCAAATCATAATACAGTTTTCACAGCAACCTTTTATCCCAAAAATAATCCTCAATCCTTACCAGTTTCACGTTCAGGTTAAAATCCGGGTGTTCGCTGTTCAAAACATAATTATATTCGAAAGGAATAACAGCAGAGGGAACTTTTAAAATTAATGTTTTTCGGGTTGTGTACCATTTTGAACCGATTTCCTGCAGCCTTGAGTATGCTGCTAATGTCCTCCAGTTTTGGGGCAATCCGCTGCTGTGGACTTGTGTAATTATATTATCATCATCCGGAACAGAAATCACCATAACCTTATAATTAAGGACCGGGATAATGGATGCCCGCCGAACAACCAATTCGAGCGTAGACAATGACCTTGACGATCCGGCATAAATAACATTATGTCCCTGAACGTTCCACCTGTTGGCACTACCTGATGCTTTTATCAGTCCAGAGTACTCTTCTTTACAAATTCGGAATACTTCCATAATTTAAATCACACGTTATCACCATATTCCATAGCGGTTAAACTGTCGTCAACAAACCGTATTCCTGTAACCGTATTTAAAAACACATTCGGAGTTTTGCCATCAAAATAAAAGTTTTCGCTATGAAGCCATTTGTCAAATTCTTTGGAAGATCCAAACACTTTAATCCCATGATTAATAAGTGATAACAATAGAATGATTTGCTCCTTGGTATTTTCCTTAAATTTATTTTCGGGTTGCCGGTAAGACCGGAAGGTACGCACACTAATATTTAACCAATCCGAAATAACCTCGTCGTTGAAGTTAGTAAGTGATTTAATAGTCTTTACATGCTTCCAGTTAACATCTTTTGTTTGAAGAAAATTCAATACATCTGTGTCAGATATCTGGCCAGGGATCTCATATAAAACAGATGGTTCTTCAATTTGATTTTTTTTGCCTTTCATTAAACTAATATTTGCATCACAAAAATAGGCAATATTTCCTGTACAAGCAAGCAATATTGCCTTTTTTGATTTTTTTTTAATCTGATGCCATCAAAATTTCATCTAACCCGAATCCAGCCACATCCAATTCAGGAAAAAACAGTAATTTAGCCCCTCTTTTTAAAATACAATGAACTTCATTATTCAAGAAGCGAATCTTCCAAAAGCGCTAGTAATTATTCTGATAATTCTGATTATTTACTATGTGTTTTCCTTTCTCATGCGATACATTCTGCCAAGGGTAATGCGTAAATATGTTAATGACTTCCAGAAACAATTTACAGAAGAGAACATACGTTCGCAGGAAGAAATGAACAAAAAAAAAGAAGGTGAAGTCTCGATCAAATTTGTTGAAAAGGATAAAAAAAACAGCCAACATCCTGATGATGGCGAATACGTTGACTACGAAGAAATTAAATAATTGACTGTCCATTTTATACACTAAAACCAACATTAAAGCCATTCCCATGAAGAACATCCGTTTCAAACAGGTTCTCCCCTATCTTTCAGCAGTTGTAATATTTGTTGTTATTTCAATTGCCTATTTCAGCCCGCTGCTTGAAGGTAAAAAGATGAAACAGTCAGATATCACACAATTCCTGGGTATGTCGAAAGAAATTTCTGATTTCCGCGACGCAACCGGCCAGGAAGCCTTATGGACGAACAGTATGTTCGGCGGGATGCCTGCTTACCAGATATCGGTTCAATATAAAGGGAATGTGCTGCGTTACCTCGATCAACTGATGCAATTGTATCTCCCACAACCTGCAGGAATGGTTTTCCTTTATATGATAGGATTCTTTATCTTACTCCTGGTTCTGAAAGTCGATAAATGGCTGGCGATAGCCGGGGCAATCGCTTTTGCGTTTTCTTCGTATCTGTTTATCATTTTCGAAGCCGGGCACAACAGTAAAGCCCATGCTATTGGTTATATGGCGCCGGTGTTGGCAGGTATTATTCTTACCTACCGCGGCCGCTACCTGGCAGGCGGGATAATGGCAGCCATCGCGCTTTCGCTTGAGTTGTTAACAAACCACCTCCAGATAACCTATTACCTGATGATGATAGCCGGTGTGTTTGTTGTTACCGAATTAATAAGCAGTATCAGGGAGAAAAAACTTCCCGTCTTTGCAAAAGCTACCGGAGTATTACTGATAGCATCCATTTTTGCCCTGTTAACCAACATCACGAGCATATGGGCAACCTATGAATACGGGAAAGAGACCATTCGCGGTAAAACCGAACTAACCTCCGAAAAATCAAACCGGACCAGTGGCCTGGATAAAGATTACGCAACGGGCTGGAGTTATGGCAAAATGGAAACCTTTACAATGCTTATTCCAAACTTTAACGGAGGATCATCACAAGGCGCGTTATCAGAAACATCAAACACATATAAAGCGCTCAAAGCAAACAACATAGATGACACCCAGGCCAATAAAATAATTAAAGCGCTACCTCTCTATTGGGGAACCCAACCAGGAGTTTCAGGTCCTGTTTACATAGGAGCAATTATTATGTTCCTGTTTGTTTTTGCGTTGTTTGTGGTTGACAACAAATATAAATGGTGGCTGTTAGCTGCAACTATACTATCAATACTATTGGCCTGGGGGAAAAACCTTATGCCTTTTACTGATTTTTTCATGCACTATGTTCCGGGTTATAATAAATTCAGGGCTGTTTCAATGACTCTTGTAATAGCCGAGTTATGCATTCCGTTACTCGCCGTCTTAGGTTTGCAGAAAGCATTTTCCGGCGAAGTTGACAAGAAAAAATTATTGAAATACCTTTATTATTCACTTGGAATTGCCGGAGGAATTTCATTATTCTTTGCTTTGTTTGGCAGCAGCCTGTTTGATTTCATTTCTCCTGCCGATGAACAATACAAATCCTATTTCCCTGACTGGCTTATGGCCGCTTTACGCGAAGACCGTGCTGCCATTTTAAGCGCTGATGCATTCCGGTCGCTGGCATTCATTCTTCTCGCAGGTGCTGCGATATGGGCTATGATCAATCAAAAAATCAAGAAACCGGTTTTCTTCACTGCTTTGATTTTGCTGGTATTGATTGATATGTGGTCGGTAAACCGACGTTATGTAAACAACGATAGTTTTGTCAGTAAACGCGTTGCGGCTGTTCCTTTTCAACCTACACTTGCCGACCAGGTAATCATGAAAGATAAAGATCCGAATTTCAGGGTATTTAACCAGTCTGTAGGGAATCCGTTTGCTGATGCCAGTACTTCCTATTTCCATAAATCACTCGGAGGTTATCACGGCGCTAAACTACGCCGCTACCAGGAGTTGATTGACAACCAGCTAGCTAAAGGCAACATGAATGTTTACAATATGCTGAATACCAAGTATTTTATCGTTCCTGATGAAAAAGGCGGGCAACCACAGATGCAGATCAATATGCAGGCAATGGGCAATGCTTGGTTTGTAAATAATGCGCATATGGTAAATAATGCAGATGAGGAAATTGGTGCACTCACCGACTTTGTTCCTTCTGAGACAGCAGTTTACGATAAACGATTTGAAGACCAGGTTAAAGGGCATATGATCAGCAAAGATTCACTGGCTACTATAGAGCTTACTGATTACAAACCTAACCATCTTACCTACAAATCAGAAACCAGCAAAGAGCAACTGGCAGTTCTCTCGGAAATATACTACGAAAAGGGTTGGAATGCTTTTATTGACGGGAAACCAGCGCCTTACTTCCGTGCCAATTACGTGCTTAGGGCCATGATAGTTCCGGCAGGTACTCATACCATTGAGTATAAATTTGAACCACAGGTTTATAAAACAGGTGAAAAAATATCGTACGCCTCATCTATACTCCTGGTTTTATTAGCTTTAGGAAGCATTGGATTCATGCTGAAACGCAGGTACGAAACCAGCCCAAAGGCATAAGGTCTGAGTCATGAGCACTCCAGGCGCACGAAAAGTACTGATAATCACGTATTACTGGCCTCCCAGCGGGGGCGCAGGCGTACAGCGATGGCTTAAATTCAGCAAATACCTGAGAGAATTTGGATGGGAGCCGGTTATTTATACTCCGGAAAACCTTGAAGCGCCGGCAATTGACAATTCGCTTGAAAAGGATATTCCTGAAGGAATTTCGGTTATTAAAAGACCCATTATCGAACCGTACTCTGTTTACAAACGTTTTGTAGGCATGAAGCCCGGCGAAAAGGTAAATGCCGGATTTCTGCAGGAAAAAGAAAAACCCGGTATAGCCGAAGGCATCGCTGTTTGGCTGAGAGGTAATTTTTTCATTCCTGACGCGCGACGTTTCTGGATTCGTCCTTCTGTAAGATTCCTGAATGATTACCTGTGCGCTAATCCTGTAGATGCAATTGTTTCAACCGGCCCACCACATTCAATGCATTTGATTGCATGGCAGATTCATAAAAAACTTCATATTCCCTGGTTAGCTGATTTCCGCGATCCATGGACAGGAATTGATTTTTATCATCAGCTTAAACTTACTTCGCTAGCCGACAGGATTCATCATAATCTTGAAAAAAAAGTACTCTCTTTGGCCACTGCTGTTACTGTTGTAAGCCAGGATATGGCAGATGAGTTTAACGGGATTGTAAAACGGGATTATAAACTGGTAACTAATGGGTATGATGAAGAGGATATCAGCCCGTTACCCCGGCATGAATTGGATTCAAAATTCACGATTGCTCATATTGGAAGTATAAACACTTCCAGAAATCCAATTAAACTTTGGAAGGTGCTTTCTGAAATAGTAAAAGTAAATCCTGAATTTGCCAACAAATTGCAGATTAAACTTGTCGGCAAAGTGGATATTGGCGTTTTGAAAAGTATCGAAGAAAACGGATTGACTGCCTATTTATCCCGCATTGAATATATGCCGCACCAGGATGTAATGCATGAAATCCGGAAATCACAGGTGCTATTGCTTCTTATCAACAACACGCCTAACGCTAAAGGAATTCTGACAGGTAAGATTTTTGAATACCTTGGATCGGGAAGGCCAATACTGAGCATTGGACCTGAAGATGGTGAAGCCGCCGTTATCCTTCAGGAAGCTGATGCCGGACAAACAGCCGGTTATGAAAATGAAGAAGAAATGCGTCGGGTTTTGACCGGATATTTTACCAAATACAGCGAACAACGGCTCGAGAGCAATACCGGTAACCAAACAAAATATTCGCGAAAAGCACTTACCCAAAAAATTGCAGGCATTCTGGATTCTATCATTGCTCCGGGACAAGAATAATCTAAGTAAATACAAATCTGATAGTTATAATGTATAAAAGAGCTGTAATACTGGCGGGTGGAAAAGGAACAAGATTACGTCCATATACCGTGGTTCTTCCAAAACCGCTTATGCCAATAGGAGATTACCCGGTTTTGGAAATCATTATCCGCCAGCTGGCATTTTATGGTTTTGAGCATATTACATTAACGGTGAACCACCAGGCTGAGATCATTAAAGCGTTTTTTGGTGATGGGTCAAAATGGAATATCAAAATAGATTATTCCTTCGAGGATAAGCCTTTGAGTACCATGGGACCATTAAAACTGATACATGATCTGCCTGAGGATTTCCTGATTATGAATGGAGATGTTCTGACTGATCTTGATTTCGATTGGTTTTACAATTTTCATAAGAATAACGGCAAGCTATTTTCCATTTCAGCTTTTAGCCGGACGGAAGTCAGTGAATACGGTGTTTTATTTTCGAATAACGACGATATATTAACGGGTTTTGTCGAAAAGCCAAAAAATGATTACACCGTAAGCATGGGAATTTATATGGCTAACCGGGAAATTTTAAACCATATTCCGGAAAACGTTGCCTATGGTTTTGACCACCTGATGCTTGCCCTTATTGCAAAAAAGCAGGAAGTTCTTATCCACAGGCATCCAGGCTATTGGCTCGATATCGGTCGTCCGGATGATTATATACAAGCTATTGATGAACTGGAACTCCTGAAAGAAAAACTGATGCCATGGGAATAAAAACAGCGAAACATGTGTTAGTTACCGGAAGCGACGGATTTATCGGGAGAAGACTGGTTAAATCACTGCATAACGATGGTTTTATTGTAGAAGAATTTGACCGTTCTATTGGTGACATTTCAACTTACGATTTCAATTATGCCGAACTTGATCATGTAATTCACCTGGCATCCATGATATTTGTTCCGGCAAGCTGGGACGATACAAAATCATTTTACCAGACTAACGTTATCGGAACCATTAACCTGCTGGAATTATGCAGGAAAATGAACTGTCCGCTTACGTACATAAGCTCTTATGTTTACGGAACGCCTCAATATTTGCCGGTGGATGAAAATCATCCTATCAGCCCATTAAGTCCTTACAATCACAGCAAATTACTCGCCGAGGAAGCCTGCAGGTATTATTCCAATACTTTTAATTTTCCTGTAACCGTTTTCAGACCGGTAAATGTATACGGGCCAGGTCAGAATCCGATTTTCCTGATCCCTAAAATTATACAACAAACGTTTGACCCTTCTGTTGAATCTATCGAAGTGATGGATCTCAGGCCGAAACGGGACTTTTTATTTATCGATGATTTTATTAAAGCCATCCGCTTAAGTTTTGACCAGCCAAATTTCGACATTTACAATATCGGAACTGGCTATTCGGTAAGTGTTGAGGAAATCATAAAAACAATTCTCAGGGAATCAGGAATTAATAAACCCTATTCAGCTAAAGGCGAAGAACGTAAAAATGAAACATGGGATGTATATGCCGGTATCTCGAAAATAAAAAACCAACTTTCGTGGGAACCAGGTACCACTTTCGAAGAAGGAATCAGGAAGTGCATTGAAGAATACAAAGAGAGTTTATAACCTTACAGCCTTGTTGATGGAAAAACAAAAAACACTTCTTTATATAAAGCCGGCTAATTCGTCGTTTATTGTTTCCGATCAGAAATTGCTTGAAAAGTATTACCACGTAATTCCTTTTCTGGTAAAACAATCGGGCAGGAAATGGAAATTCTTCCTTGATTTGTTTTCACTGGCATTCTTTCTCATTGGCAGGGCTGGTAAAAGTGAAGTTTTCGTTTGCTGGTTTGGCGATTACCATGCCGCGGTAATGGTACTGATTGCACGAATATCCGGAAAAAAATCCGTCGTTATTGCCGGCGGACAGGAAGCAATTTGTTACAAGGAGTTAGGCAAAGGAGTGTATTTGAAAAGTTTCAGAGGATGGTGCGTAAAATATGCTTTGCGTAACGCGGCTTTAATACTCCCCAATCACGCTTCGCTGATTTACCACGAAAACTATTTCTATAATGCTGATAATCCGCATATTGACGGAATACGTCATTATGTGAAAGATATAAAAGGAGAAATAATTGTTGTTCCGAATGGAATCGACTTTTCGCGTATTGACCGGAATCCGGAGATTAAAAAAATACCAAATCTTGTTCTGACGGTAGGAACCATGAATAAAGAGGCGGACTTTTACAATAAAGGATTTGATCTTTTTATAAATTTATCACGCTTGCATGCTGATAAAGAGTTTGTTCTGATTGGCGTAAAAAAGGCATATCTTGCATGGATTGAAGAAAAGTACAAAGTATCAGAAATCAAAAACCTCAAAATAATTCCATCTTTCTGCCCTGACGAAATCCTTGTGGATTATTTTAATAAAGCAACTGTGTATCTGCAAGTATCAATTACCGAAGGAATGCCGGTCAGCCTGGGCGAAGCCATGTTATGCGAGTGTATACCGGTAGGTTCGGATGTAAACGGTATTCCCGATGCGATTGCCGATACCGGCGTACTTGTTTACAAGAGAGATATCAATGAGTTGTCGGAAGCTCTAATAAAGGCGTTTACACTAAATACAGGAGCGAAAGCCCGAATCCATACGCTGGAACATTTTTCGATGAAACAAAGGGAAGAAAAGCTGATCGCTGCCATACGAAGTATAACTGGCTAAAATCAGTTTTTGTAGCTTGGCCGATTAAGAAACTTAGCCAATCCTTCCACATCAAGGTGAAACAAACTCAGGAAAAGTCCAACCAGGGCCCGGAGTTTCCATACATACTCTCCTCCTTTTGAAAAGATGGCTTTAATATACCTTTTCCGGGCTTCTTTATACTGCTTTTTAATCAAAAGGTAGCGGCCTTCTCTTGCATAGGCCATAATCATTACCTTATCAAAATGGATTTTTATGGCTTTTTGCTTTACGGAAAATGACAATGAAGGATCAGAAGAGAATTTCCTGAAATTATCCAGCGAAAGCGCATAAAATCCTGAAAATATTTTCACAAGATGCGTTTTTGTCGTTTGCCCGGGATATACGCGCCATCGGCCGGTTGGTTCAGGATCGTAAACAAACGCTCCCAGTGTGCTTAGCAGTTGCCAGGTGGGCAAATCAACCAAGGGCAATCCGTAACCCTGCTGAAAACCGCCAATCTTCTCTAGAGCTTCTTTTCTGATGCAAGCTGTTAGTGCCGGAATGCAGTTCCTGAATAATAGGATATCCAGGAAACTACCTACAGGATTATTTGTAAATAATTTGATATCCTCAGGTTTTAGTTCAGGAGAAACTTCAAAAACCTGGCTTTGATCAATATTCACCTGCCGGGCACTGCTCCAGGCCATAACAGCCAATGGATTGCTTTCAAGTGCTGCAACCTGCCGGCTCAGTTTGTCGGTTTCCCATATATCGTCGCCTTCGAGAATGGTAATATACTTGCCCTTTGCGTGTTGAAGCGCCAAATTGTAACTTTCGGCAAGCCTGAATATTCCGATGTTCTGTTGGTTAAACAAGGTGATTCTTGGATCAGCGGCGGCATAGCGGGCAGCGATTTCAGCGGTTTGATCGGTGCTTCCATCATTGATTATCAGCATCTCCCAATCTGTAAATGTCTGGCTTAAAGCCGACTGAATACATTCGGCAATAAAACCAGCATGATTAAAGGTTGGGGTAATTATTGTAACAATTACTGGTTTATTTACCATATCCACCTATTTTGAGGCAACAAAGACCATATTATTAGAATATTCAAAATGTTCTGTTGCTATAATATATTCTGACTTTAGAGGATAAATTTTTCGTTTATACAAAAGCATAGATATTACGTTCTTAATCCAGAACGGCAAAATCAGCATTATTTTTTTCTTCAGCGATAATCTCGTTTTTATTTCCGGATTTACATTAACAACCGTATTTATTTGTTGTCTTATAGGGTTGAAAAGTCCATTCGTTTCAATAGTTTTAAAATGCCGGAGTAAAATATCAACAAATTCGGTATGAGTCAATTCCCACAAATGAAAATAATTTTTTGGGGCAATTCCATTTGGATTTAATACACTTTTATTGGGTGTTGAAATAATTAGTTTCCCACCAGGTTTAAGAACGCGGTGAAATTCCTCTATACATTTTTCCTGAAGTTTTTGAGGAATATGTTCTAATGTCTCCATGCTGGTTATTACATCAAAATAATCATCGTTAAATGGAAGTTCTGTAGCGGAACCATGATTAAGAATAGCGTTGTTATATTTGATATTTTTTCTTGCTGTTTTGAAAGTATTTTCATCAATATCCACACCATAAACGGTTTTTGCAGTTTTACAAAGAATATTGACCCCTATACCTTCACCACTGGCACAATCCAACACTATTTTGCCTTCACAAAACTTTGCAGCGTATTCATATCTCACAAAGTGCTCTGCAATAGAAGGCTGCCTGAAATCAGAATAATCCAGACGCTCAAGATATAAAGGCAAAGTGTAATTCCGCAAAAAGATAATCTCGGCAAATCCTTTTAACGCTCCAGAGAGTGCTTTAAAAGATTTTTTACAAAATATTGTTTTGAGA
Source organism: uncultured Bacteroidales bacterium (assembly GCA_903879715.1). GTDB lineage: Bacteria > Bacteroidota > Bacteroidia > Bacteroidales > UBA4417 > UBA4417. The sequence continues at coordinate 45,334 of CAIRMR010000102.1, forward strand.
ATTAATCCTTTTAATGATAAATAATGTGCCAGCCTGGAATTGATTCCTGCTCTGAAATTCTTTTTGAAAATGTAATGGAAATTGGTGATTTTCAGATATAACTCTTCCTTTAAATTTGCTATCGTGGCAAAATCAAAATCGGTAAATATAGCACCTGGCAAATAGAAGAGTTTGTACTTTTTCGATATTCTGATTGAAAAATCCAAATCATCAAAACATGAGTTGTTTTTCAGATTTTCGTCAAACCAATCAAAATCAAACACTTCTTTTCGAAAAAACATATTGGTTTTAGGCAGCCAATCAATTTCACCTGCCTTCATTTCAGAATAATCAATTTTATTTCCGAAACCGGATTTCAGAATTTCACCATTTGAATTATTCGGCAGGTAAAAACACCTGTTCAGAAATTCAACCAAAGAATTTTTCCTGTGTTTATAATCAGCCTGGCAACCTGTTATGCCACCGATCTTTTTCGAAGAGTCACTGTTGAGCAATTTTAATGCTTCTTCAAAATATAAATTATCAAGTTTAATGTTTCCTTCGGCAAAAAAAACATAATCACAAGACATATTTTTTATCCCAATATTTTTCTGAAATGACGAATGTGAAACGGACGGGATAATCTTAAAGTCAATATTTCTGGATGCGAAATCAGGACTAAATGATTCATACTCATTAATAAGATGATCTTCACCAATGAGTGACACTTTTGATGGCAATCTGCTTTGTGACAAAACAGAGACTAAAAACGCATTTAAGTTTTTTGAGTTCTCCCGGGCAATAATTACTACTTCCAACGAAATTGACATAGATTTTTACTTGTTAAAAACACAAAAGTAGAAAAGGAAAACCGTAAGTGTGCTATAGTTCGCTATTTTTGCCAAACATTATTGAACATAATTTAAATAATGATATCGAAAAACCTGATAAAATCATCCTTAATCTATACTATTTTTGGTGCGCTTCCAATGGTATCGGGTTTCATTTTACTGCTTTTTTATACTAATGTAAATTATATCAGCAAACCTGATTTTGGAGCATTTATTATTTATATAAGTTTCACTCTTTTCGTTCAAACCCTTATAAATCTTGGGTTGGATACATATATAGGAGTCAGTTATTTCGAAAATAAGCATGATAAGCTGATTAACAAATCAAAAATTGGTGCCCTTACAGGTTATTTAGTACTTTGGGGAATAATAATAATAGCCATTTTCAGCCTGACCGGTGAAAGCATTTTCAAATTAGTGTTTCAGTCGAAGGATATATTTTTCTATCCCTACGGATTTATGGCTATCATTACTGCGTTTTGTAACAGCTATTTTAAAACATATACCAACTTACTTATAAATCAGCAACGGGCAACAAGATTTGCTTTAGTGAATTCAATTAATTTCATTGCAACTTTAGGCTTTTCCTTATCGGGCTTATTTCTGTATCCTTTAACACTTACAGGCCCTATGTGGGGCAGAATGTTATCAGGAATCGTTATTTTTATTATTGCGTTTTTTTCATTCTCGGTTGAATTTCCTTTACGCATTTCATTAGGAAAAGAATTAAAACAAACGCTTCACTTTTCATTGCCGGTTCTTTTATTCTTATTGATTTCCTGGAGTATTTCAAACATATATCCTTTTATTATGAAGTACTTCATGACTTTAAATGATGTAGCTATTTTCGGCCTTGTACTACAACTCACTCTTTTAGTTGAATTTTTGTTGAATGGTATGAGCAGCGCCATTATTCCAAAAGTTTTTGGACTGATTACCGATAAAAAGCTAACAGGATCAACACCGGAACTCAATAAGTATTTTAGTGGATTTAATGCTTTTGCACTCATTGTTATACCAGCTTCTACATTCTTTATCCCTCTCTTTTTACCACTATTGATCAGTAAAGACTATGAAGCTAGTTTCATCTTCCTTGCGATGCTAAATATTGGTTTTGCATCCAGAGGTTTATATAATTATTTTCTTACTCCTATTTACCTTTTTAAAAAGACCAGTGTTTTACCTAAAATGTATCTGATCACGGCCTTTCTTCAAATCATTATTTCTGTTGTGCTAATAAAACATTTTGGCATATGGGGAGCCGTAGCGGCTAATTTCATCACCAAGGTGATTCAAAACCTTCTGTTATTCCTTGCCTCACGGAAATTCTTTAATTATGAATTCAATGTTTTTAAATTTATCTGGTTGCCACTTATAGTTACATTAGTTATCATTTTCAGTGAATACTTTGTTACTGAAAGTAATCTGGATTTAATCAGACTGGTGCAAATGGTTTTCTCTTACCTGATGGTATACATTTTTTACAGGAATGAGGCTGTCGCATTATTTAAAGATTTGTTAAGCAAATCTAATATACACTTAAAATCTATAACTAATATTTGAAGAACCAACCTGTTTCATTATATCATTCATGCATATTTTCAGGCAATTTGAATTCAATTTTACGATCACTAGAAAATTTACAAATAGAAGGCAGGAATCTAAATTAGCAGGAAATCTACCTTAAAAGAGTTATAGCCCCACGCTTAAAGTTCTGATTTGAAGAGGTACTCTGACTACCTAAAATATATTCAGCAATATAATAATAGACACCATCAGGGCACATGTTTCCATTATAAGTTCCGTCCCAACCGGTATAAGGATCGTTTGACTCATACAACTGCTGTCCCCACCTGTTAAAAATGAGAATTTGAAATGATCCTATTACTCTTAAGCTTACGGGTCTGAATCGGTCATTTAGTCCATCTTTATTAGGTGTGAAAACATTAGGAAACCAAAGTTCAGATCCACAATTATCAATAAAAATATCATCATTGGCACTACACAAACCTTTTGATACATTTACTGAAAAAGTTCCTGGTTTTTCGATAGTTATTGTTTGTGAGCTTTCCCCGGTATTCCATTCATATTTACTACCGGAATTACCTGCATTTAAAATTAGTATTGATCCCTGACAAATAATTGTATCATTACCCAAGTTTACTAATGGGTTTGGAGCAATACTAATGATTTTATTAACTGATGCATTCGTGCAACCACCAAATGTAAAAGTATATCTGCCAACCTGATTTTCACTAAAATTTAAAATAACCAAATCTGGGTTTACAGAGGAATAACCATTTGGGCCTGTCCACAAGAAAGAATCAACATGAGCAGCACTAGAAATCAAATGTAATGTATCGCCAACACATATTGAAGTATCACCCGAAACAGTGGGACTGGTTAAAACATTAACTATTTTTTTTGCCTCCACATTTGGACATCCACTCAATGTAAGCGTATATTCACCTTCATTAATGGCAGATATGACTGGAATTGTTAGAATTTGACTAGTAGAAGTGAAACCGTTCGGTCCAGACCACAGAAATGTATCTCCAGAAGTAGAATTTGAGCTCAAACTTAATACTTCCCCAACACAAACATTTGTATCACCAGTTATTGCCGGATTTGTGGATATTTTAACTGTACTGTAAAATGAGGCACTTATACATCCATTTATCATCAAGGCATATGCACCTGAATTACTGACGGAAACATTTGGGATTGATAAGTTTTGACTTGTTGATGAAAAACCATTTGGACCAGTCCATAAATAAGAATTACCTGTAGTAGCGCTTGAAATCAAACGAAGAGTGTCTCCTTCACATACCGAAGTATCACCTAAAACTGTAGGTCTAGATATAACATTAACAATCCTAGTTGATGCTACATTGGCACAACCACCTAAATGAAGAGTATAAACTCCAGCATCATTGATAGTTATACCAGTAATAGTTAAATTCTGACTTGTTGAAGTGTAACCATTCGGACCAGTCCACAGATAGGTATTTCCAGGAGCAGCATTAGAACTCAAATTTAATGTACCTCCATCACAGATTGTTGTATCACCAATTATTGTAGGATTTGTGGCAACTATAACCAAACTGCTGAAAGCTGGATTTAAACAACCACTAACAGTAAGGGTATAATTACCCGAGTTGTTCTGACCAGCATTAGGAATTGATATATTTTGACTAGTTGATGTAAATCCATCAGGGCCTGTCCATAAATAGGCATTAGCCGGAGAAGAGCTTGCGCTCAGATGTAAAGTATCGCCAAAGCAAATGAAAGCATCACCTGTAACAGTTGGATTTACAGCAACACTTACGAGCTTATCAACTACCGCATTTGCACAACCACTTACTGTAAGGGTGTATTTACCGGCATTATTTAAATTAACACTTGGGATTATCAAATTCCGGCTTGTAGAGAAAAATCCGTTTGGACCTGTCCATAAAAAAGAATCACCTATACTCTCAGTTGAAATCAGATTTAATGGATCACCCACGCATAAGCTAGTATCTCCAGTAACTGTAGGTAGAGTAGAACCTTTCACATAAATATCTTTGCAAATATTTGATTGTGAAGGCGAACCTTCGTTAACAACCAGGCTAATGTTATAAATGCCGGGAGTATTATAAGAGAAGGAAGGTGGATTCTGAAGATTTGAAGATGGAATTGAAGAATTATTACAACTGGCAAAACATAGTCTTGAAATTGTATTATTGTTAACGTTCATAATGAAGGTATACAAAGAATCTCCAACCCTAAATAGCTCAGAAATATGATGAGGGAATGAAAAGTTTGCTATGTTTCCTAATGAAGTTCCTTCTGGAGTACTTAACAAACCATTCGGAAAGGTTAATCTTACAATGTCATTTGTGCTTTCATTAACAACGAAGCCATAAACCTTTCCACAATCTCTGATAACAGTTATTGATCTTGGAAGGTCAATAGTACCGTGAACGTTTCCTAAATTAATCCCGGTTGGTGCATTTATTAAAGAACTACCGAAATTTAGACGCGATAAACTATTACTATTTCGGTTTACAACGAAGAGGTACCATATTCCACTCTCTTCCACAGGGTAGAAGCCTACAGGGCCGTTAAGGTTTCCGACATTACCGAGACTGGTTGCATGGGGTAAATTGGCTAAGCTATTGCCAAAGTTCATTCGGATAAGTGTATTATTATAATAATTGCCGATCAAACTATACCAATTGCCATTTTCATAAAAGGTATAAATAGTATGCGGATAATCCATTAAATTATCAATATTGAATAAATTAGAAGCTACAGGAATATTATTTAAACTACTACCAAAACTCAACCTGACTAAATTATTAACTGTTCCACCAATTACAATCAATCCAAACCAATTACCTGTTAAAACATCTTTCTTTATTTGAATCCCTTCGGCACCAGTTTGTAAAACACCCATATTCCCAAGATTTGTAGCTATAGGTGTGTTTGTTAGGTTATTACCAAAAGCAAGTCTTATAATTCTACCATCAATATTATTAGATATGAAAACAAAATAATTATCTTCATCCTTCGCAATAGATGAATATACGGGGCGATCAAATGGCCCAAGATTTCCCATATTTAGCCCAACAGGTGTTGAAGATAAGTTACCAGAGCAGAAATTCCAATAATAAGATGTGCCACCAGTTGACATGTTTTGAGCAAATATGCTCTGATTTACACAGACTGTATCTGGAATAGTGAAATTTGCGACTTGACTTAAAACCAATAAATTTATAATCAGGAAACCTGCTAATAAGTAGAATCTTCTCATAAATACATTTTAAAATTCGAATCACTAAGTAATCACTAAAATTAGCATAAAAAACAAATGCAAAATACATTAGTAATATTTTTTTTCTATTTCATATATTTTCTCATTATTCATCCTGTTTAAAGTAAAATAAATACTCTTTAAAGTAAAACAATACTCTGATGAAATATTTTCATTTAAAAATATAAAAGCTATAAACTGTTGTTACAATTTGATATTCGATCCCAGATAAAAGTATTGCTATCCTTGAATACCACAATTTATCAATTTAAAATTAGCTTATTTAAATAATTATCCGACATTAGCCATCCCAATCAATACCTCTCATTAATCAACTTATTCACAAACTCAGCAATATCCGTATCGCCTGCAAATACTTTATCGAGTTGCAGCATCATATGATACCCGCTTTCGGGCAAATCGCTTTCCGATAATTTTTTAAGAATAATACTCATGGCAATCCGGCCTTCGAGAACTACTTTATTGGGAATACCTTCATTAAAAAAACCTTTGCCGATAAGCAATCCAAGTGTACGGTTGCGACTCAGGTCGTTGAGGGCTGTTAGTCCGAAATCGCCTATACCGCAATAGTGGAACATGGTTTCCTCATGACCGCCAAAATGAATCAGTATCTTGCGCATTTCGTTAAAAGCCCTGGTAAACATCATAAACCTGAGATTAGGCGAGTTAAAATGAGCGTCTACGATTCCAATCAGGATGGCATAAATATTTTTCAGAATACTGACAATTTCAACTCCCAGAAGATCAGTTGTTGTGTCAATAAATATGTTGGTCTCATCAAACAAAGGCTCCAGCAATTTGCAGAGCTCACCATCGGTCGATGCCAGGGTAAAAGCAGTTGGACTATTATTTACAATTTCGCGGGCAAAGGAAGGTCCCTTAAGCGCGCAAACCGGGTTAGGAAGATGCTCAGCAAGGCAGTGTGAAATAATCTGATCGTGGCAACCGAATCCTTTTGCAAGATTCACCAATATGGCTTTTTCAGGAAGTAATAACCTGATAACATGCATGTAATCAACTACAGCTACAGATGGGATGGCAATAAAAACCACGTCAGCGTCTTTCAGAATATTCTGATCCGTAGTAGCTTTCAATTCATGGGTCAGGCGGATATTCGGGAAATATTTCTGGTTAATATGTGATGTGGTTATCGTTTCGACCACATCTGTTTCAATGGATAATAAGCTGACATTCAAATTCTGTCGAACAGCCAGGGAATTGCCTAATGCTGTGCCAATAGCACCGGCGCCCAGAAAAACAATATTCTGCATTTTCCTCATAGTCAATTTACTTTTTAATCAATCGAAGTATATTCTGTTTAAATTCTGCGGGATTGCTCCATTTGTTCCATCCGCTATGCAGCACTGAGAGTTCAACAGGATTATAAAACCTGAACAGGAACAACACAAACGGATAGGACAAGATAACAATTGATTTGGCAGCCAGACGTGGAATTAAATCCCACGAATTGAAAAATACCGATATCCCGTACAACCCGGCTGCAATTATAAGCATTATTGCAATCCGTTTCATCTCGTAAGAAATAGGGTAATTTCTTTGAGCATAATACAGGGTTAGCGCAAAGAAAACCAACATCGACAGCATTTTTGAAAGTGCTGCTCCCTGGTTACCCCACAAACGGATAAGTACAATATTAAGAACTAAATTTAAAACTGCCGTAACAATAACCGTAAAGGCAATTACTTTCGTTTTCTTGGAAATGCTCAGCCCGGTAGTGACAACATCTTTCATCATCCCGAAAACAATAGAATAAATTATGAACGGGAAAATATACCAGGCATCGAAATACTCAACCCGCCTTGCAAAAAGCTTTGTAATTTCCATCCCGAAAACCATCATGGCCAGGGCAACCAGCATCGTTCCATAGGTATAATAGGTTAGCAACCTGGCATAAAATTTCTTGTTGTCAGGATCGTTCATCATGCGGTAAATCATGGGCTGAATGGCAAAATTTACAGAAGTAATAAGAAACACATTCAAGGTATTCGCAAGCTTATACCCATATGAATATAATCCTACATCAGCCATATTACCCAGGACCTTTAATGAATACCGATCGGTAACATTGAGAAAAACCAGTGCTACTCCTGAAAAAAATAAGGGCAAACAATACACAAGTATATCCCTTAACATTGCAGTTTCGAATCTGAAAACCATATTTCTGATCGAGTAGCGTATTAAAACTGCAGCGAACGCAAGACTTCCGGCCATCTGACCGTAATAAATACCTTCGATACCGGAATGGCGGAAAACAATAAAATAGATTGTTACCGACAAGCTAAAAACCAGTTGCAGCAAGTTGGCAAGTGTAAAAAGCCAGGGTTTTTCCTGTAATCGCAATAAGGTATTAGGCATCAGCAGCACTGTCTGCATCAGCGCCGATATCAGCATCAGCCGTAAAAGGTAAGCATAATCAGGTGTATCAAGAATAAGCTGCGAAAAGCCTTTCAGGAAAGGCAGCATAGCAAAGTAGGCAAGAATTACTACCCCGATCTGAAAAACAGTAACAGTAAAAAACAAGGATTCCTTTTTATCTTCGGCGCTTTTATCCCAGTACCAGCGGAAAAATCCGGAATACAGTGAGAATCCGAAAAATGATATTATAACTACAGCGCTAACTTCGAGCAGGCCAAGCACCCCGAACTGGGCTACCGAAAAACTCCTGGTGTACAATGGAATAAGTACAAAGCCAGCCAATTTGGTCGACAAAGTGCCTAATCCATAAATCGCCGACAGGCGGAAAAGTTTTCGGAAATCAGCTAACATTTACTCATATAATGTTGAAGGGCGCAAAGGTATAAGAAATTTTGGGCTAAATTTTATTTAGATATGCCGACAAACCTAAAGGGGAAAAGGGATAATGCAAAGCAAGTTTAAGCTGCCGGATGTCAGGAAATATTGAAAAATATAAATCGGTATAACATTTAGCTAAAATCGGGGTTTTTTTTTAAAAACAGGTCTGAATCATTCTAACAAATAATTGGACCTTCTTTTCTAACGGCGGACAACCGACTTTTTAGCATGCCCTATACGTGGAAGCCTGCCAAATTTTCTTTTGGCGTTGCGTATGCTCACATTCAGTTCAAAACCAATCAGAACAATCATAGCGTTAAAGTATATCCAAACCATGATAATGATCAGGGTTCCGATTGATCCATACAACGAATTGTATTGCGAAATGCTGTTAACATAATAATTAAAACCAACTGAAGCCAGAATGGTGAGTATTGTAGAAAGAGTGCTTCCGGCTGAAAAAAAACTGAACCTCGATTCAGCAGCCGGAGCCAGAAAATAAAGAAATGAGAACGCAAAAAATAACATCGCCGAGGATATCAGCCATTTCCCGGCTATAAGCAGGTAATACGTGAAACTACCGCGCAGCATATTATGCTTTACCAGGAAATCAAGAGCTGCAGGGCCAAGTGTAATCAATACAATAGCTATAATTATCAATAGTGAGAGAATTACAACCAGCACAATAGCAATTAGTCGCTGTTTGACCCAGGAACGGGTTTCCACCGTGTGACGGGATTGGTTAAATGCAACTATAAGGCTGTGGATTCCATTGGTTGAGAAATACAATGCCATTACGAATCCGATTGACAAGAGTCCGCCACGAGGTCTTTTAACAATATCAAACAGGGTTCCCTCTACAGCATCAAATGCTTTTTTAGGAATAAAGTTTTGCAGCAATTCCAGCAAATTATCCTGAAAACCGGCAATCGGAATGTACGGGATAATGGTAAAGAAGAAAATTATAGTTGGGAAAAGAGCCAGGAAGAAATTGTACGAAAAAGCGGCTGCCCGCATCGAAATGGCACCTTTTTGCAATCCCCTGGCAAAAAACACAGCTACATCATAAACCGGCATACCATCGAAGCCGGGAATTATAAGCTTTCGCAGGAACTTTTCCACCGAAGTTACCTGGGAACTATTTAACAGCAGGTTGCGCCTGATTTGAAAATAATTGTTCAGCCTGACTGATAGTTTTGTCATTTATTTTTAAAATTTTATTCCCTGCCTGAAGGTCGGGGCAAATGATTCCTTTTTTATCCCCGGCCTGAAGGTCGGGGCAAGAAATTGCGCTATTCCCTATTTAACCTGGGCAGGAAATTTTACTTTTCCCCGGCCTCAAGGCTGGGGAAAATGATTCTTTTTTATCCCCGACCTGAAGGTCGGGGCAATAAATTGCACTATTCCCTGATTTAACCTGGGCAGGAAATCTTACTTTTTCCCCGGCCTCCAGGCTGGGGAAAATGATTCTTTTTTATCCCCGACCTGAAGGTCGGGGCAATAAATTGCACTATTCCCTGATTTAACCTGGGCTAGAAATTTTACAGTTTCTATTCCTATTTTCTATTAACTATTTTCTATTACCTATTTCTACTAACTATTTAACCGCTTTCAAGCTCAAATCAAGACTATTGATATGATGAGTAAGGGCTCCTACCGAAATAAAATCAACGCCACATTCAGCATATTGACGTATGGTTTGTAAAGTGATACCTCCGGATGCTTCAGTTTCATATTTTGAACCTATCAGGTTAACAGCCTGACGCAACATCTGGAAAGAGAAATTATCGAGCATAATACGGTTTACACCACCATGCTCAAGCACCTGGTTCACTTCGTCGAGATTGCGGGTTTCAATTTCAACCGCCAGGTGCAAACCTTTATGATGCATATATTCCTGGCAGGCTGCTATTGCTTTGGCTATTCCACCCGCAAAATCCACGTGATTATCTTTTATCAGAATCATATCGTAAAGCCCGAAACGGTGATTAAAACCACCACCCAACCTTACTGCCATTTTCTCGAATTCACGGAGCAAAGGAGTTGTCTTACGGGTATCAAGTATTCGGGTTGGCAAGCCTTCGATGGCATCCACCATTAAACGGGTTTGCGTAGCAATTCCGCTCATCCGCTGCATAAAATTAAGCGCTGTCCGCTCGGCGGTAAGCAAAGCGATAGAAGGTCCGCTCACTTCGAAAGCTACATCCCCGATTTTTACACGCGAACCGTCCTGGATAAACTGCTCCAGTACAATCCGGTCATCAGTCTGGTAAAATACTTTTCGCGCAATGTCAACACCTGCCAGCACACCGGCTTCTTTTACCAGCAGGCGTGCTTTGCCAACAGCATTTGCCGGAATAGTTGATAAGGAAGTATGATCACCTTCGCCTATATCTTCACGAAGTGCCTTGGTTATAATTTCATCAATAGTCACGTAAAACAGGATTTTGCCTGATCAATCCGTTTCGAAATGAATCTGCTGTATCATCAGCTGATTTGAAACCGGTTTCAGAAGGATATAAACATTTAATTTTTCCGTTTTGCTTTTATAAGTACCAATTATAAATTGTGCTCCACCTGCCGAATTACGATTCTGATTAACTACAAAGGAAACAGGCGCAGATTTTGCAAAAAAAGCTTTCATTATCATTTCGGCCTGGGCTTTACTGAATGCCCCATCGCTTCCAGGCAGGATAATTTCCACCGTTGGACCAAAATATTTCGATAAATCCTTTGAATTTCCGGCTCTGATAGCTGCTGCAACATCTTCAACTATTCCAGCTGGCTCTAAAGGTACAGCTGAACTGGAACTGAAAATAATTACAGAAAAACAGAAGATTATAATTCTTAATGCATTTTTCATCTCATTGCTTTAACAACACTGTAAAGGTACAAAAATCAAACCAAAAAATTCCACAATGATTTATCTTCCGAAAATTAAAGAGTGTAACTATCTTTGAAGCGCGATAAACCAACTCCTTTTCAACAAGCACGCAGCCTGCGAAGAATCACAAATAACTGGTTAAATGAACATTACACTCCTTATGATCGGAAACACTTCGGAAGCTTTTGTGCTTGAAGGTTTTGACGTATTTATGAAAAGGCTGAAACATTATGTTAAAGTAAAAGAAGTAGTTATTCCGGATATAAAAGACAGAAAACATCTGAATCCTGAGCAGATAAAGGAAAAAGAAGGTGTATTGATCCTGGAAAAATTAAATTCGGCCAACTTTTCGGTTCTGCTTGACGAACATGGAAAAGAATTCAGCTCCGTTGAATTTGCGGGATTTCTACAGAAGACAATGAACGCTGGAACCCGTGAACTATTTTTTATCATCGGCGGGGCTTATGGAGTTGCAGAAAGTGTAAAACAAAAAGCTAATATCACCGTTTCGCTTTCGCGCATGACTTTTACGCACCAATTCATCCGCCTGCTTTTTGCCGAACAATTGTACCGCGCAATGACAATACTTAAAAATGAACCATACCACAACGAATAACGAAATGACCCACGAACTTATCTTTGCGACCAACAATCTTCATAAACTTTCTGAAATACAATCCATAGTTGGTAAGAATTTCACGATTAAAAGCCTTCAGGAAATTGGTTGCACCGAAGATATACCGGAAACCGCACCTACACTCGAAGGCAATGCTTTGCTTAAAGCACAATATATTTACGACAGGTTTGGCAAAAATTGTTTTGCCGACGATACCGGGCTTGAGGTTGAAGCGCTGGATGGCCGACCAGGAGTATTTTCGGCCAGGTATGCTACCGATGGCCACGATTTTGAGGCTAATATTGATAAAGTTCTCGAAGAGCTAACGGGAGTTGAAAACCGCAAAGCTCGTTTCCGTACCGTAATAGCGTTGATTTTAGATGGATCGGTCCGATATTTCGAAGGAATCGTAAATGGCGAAATTATTTCGGAGAGAAAAGGGATAAAAGGCTTTGGCTATGATCCGGTATTTCTTCCTGATGGATATGAGCAAACATTTGCTGAGATGCCGCTAGATGAGAAGAATAAAATCAGCCACCGGGCAAGAGCGGTAAGCAAATTGGTTGAATTTCTGAATTTGAAAATTTGATGATTTGATGATTTGATGATTTGAAAATGAATAAAAAAAACATACATTGAGTGAAAATACGTTTTGGATATTCAATGGTAAATATTATTCAAAAAGGTATAACATCAGTTTTGGATTCACTTCTTTTCATACGTATAATGCCCGATAATCTTAAACTCAAATAAACAATCGGCCAGCACTTGTCCGCCACCAATGTTGTGGACAATTAAATTCCGGTTTCCGCCGGATATTTTTTTTTCGACAACAATCCCTATATGAGTAATTCCTCCTCCCAAATCCCAGCAAACAATATCTCCTGGTAAATAATCTCCCGGTTTATCAGTTATTGGTTTAACCTGGCCATTTCGTGAAAAGAACCTCATTAAATTCGGAACCCGGCGGTGATCAATATTTTTGTCGGGGCCTGATAATCCCCATTTCTGAGGGTATTTTCTGAAATTAGCTTTAATATCCTCATGCACTTCCTTTTGCAGGTCAATTCCCAGTTTCCGATAGGCTCGGATTACAACATCAGTGCAGACTCCTTTGTTGGCAGGAATATCACCATTGGGGTAATCGATAGTAAAGTAAGCCGGATCATAACTCACTTTTTGTTTTGTTAATTCAAGAGCTGCGTCTGAAAGTCTTTTATTAAAACCAGTTTGCCCAACGACAAGCATGTTTGATAAAAGCAAAACCAGGAAACAGGTTATTATCTTATTCATTATTAGAGCAATATCAATTCAATTTAAAAACCAGCTAATCGCTGCACAAAATCTATTTTATTATGAAAAGTTTAAATTTGGACGAACCGTGATCAATCCAGTTAGTGTTGCTTTTAAAGATTCGGGGTATTTTCCCTCATAGCTTCGTCAACCAGAGCGCCAAAGAATTGCTTCAGTTCATAGCCTGCCGCTTTTGCCTGCTTGGGAATAATACTTTCGGATGAGAATCCGGGAACTGTATTTACTTCCAGGAACCACCATTCGTTATCCGTCAGAAAATAATCGAACCTGACAACACCTTTGCAATTGAACTTGCGGTACATGTATTCCGTAAGCTGCCTGCATTCGGATGATTGTTCTTTGGTAATCGGGGCCGGTGTAATCTCGCTGGCAAGTCCTTCAGTATATTTGGCCTGGTAATCAAAGAAATCGTTTTTAGAAACAACTTCCGTTACAGGAAAAACCTCCACTTCTCCCTTATTAGTAAATACGCCGCAAGCCATCTCACGGCCTTTGATAAATTGCTGAACCAGCACTTCATCATCTTCGGCAAATGCTTTGTTTATAGCAATTTCAAATCCGGCAATGTCGTAAACCTTCGAAACACCAACACTTGATCCAGCTTTATTAGGTTTTATAAAACAGGGTAATCCTACTTCTTTTACAAGCAAGTCAGCATTCCAGGTTTCGCCTTGCCTGATAATTATAGTTGCTGCTACTTTAACGCCATATTGCTTTGCAAGGTCGTTGCAGAAATACTTGTTAAATGTGAGAGCCGAAGTTGTTACATCGCATGTTGTGTATGGAATTCCAGCAATATCGAGATAACCCTGGAGTTTGCCGTCTTCGCCAGGTGTACCATGAATAGCAATAAACGCGCAATCAAATTTCACATGTTCGCCTCCAATCATTAAGCTATGAGTATTCCTGTCGAAAGGAATCTGTTCACCGCTTTCATTGGTATATAGCCAGTTGCCACCGCGTATCAGCACGGGGTAAACCTTATATTTTTCAGGATCGAGGTGATTTTTGATCTGCTTAGAACTGGCCATTGAAACTTCATATTCGCCCGAATCACCGCCCATGAACAACACAACTTTGATTTTACTCATAGCATTGAAATTTTATTCCCTTAAAAAGTGCAAAGTTAAAGAACCTTTATATACCAACACTGCCATGTAAATTTATATCTTTGCAAAACAGAAACAATAATTACGCTCTCTTTTAGTTTATATAAATAAGGGCTAACCAGCATAATTCTGGCACAGAAAGGCTTATGAACTTTATTCAATTCATTACAACTCGGCGGTTTTTAAAACACCTGGCATATTCAATTCTGCTTTTTATAGTAATTGCGTGGGTAACACTGATGATTCTGAAGATGTATACCCGTCACGACCAGGTTGCGGTAACTCCAAATTTTGTCGGACTTTCTATGGAACAGGTGAACAGCCTGGAAACCAGCAAAGATTTTGAGCTTGTGATTGTTGATTCAATTTATGATTACACCCGAACACCGGGAAGTGTAATTTCCCAGGACCCCTTGCCTGATACCAAAGTAAAACCTGGCAGATCAATTTATCTTTCCCTAGTTTCTTATGTTCCTGAACAGGTGAGCATGCCTGCATTAACAGACCTTTCACTTCGGCGTGCCAAAGCTTTATTACAAACCTATGGTCTGAAACTTGGAAGTATCCGGGTTGTTGCCGATATGGCTGAAAACGCTGTGCTCAAGGTTACGGTTAAAGGACGAAATGTGAAACCGGGAACTCCTATCCGTAAAGGTTCAGTTGTTGACCTTGTGATCGGATCAGGTAAAGGAGCAGGTGAAGCATCCATACCTTTCCTTATCGGGAAAAGCCGTGAAGCTGCCCGTATTGAGCTTACCCGGCTTGGTTTTGTTATTACTGACGAATTTTATTCCGAAGGATGCGACAGCACTAATGCCAGTGTTTACGAACAAACCCCGGTTTATATTTACGGAAAACGTATTGTAGGTGGCACCGGGTTTTCACTTACTTACAAATCGGGTGAAGATTTCAACTTCGATGAATATATCAGTAAGCTGATAATTGACACCATCCCACCTGAAACACCATTACCTTAACTTAAACCTTGAATGACAAAACCCATTTTTGCCATACTAATTCTTATACTTGTCAGCATTACTGCTTTAGCTCAGGAAATGCTGACTATGCCCGCGTATAATCCGGCAGTAGCCCGTCAACATCAATTAAAAAGAGCATCAGCGGTATCCACATCCACTGAGGCAATTACACTTCCTTTTTATGATGATTTCTCCGAAATCACCGTATTACCTTCTCCTTTGCGATGGGCTGATTCGTCAGTATTTATAAATACTGACTATGCCAAATTTCCACCCAGTATAGGTGTAGCAACTTTGGATGCTCTCGATAAACTAGGATCTCTTTATACAAATGCCGGCCCAAATCCATTTGACGCGGATAACCTGACTTCGCTTCCCATCCGGCTCGATTCAGTGTTTTCTCCTTCCCTGAATGCTATAACACCTGCAGATTCAGTATTTTTCAGTTTCTACTATCAGCCACAAGGCCGTAGCATTAGTCCACCTACGAATGTATCTTCATTAATTCTTGAATTCTATTCACCGGTTGCTAACGACACCGTGCATAAATGGGACCTAATATGGACAACTGATGGGGGTGTTTCTGTTGATGCTTTCGCATCGGCCAACGGCAGCTATTTTAAGCAGGTACTTATTCCTATAACGGATACTTCCTATTTCAAAAAAGGTTTCCGATTCAGGTTTCGTAACATTGCGGCCCTGGCAGGTAACTCACAAGCTGACTGGCGCAGTAATGGCAGCCATTGGAACATTGATATTGTGAATCTCGCTACTGGTGGCAGTAAGAAGGGTATTCGTATAGAAGATGTTGCTTTTGGAGACCAGGCACCATCGATGCTGGTTAACTACGAAGCTATGCCTTTCCGACAGTACGCAAAGAATTTCACGGATGAAATGAAAGACACTCTGGATATTAAAATTGCAAATCTTGATACTATAGCCCAGAGCAGGACCTACAAATACAGCATAAGTAAAAACTCCCTCGCTCCTTTTAAAGAGTACAACGGATCACCCTATACTGTTAATCCATTTCTAACTGACGGATATTTAACCTATGCACCCTGGGCCAGGCCGGCTGTTAACTTTTTTTTCGATCCTACAACGATCGAAAAAAATCTTGTTTTCCATATCACGCACTCACTTTCGCCTGATCCGGAATCAAAATACCGTTCGAATGATACAATACGATTTACGCAGGTATTCAGTAATTACTATGCCTACGATAACGGAACATCGGAAGCCGGAATCGGGATAAACGGAGCAGCAGGATCGTACGCTGTTCAGTTTAAACTCAACTTAGCAGATACCCTTAGGGGGATGCAGATATATTTCAACCCGGTAATTGGCGGTAGTAATCAGAAAGCAGTTGACCTGAAAGTTTGGAATGATTCAAACGGGAAACCTGGCCGGATTGTCAAAACTCTTGGCGGAGTTACCCCGATTTACACCAGTAAACTGAACGAATTTAATTCATACTGGTTTGACACACCCATGATCGTTGAGCCTGCTGAATTCCCGGGTCTGATTTTTTACATCGGCTGGTCACAATCATTCGTTGACAATCTGAATGTTGGTTTCGACAGGTATAAGGACAGCCACACCAGGCGATTTTTTAATGTAAACGGATACTGGGAAATGAGTAGTGATACATCCAACTATGGTTCCCTTATGTTCCGGCCCATTGTCGGACCGGTAGATCCGCTCGGAGTGGAGAAACCTTTGGCAGTTGAGCATCTCAGCATACAGCCCAACCCGGTAACTGATGGCAATCTTATTATCAGGCTTCCTGAATCCTGGACTGATAATTCAAATAACGAAATTGATATCAATATCATTTCTGCAACCGGAAGTCGTGTACTATCCGAAACATTTAATAATCCTGTGAATGTGAGTACACTGGCGCCTGGTTTTTATATGGTAATTCTTTCTGATGAAAATAACGGCCGAAAAGCTACCGGTAAATTGATAATCAGGTAAAACCATCTTACAGTACTTTTCAGATTTTACATTCTGTCAAAATCATTGTATACATTTGCCCATAGGGTTATTAATCTGATTCAGGCATCTTATGTTGCTATCGCTGAACAACATAAAAATTGTATCAGAAAACAATTTGCCATCAGCCCATCAAAACCGATATTTAATCACATGGAAGAAGAAGAAGAATTAGAAGATACCTCTGCAACAGCAGAAGAAAACGACCTTTACGAACATTTTAGGTTTGAAGTGGATAAAGGACAGGCTATGTTACGCATCGATAAGTTCCTGATGGGACGCATACAGAATGCTTCGCGTAACAAGATACAGAATGCTGCCCGCGCTGAGAATATCCTTGTTAACGATAAGCCGGTAAAGCCAAATTACCGTGTAAAACCACTGGATATAATTTCCATTGTGCTGGCCTATCCGCCGCGTGAAACAGAAATTCTGGCAGAAGATATTCCGCTTACTATTGTGTATGAAGATGACGATGTACTGGTGATAAACAAAGTTCCAGGTATGGTGGTGCATCCGGCGCATGGTAATTATACGGGCACGCTTGTAAATGCTCTTGCGTATCGTTTTCAGCAACAAGGTATTGTGAGCGAAACAGGCCCTTACCTGGTTCACAGGATTGATAAAGATACTTCGGGATTAATACTGGTGGCGAAGAACGAGCTTGCTCAAAGTAAACTGGCACGAGGCTTTTTCGAACACAAGGTCGACCGTAAATACCAGGCACTGGTTTGGGGTGATTTTAAAGAAGAAGAAGGAACCGTTACCGGCCATATCGGCCGTTGCCTGCGCGACAGGCTGATCATGGATGTATTTCCGGATGGCAGCCATGGCAAGGAAGCGATAACACACTACCGCGTGATCCGCAGGTTTCATTATATCACGCTTATTGAATGTACCCTGGAAACAGGCCGTACACACCAGATACGCGCTCATATGCAGCACATCGGGCATACTTTATTTAACGACGCGCGCTATAACGGCAACCAGGTTTTGAAAGGCACCACATTTACCCGGTACAAGCAGTTTATCCAAAATTGCTTTGATTTATGCCCCCGGCAGGCATTGCACGCGCAATCGCTGGGTTTCGCGCATCCGGCAGATGGAAGGAAAATGTATTTTGAAACAGAATTGCCGGCTGATATGCTGGCCGTTATTGAAAAATGGGATCGGTATGTGTTGAAACTTGATCCTGATGACGAAATGGAATAAAATAAAAAAGGCCTGAAAAATCAGGCCTTTTTTATTTGAGAATTAGTATGTTTTCCGACTTGATATATTCATTATAATCGGATAGATATTCCGATTTTCCCGCCTGAAAATGAATTTCCGCTTCCAAACTCTAAGTTAACGCCAAATTTATCGTTAAAATAGTAACGACCACCAGCCTGAAGGCCCAATCCCAGGCCGGAACTGCCACTGCCACTATAATCTGAATTTTTATTATGCCAGATATAATAGCCTAAGTTAGCACCGGCATATACATCCCATTCTTCAGGAATATCCAGGAGTGTATTAAAATGATAATTCCCGTTTGCGGATATACCAACAATTGTATGTCCATAATTATCGTCAAGATAAGTATCGTTATACGTCCGGAACGAGAGTTCGCCGCCTACCGTTATATCCTCATGTACTCCGAATTCAACACCACCATAAACAGGGAGACCCCATGAGGAAAATCCAAAACCCGCGTTAATCTGCGCCTGGCCAATTCCGATAGGTGCCTGGGCAAACAATGCTGTAGCTGCAACTAAAAATACAAAAGAAATAAGAGCTTTTTTCATAATTAATTTATTAAAGTTACCTACTCGTAAGGCTTTTCGGTTACGCCCTGTTTATTTAAGTGGGAACAGACTCCACTTTTAATGCAAAAGCTTACATAACAAGTATCTGAATCTCAGTTCGCCGCTTACGCGTAAATATTTGCATCACCATGAGATTATTTTCTGAAGGTATTACTTTGAATCAAACACCTGAGATAAACTTCCAAAATACTAAATTAGTATTCAGTTTAACAAAGATAATTCATTAAGGTATATTTGTACAGAGTAAATAAGGCCATATTCAGAATCTTTTCAACACAGGATTGTTAAAATCAGTATGCGCTAAAAGAGAAGATTACCATGCACTTTACTATTTCTGACAATCAGAATCAGGTTAATCTTAAAACAATATCTTAGTCAGATTGATAAATATATAAGCAGGAATTTAAAAACGCTTGCACTATTTTGCCGTTTTTATTAAAAAACAGAACATTGAAAACTGTCAAGGTTCCTGTTTCAAATAAGAGAGTTTATTGCTTCAGAATACGGGTATTTACCCTTCCGAAATGATATTATATACCGAATCTCTCTCGGCAGGGATACGACCAGCTTTCAGAATCAGTTGCCTGAGCTCCTCACTGCTGAGTGAGGGATTCTCACCTGCGCCGGCAAGAGAATATATTTTAGTTGAATCGTTGATGGTTCCATCCAGATCGTCAACGCCAAAGGCCAGTGACAAAGCAGCCATCTCCTTGCCTATCATTGGCCAGTAGGCTTTCAGATGGGCAATGTTATCCAGATAAATACGCGAAACGGCAAAATTACGAAGATCCTCGATAAGCGAGACTTCGCCGACATATGACATTTCGTTGTTTTGGCTTTTAAATTTCAACGGGATATAGGCGTTGAAACCACCTGTACGATCCTGCAATTGCCTGAGCAGTTCCATGTGATGGATGCGGTGTTCAAATTGTTCGATATGACCGTAAAGAATAGTGGCATTGGTTGGAATTCCAAGCTTATGAGCGGTTTCATGAATTTCGATCCAGGCTTCGGTCGATGATTTTTTGCCACAAATCTTTTCCCTGATTGCGTCGTCAAATATTTCGGCACCTCCTCCTGGTAATGAGTTAAGACCAGCATCTTTAAGAAGTTGAAGCCCTTGGGTAAAACTCAAGCCAGATCGCTGTGCCATATACTCTATTTCTATAGCTGTATAGGCTTTTATATGCAGCATTGGCCTGGCCTCGTGTACACGCTTTATCAGATCAGCGTAATAATAAATATCGCGTCCCGGATGAACGGCGCCGACAATATGAACCTCGGTAATGTCATCACCCAACTTAACCACGGTATTTACCATTTCATCAACGGAGAGTTCCCATGATTCCTTACTCTGATGGTGCGAATATGAACAGAATTTACAATCGTACACACAGATATTGGTAGGCTCAATATGCACATTGCGGTTGTAAAAAACATAATCACCCACGATGCGCTTCCTGACCTGGTCAGCCAGTAATGCCAGTAAGGAAGTATCCGCTTCGCGGTAAAGGATAACACCTTCTTCAGGTGTAATCCGTATTGAACCAAGAACTTTTAATGCTATTTCCTTGACATGGCTGTTGATGGCTGAAGCTTGAATTATATCTGAAATCATCATTGTTGTTTTATGTAAGTAGCTCAATCTACTTTAAAATTTAATTTGTATTTGATTGAGGAGTTAGGGGTTAGGGGATAGGATTTGGGATTGGGGTCTGAAAAGTTTCAAAATTTAATTTCGTTTGAATCGTTCATTTAAATAGCACTAGATTTCAAATATCTTTGGCTTCAAAGGATCAATTGTGTATTGGTATTATGCCTTACTACTGTTCACTATTCGTTCCCTTCGACTACGCTCAGGGTAAAATTCGTTATTCGTTTTTCAAAATTCACTGTCATTGCAAGTTGTCATTGCGAACGGAGTGAAGCAAAACGAAGCAACACTTTTCACTTAACGAACCACTATTACCTTGTGTATCTGCACCGTGCTTCCCTGAACTAACTTAACAAAAAAGAAATTACCCCTCGAAGGCAAGGTGATAGTATATCCGGAAGCAGATCCGGAGTACGGGTAATTGGAGTATTTTTTACCTTGTAAATCATATATATCAATGTAGATGCTCCCCGAGTTATTATTATCCGGAAGAATATTAATGACTCCTGTACACGGATTGGGCGAAAGAATAGCCCTGACGTCAATAAATCCTTCTTTAACGATTGAATCTGAATTGAATGAATTACTTACCACCAACTTTACATTCATTTTACCGAATCGCTCGAAGAGGACTCCTGTAGGGTTTTGCTCCGCCGACTCAGTTGGCTTACCACCCTGGAAATACCAATGCCATTTTATTGGTTTACCAGCTGAAAGGTCCTGGAAATTTATAGTTCCACCGATAGGTATTACAAAAATATTAGCTGAAAAATCAGCTACGGCGAGGTTATCATTAAAAGAACCAGGCATTTTAAGAATTCCTTCCGCTTCTATTATATTTCCGGGATCGAGCCAGGGTTTGAGCTGCCTATCCGCTGTAGTTCCGTTTGATTCCCACGAATAGGAAACCTTTCCGAACAAATCTACTCCTGTTTCGTTATCACACGAGCTTCTTCCTCCAGTTAATGTTCCGATTACCAATCCTTCATCATCAAATAAAGGCGATCCTGATGAACCACCCTCTGTGACACCGTAACCATTTACAGTTTGGGCCCAGGATACCAGCCAGGCAGTATTTGGAGTTGAACTTTCTAAATTTGTACCTGATATAAGCTGGGTGGCATAAGTAGATATTTTCTTTACATCGCCATCGGGATGATGCATACAAACTCCTGAAGAAGAATTGCCGCTTCCTGCATCCCAACCGCAATAATACGCGTTGTATTGAGCCGGAATATCTTTCAGACTTTGCATTAAAAGGAAATCGGAGCCTATGTCGGTAGCAGTAGAACCAATAGCAAGCTTTTTTACGCCAACTACCGTTGACTGTGTGGTCGCTGAAGGAATACAAGCGGAGTATTCATAATTAAAATAAAACACCCATTGTTCGTAATCGCTAAGAGTAGAAATACCTCCGCTACCATCCTTGCTGCAATGAGAAGCTGTAAGCAACAAACCTTTAAAATCCTGGGCAGTAT
>CAIRMR010000103.1 GCA_903879715.1 uncultured Bacteroidales bacterium
AGACAAATTGATTGAACTTGCCAAATCAGTTAAAGAACTGGTAGATACTCAGGCTAAATTCCCAGACTGGGATAAGCGAGACGATATAAAGTCTGCTTTAAAAGTTGGGTTAATTTTACTTTTAGATGAATTTGGCTATCCTCCTGTAGAACGAGACGAAGTATATATCGAAATTTTTGAACAGGCAGAAAATTTTAAGAAGAATAAATTGATAGCCTGAGATCAAATGCACTGGTCTCTGTGCATCGATAATTAATTTCAATCGGAAAAAGGAAGAATTTGAGTTAAAAATTCCGCCACCCCTCTTCAGTAAATATCTCCACTCTTGACCAACCCGGATAACCGGTGTTAATGACATCTTTCAATAAGGATGGTTTTTCTTTTGCAGCAGGGTAGTGTTCAAATATTAATTTCGGGTTCCCCTTAACCGTTACCAGGCATATTTCAGCGAAATCAGA
This sequence comes from uncultured Bacteroidales bacterium, assembly GCA_903879715.1. Taxonomy (GTDB): domain Bacteria; phylum Bacteroidota; class Bacteroidia; order Bacteroidales; family UBA4417; genus UBA4417. Next base: position 459 of record CAIRMR010000103.1, read on the forward strand.
AAGCGCAAAATCTTTGTCCCGGTTCCAAACCAAACAGGAAGAGTAGCGGAAACCCCAGTGTTTGCTTATCTCTAATCCAATTTCCAGCTGATCGGGCTTAACCCAGGTAAACAGGACACAGTCAGGTTCGCATATTTCTGAGATGGTTGTATCCTTCATGATCATATGTACCCATTGTGTCAGATCAAGTAAAAGGATCTGGAATTTTCCGCTAGGTAAATGTATTTTATCCGTTACTCCTTCTTTGGCCATGGCTCGGATAACACCACTCACCTTTGTGGGATCACCCTCGGTTCTGTCGTAAACCTCTTGTATAATATCGTCGGATTTTGATGCCAATTTTGAAGCTGCGTCAATATTTTCGTTTAATGTAGCATTGAAGAATTTAACGAATGTATCATCATAAGTAGAATCCATTTTTTCAACCACCTTGAATGCCTTATCCAAAGACCGACCCGACATGCCTATTTTTTCTCCAACTATATCACGTGCTTTCCCAGGATCGTAAGCTTCACCACCCTGTGGAAATGATTCCATAGGTGCTTCTGCATGAATCATTCTTTGGTACGCTTTCTTTTTCTCAATCTCCATGTAGATTGTAGCTTCTCTGGTTTTTTGTACTGTTGTTTTCTCGCGGTAACAGTTTTCGCCAACAAATAATTCAAGTTGCTTTAAATAATCATCCGGTGCATATTCGAAATCAACTTCAAGAATTTTTAGTGCAATGCAAGCTTCAACTCGGCGGTGCCCGGAAATAATTGTATTGTTCCGGGTGATCAAGATTGGTTTGATCCAACCTGTTTTTTCAATGCTTTCAACCAAATCTGTACAATCTGTATACCCGTAGATTCGGGAATTAAGCGGGTGGGAAGTGAGTTTACTAATTTCAATTTTCATTCCTTAGCTATTATTTTTTAACCTTTGGGTCGCTTTTCAACTCTTCTTCTTGCAAGTATATCCGTAAGCTTCGACGGATGACTGCAGAGAGTTTCATGTCGTATTCTTCGGCGTGGTTGTAAAGTTTTTCTGTTAGTTCATTATACAGCAAGACCAGGAATTTATGATACAACTTTTCATCATGATTATCCATTTTTACCATAATTGTTTATTCTTATATATAAATCTACTACAGTCCTAAAAATTAATTTCTTTAAATTTTTTTTACAAAATGCGCATCACGACATTTACACCGGGAAATAGATATTCTCAGGATGAGCTCTTTAAGACAGTCTGGGATAATCTGTTTATAAGTCATTTATAAAACAAACATTATTATGTCAAACGCAAAAACAGATAGTTGTGGAAGTTGTAATCATTTAAAAGGTGTCACCTGTAATCTTAGAAATGAGTCAATTGAATTACCAAATTTGACAACTTGTGGGAACTGTAATGATAAAGTATTAAAACCAACAGGAACGTTATTCTCGTTGGTTAATGAAGTTAGAGGTTCGGGAATTACTCAACATACTATTCCATATTTTAACGGATCCAGAATTGATACTTACACGGGCGATGGATTAAATGATACATTTTTAGGTATAAAAAATGTAGATGAAACTGTACTTGTTTTTGAGGATGTGGAAGAATACCTAATCTTCTATGAAAAGGAAAAAGAAAAGAAGAATAGTTTTATTCTGGGGGCAATTATCGGTGATTGTATCGGTTCAGTTTTCGAATTTCATAATCTAAAATCAACTGATTTTCATCTTTTCGATAAGAAAACGACCTTCTCAGATGATAGTGTACTAACTCTCGCTTCAATGCATAGTATCCTCAATGGAACAAGTTATACCACTGCTTATCAGACCTTCGGGAGAAACTACCCCAACAGAGGTTATGGTGGCAATTTTTTGTACTGGATATATTTGGACAATCCGGCACCATACCTCAGTTTCGGCAATGGGGCGGCAATGCGTGTAAGCCCTGTCGGTTGGGCGTATAACAACCTGGATAAAGTGTTGTTAGAAGCTGAAAGGAGCGCAAAAGTCTCGCATAATCACCCTGAAGGAATCAAAGGGGCACAGGCAACAGCCTCAGCTGTCTTTCTTGCACGGACAGGAAAAAGTAAAGCTGAAATAAAGGAATTTATCGAAGGGTTCTTTGGCTATGATTTAAGTAGAACTATTGACTCGATAAGACCTGGGTATTGTTTTGATGTCACTTGTCAAGGATCAGTACCTGAAGCTATAATATCTTTTTTGGAAAGTATTGATTTTGAAAGCACGATTAGATTAGCTATTTCTCTTGGTGGTGATTCTGATACAATTGCTTGTATAGCTGGAAGCATTGCCGAAGCCTATTATAAAGAAATTCCTGAATTCATCATCGAGAATACATTGAAGCTTCTTCCCCAAGAACTTATTGCCCTGGTTCAAGAGTTTTCAAATAAATATAGAAAAGAGTAAAAAGCTGTCACACAATCATAATAATTGAAATTATGGATGAAAAACCTAAACGTGAGATAAAACTATTGCCAAAAGGCGAAAAGTGTAGAGATTTTACATGTCCTGACTTGGCTCAAGAATTAAAAGATAGATTTTATCGCCAAATGTTGGAAGATTTGTTGAATGATAATACAAAGCCATATCCAACCACGATTATAGAGGAGGAAGATCCTGAATTTTTAGAACTTATTCGGCCATTCGTCATGTTTTCGCCAATGAAGCCTTTTACCTCTCGTAATATAAAGCCTCCAACCCGGGAAGAATTGGAGAAAAAGAAAATAAAGAGCTATGGGCAACTGTATTGTCTAATTATTCAGAATTAAAGAATCCTTATTTAACTGAATATTTTCAAAAGTATAGATCGTTTAGAATCACAAACTGTCTGGTATTTTGGAATCCGTTACGTATGAAACTATTTATTAAACATAACAATATCTTTCAGCCATCGGAACTGCTTTGATGTTAAATGACTCAATCTCTTTTTATTGTACTTCATAATCTGACTAACAAACAAAATATTCCTACCGGTTAATTTCCCGTTTTCCAGGAGTCGTTTTGCCTCTTGTCGCATAATTTCTACATCCGTCATAATAAATCATAATTTTAAATTTTTGATAATAAAGAACTTAACACCTCGATTCCTATTGAATCATAATGTGTTACCTGGATTATAGTATCAATTGATCGAAAAGTTGATTTTAATTGATAAATAGCTGAAATAAGTTCGAAAAAGGCTGTTTGTAAAATGATCTATTAAAAAAAAATCATTTAAATTTTTTTTGCAAAACGCAGCGTCCGAACTTTACACCGTGAAAAAATTACATGAGATACAAGCCTATCTGAATTCGGTTGAACAACTTGCCTACAACCTGAAAACGGAACTTGACTTGACCCGCCATTTGTTGTATAGAAGTTGGTTAATTCAGCAACACAATTGTAAAATAGCAGGCCCTAAAGAAATAATGCCCGATGGAATTGAATTTCAAACGAAAAAGGTTGGTAGCCAAAACCTGGTGTTGACAGTTCAGGATTCGATAGAAAGTAATTACAATAAAATAGCGAATCAACTTAATGAACTTGGATTAGGATCACAATATAAAGCACGTATCCAAACGCAAAAATATAACACCTCAAGATTAGCTTATGATCATATTGTGACTATCCTTGGCAATCTTCCTTATGAAGCTTTTTATCTCATGTTATTGGATAACAGCACCCAACTAATAAAGACAGTTCGTATCAGTGAAGGTGGAATATCAGGAACCCTGGTAGATCTTAAAAAAGTGTATAAAATCGCTTTGGACAATTATACGTCAAGTATTATCCTTGCTCATAATCATCCATCCGGTAACCTTCAACCCAGTTACCAGGACAAAGAATTGACAAAGAAGATCATTGAAGCCGGAAAGCTGTTAGATATAAATATTCTCGATCACCTTATCATCGGATGGGACAATTATTTCAGTTTTGCAGATGAAGGAATGATGGGGTGATTTAAAGAATTATCAATTTTTATTGGGTGGGTTTTTACTAAAATACGCTTTCATTTCAGTTTCAAACCAGGTTAATTCTTCCCCGGTTAATTTATGATCAAAACATATGGGTTGATAGGAGATGCCTTCTAATTCTACGTTAAACTTAGACTGAACACTATTAAAGACATAACCAATAATTGGTTCTATGAATTCATCTTCTGTAAAAACTCTTCCGGTTTTAGGTTCTTTTTTTGTAAGAAATCCTTTCTTCATGGTAACTGGTATGCCCATATATACCAGGTGATTCTCCTTTTTCATTTCAACCTTATGTATCAGAAATAATACAGTATTTCCTTCGTTTAGATTTATTAAAACTTCTTTGGCTTTTGTATTTGTATATATTTTTTTCATGTGAATTATTTTAAATTGTTAATAATTAGCTTTATAAGAGATTAGTTTACAAAATTCCTTTTCAGATTGAGGTATTAATATGATATGTATGAATATCCAGTTAAAGAATAATCAGCTTTTCATTATTGAGGTTCATTAACGAATCATATCAATCACCTCTTTTATTCTATAATCCTCTAATTCAGTTCGAAACTTATTTTCAGCTTTCAGATTTTCATACCGATTGGTTGCTTTTCTCACCCACCATTCTTGTAGGTTTTTGAAATCAAAACGGGATTTGTTATCTTCCAAAAGTGGTGCTCCAGTAGTTATATGTTCCTTGACATTCGAATAACCCAGACAAGAATAGTAATACCCTTTTTGGGTTTTCGTCCTCATGTGTTCTTTTTTCAATATCTGGAATTCGTTATATTTATCAATGTCATGAAATTTTAGGTTTTTACCTAAGATTGAGATTAAACTATTGAACTCACTTTGTTTTGGAGATGATTTTGAAGTATCAGTTACCCTTCCTTTAAATTCAGGTTTACCATAAACAGGTTCAATCTCTCTTCTTAGTTCATTGAATATATCATTGTGTGGATACATAAGAAGCTCAGATTGTGTAAGACCAAATCCTCTTAAAAACGGTTTCATTCCATCGTATTGCGATGATGGTTTGAGTGATCCATACAAGCTGGTTGTCTCGAAAAAGCAATAATCAGGAGTTTTCTCCCGGATAATCTCCGACATCTCATTACTCATACAAACCAGTGTCAGTAACTTACCTCCTAAGTAATTATAGCCAAACGGCTGTACGGGTACGATAACTGAACCATTCATCATGTGCTGGTTGATTTGTGAGGGTGATAATGTGGTTTCGAACCAGTTGTTACGGTTGCTTAAGCTGATGACCGGTGAATTAATCCGGATGAACCCGAGAATAAAGTCGTTGCTTTTAACTACAAAATAGAATCTTCTCCCCATTTGAGATTCAACCGGGAAAGAAGCTATACATGTAACCATCCGCAAAAATTCCTTCTGTCCAATGGGTTCAAAAGTGATTTTGAAATCCTTTGGATTCCAATCCTCATTAAAAAAATTATAGTCCATAAAAAGTAAGTTTTTCAAGTTTCTTGAGTTTGAAGTAGTCTTCAATACAATTGATGTTTTGATAATAATCCTTTAGTAAATTGAAAAGGTAAATAGATGTTTCAGGTGATAATCGTTCTTTCATTTTTAATCAGATATTTTAAGTTGTCCAAGGGAGTATCCGCTGGTTCAAATTATAGTTCTGAAAAAATGAAAGGTTTTAATTTTCTGTGTTTAGCTAATAAAAAGTTTTATCAATCTTGATCCTTGGTACCAATTCTTAATTTTAAAAAATCATCACAATACTCGTCAAGGTTTTTCTTATTTGGATCAAAATAGCCGTTTTCATTAAGAGCCAATATAATCTGTTCCATAAATCCATAAAAATCAATATTCATACTACGTAACCGATCAATCATTTTAACATCATATCTATGATGACTAGCTTGGAAAATAATGCTACTTTCAATTGGATTTTCATCGAGTAAAATAATTCCAACTCCATATAAATCATTTAACCGCTCCATTTCGTAATACAATTTCTTATCACACTCAAATATTATCAAGTAGGAATAATTTGCCCAACAAGAATTTGAAGCCGTCTGAAAAAAAGCTTCTCTGAGCTCTTTATCAGTACTAATCTTGTTTTTAATCTTGTATGAAAATAGATCGTAAGTTTGTTTTCCTTTATTAGGTTTAAAAAACCTTTGTATTATTGGTGAATCTATCATCTCAAATTCCACACCTACTACATTTGGACAAACCATTATATCAAGTTGATTCTCCAAATTTGATTTTTCCTCAAAAATAATCTTCGAGTAAATGCCTTTGCTCTTCAAATAGATGTTTAAGATTTTATATAAATCTTGATCCCTATAAGACTGTTCTTCCCCTCTTTTTGATAATGCGGTTAAGTTCATAATTCCTTTGGTGTATTTTGTTATACCAGAGAACATCTACTGGTCTTACTTATAGTTGTGAGAAAATGAAAGGTTTTAAAATAAATGAGGTTAGCTGAAATTATTTTTGAAAATGTAATTGTTAATTGGGGATTTTACTTTTTTAAAAACAGCTAAACATTGGAAATATGATTACGCCGGTCAATTGTATTATTTAAGAAAGCTATAAAGCCTGTTTCCAGCTAAATGTATAAATCAAGAAAACAAACCCAATCTAATAGACAATCATCTATTCTGATGTTAATTCTCTAAGCGGGAATAAGGATTATTGAATCATATAATTGTATAATAGACAGTTAAGGTTATAAGATTTTAGCTGACCTTTTCATCCATTTTAATTCAAATTGGTTTTTTATCAGTTCGTAGATAATAGCTATTCCTGTTTCAATGTTTAGTGAATGGAACTGTATGTAGTTATTCTCAATTTCTATTTGCAGGATTATTGATCGGTTCCTTACCCACCTTGGATCTGATTTGTTTAAGCTCTTTATCCGATAAATTATGGTCATAGCATATAGCTGTATAGGTGAGATTTTCAATAACTTCTTTAAAATTAGGTTGAACAGTATCCATAACATGCTGTAAAATTTGTTCAAAAAGTTCTGGGAGGGGATATGCTCCTCCAATTTGATTCTCATTACAGGCAAGAAATCCTGCCTTCATTTTAAATAGTACTCCCGAAGATCCTGAGTAATAGCCTTTCTTCGTTGTTACTCCTGCTATCATGAAAATAACAGTATTTCCTTTATCCAAATTTTCTAAAATCTCTACAGCTTTTGAATCAGCAATTGGTTGTTTCATTTCTTTTAAGTTTAAAATTACACTCCGGAATATCCCGTAGTAAGAATTATATACCTACAGGGAAAGGAAGTTTAAATTATCAGTGATTAGCTGAAAAGAATATTTGAAAAGCGAATGGATTATATAGGATTTATATAATGAATTCAATGTTTTGACTACTAAGTCAAATTGGGACTAAGAATTAGCTATTGTTATAGAAACACCAAATCCGGTTCCTGATATCAAATTATCAACTAACATATAAGCTTATTCAGTGAGTTTATTAAACAAAATCTATTCTCTGAAGTATAAATTCAAAAACACACTTTAAATATGAAAACCAGATTTGAATTAAATGTTGACCTAGAAACTTTGAATGAGAAAAAGCTATTTCAGGAAGATTATGATATTGAGTTAGAGAATTGGGAAAGAGATTATTTGTGCTCTAAAGAATTCGATGAATTATATAAAATTGAAGTAGAATATCTGCCATACGATGTGTATGATGATGAATGTGAATATGAGTACGATAAGTATCTGTTTGAAACTGATCATGAAAATTATATTCTAGCAGAATTAACAGAACTTTATGAACAACAGATTCCTGAAGAATATTATTTGAAACGATTGGACCAATTTCATGCTATGAGATCAGATGATCCTGATGATATTTTTTTTTGTTATTCTTCTTTATGTGGTTATTATGTTAGTACTCTCAATATTTTTATCAATTATGACTATGATAATAATTTTACATATTATAGATCAAGGTGGACGATACAAGATTTAAAAGACTACTTATATGAAAGGGAACATGATGAAGAGTATATAAACCAGTTAAGGTATGAGAGGCTAAAAGAAATATTAAACTCAGAATTCAACTATGATTATGAAACCTTAAATGAACAGCAACTATTTCAAGAAGCATATGATATTGAAATATATAAATTGGAAAGGGAAAATTTGCTTTCATAAATTTGATCGGCTAACACTAAGACGATTACTCTTTACGAGATAAAATTCCAATAATCAGCTATTCAATATTTATTAAAACAAGTATCACTTTTTCAGATATAATTCTTTTAACTCAGAATGAAAAATGAAAATAAAATTCAATTTAAACAGCTTTACTATTGATACCACTCAAAGAGAATTCACTGATAAAAATGGAAAAATACTTCTGACATCAACCCTGGAAAGTATGCTTTCCCTAATAACCATCAAATATTATTATTGTAAAAATTTCGAAACGGTAAGAATCCATTCTGACCTTTTCAGAAAATTATCAGGTAGCTATAGACAATACTTGAATTATTTGAGAGACAAAGGTTTGATTGTAATTGATGAACTATATAAAAGAGGAAAGAAGTCGAAAGGGTATATGTTCACCGATAATTTCAAAGCATTCGCAGAAATCAAGGAAGTATACTTAGACAAAACCTACCGGGACAAAGAGAAAGCTATAAAAATTCATTTGGAAATTGATCCAATAGTCAAAGCACGAATAACTAAGGATTTTAATTCATTAGCTATAAAGCAAATACCAGTTGAAAAGAAAATCAGGTTCTTCAACCAGGATGGTGTACCAATTGTGAACTTTCGATCGTACATTTCAGATGTTGTCAACTTATACCGCCTACAAACTAATGCATATAATTTCAGGTTAAAAGCTGGAAGGTTCTATACCCCCTTTAGCCAGTTATCTCAAACAGTCCGTGAAAATCATATTTATTTCGACGAACAGAAATTAGCTAATCTTGATATTAGGAACTCTTTTCCGATGTGGTTAGCGATATGGTTGATCGATAAAGGAATTGAGATTGATTACGATACCCAGGAGTTCTTCAATGAAATTTTATCTGGTCAGTTCTATAATGAATTAATCTATAAATACAATAAAGCTAAAGACCTCTTCAATACTACTGGAATGGAAAAACCATGCTTTACAAAAGATATGGTTAAACAGAATTTTATGACTTGGTTAAATGGAAATAACAAAAGGAATAATCTTACAAACTATGTGTTTCATGCATACTATCCATCCATGTTCGAATTCCTTAATCAATATAAAGCAGGTAAGAAAGATACAATGTACTATGAACTTGTAAAAATGGAAACAGAGTTTATATTCAATGTTATTTGTAAACAGCTTTATGATTCTATTCTTGAAATTAAAATTTTAACCTGCCATGACCAGATATACTTTGAATCAAAATTTATAGCTAAAGTTCTTCCAATCTGGGATGAAGAAATAAATAAAATTCGCGCATTGATACCTACAGTTCCAGAATATGAATTCAGTGATGCTGATTTGGAAGAAATGGGAATCTATTTTGATTGCGCATAAAAAAAAAGCGCATTTTTATTATTTTATCTTATTTATTAATTTTTCCTATTATCATATTCAATATATGTCTCAAGTGAATGTATAATGTTGATATTGAATTATATAGAAACGATTTTTGGAAGAGTTAAAAAGTAATGTTTTTAGATTTATATTGATGAATTGAAGGGTTATATTATTTATCTCATTTATTCATCTATTCCTATTCAATATATGGGTAGGTTTTTTATAAAATGTTATATGTCTGATATATAGATGATTTATTTGACTATTTTTTGATCCTTATATCCTGAAATGAATCAGAATAAGGTGATGGCTTTATATGAGTTCACTGAAACAGCTAGTTTTGAAACACAGAGAACATCTTTTATACAATATCATAAAAAAAGAGTTACAGTTTAAATCTAAAATAAAGGGCTGCAGCAACAGATAACTATATAGCTATGTGAAGATATTAGCACATAGCTTTTCTTCCATTAGGCACCTCGGTCCAAACTACAATGAATTATTTGTTCATTTAGACAAGAATCGAATGATAATAATGAGCCAACTATTAGCTTTTTAAACAATCAATTGATTATAATAGCTTATTGTATAGCCTTACACTAATAAATAAACTTTCTGATTTTCCTTAAATATAATATTCAAATAACAGAAGTAGAATATTAAAAAATAATAAAAAGGAAAAATTATGTCATCAGTTGAATATACAACAAAATGCCCAAGATGTGGAGAACCGGACGCTTATGCCTACAGTGGTGTGAGAACTTATGAAGAAGTGTTATCATGTCACCGGTGTGGATTGTACAAATCAAATATCCTCGTACCTGAATTTTGGGACCTAAGCGTAGAAGATCATTACAATGTCGATATTAAGGACGAAAAGTGGTGGATAAGAACAGACGAGATATCCCAAGTTGGCGGAGCAACGGTAAATTCAATGAAAGGTAAAGAATGGTCATTCATTTTCAAGACTCAGGATGAACTTGAATCATTTAAACTCGGTTACCAAAAGGAAATTATTAAACCAAATAGTAGAATAAAAGTCGGACAAAACTTCCTCTACCAATTTGTTGAAAAAGAAGTTGTATTTAGAGTTACTGATTTAGATACACTGACCACAAAAGATTATCTCCCAGAAGACTATTTTAAAGCATTTCCACTGGACTATGGAGATCGATAGAGAGACTTTGAGATGTTTTATTAAATTGTAGTATATTGTTATAAATCAATTGAATAAGGTTCTCAGAATTAGCTAACCTTCGTGCAATACTTTTTAATAAATTAAGTTGATCCATTTCTATTTTGGCTTTTTTCTTAAACCGCTTGTCAATATCTTTGTTGGGCAAACAACTAATTCGCCAACACCATGGAAAGCAACACTGATAATCTAAAGAGGCTTATAGAAAGGCTTAAAACCTTCAATTTCATTGACCGGTTGTTTCGTTGGAGTATTATCAGGACACTTTTAATTGATGCTGCATCTGATTTACAGGGTTTACTGAGCAATTTGGATGGAGTTAAATCTAATTTAATCAGATTAGAAGCAGATAATTCCGGATTAGCTAAAGATCTTCAGCTTTCACGAGAAAATGCCATCAGACAAGAAAATGATATTAATCGCATTAATAGCATTTGTCAGGAAAAAGATCCAAAAATATCCCTACTTTCAAACGATTTAGCTTCTGAGAGATCACGTAATGGTTCACTTCAAGAACAAGTTAACTTATTGAATGCAGATATCCGGGTTTTTAAAGAAAACATAACTAATTTCACTTCAGAAAATGATAGATTAAAAAAGGACAACGCAACAATAACTGAATCATTGACCAATCAGAATCAAAGAAACTCTGATTTATCCAATGAACTAGCTGGTTTAAAACAGAAATTGACAGATATCGAACAAGAACTTTCAGTTTTCAAAAATCAAAACACTCAACTTATAGCTAATGAGGAATTCCGAAAAACCGAACATTCAAATGCTGTAGCATCTCTACATAGGATTCAGGAACAAATTCAGAATGAAAGAAACAGAGAATTAGAAGAACGGCATCTAATGGAAACTGATCGACTAAAGAAACTCCGGGAGACTTGGTCAAATCATGAGGCGTTAGTTAAACACCAGATTAAACAGATTTGTGCAAAACATACGGTTGAATACGTTGAGAAAGTACCGTTTAAAGGCAATCCTGATAACACAATTAAGGTAGCGGAAGAGTTCATTATTTTTGACGCTAAAAGTCCAGGATCTGATGTTCTTACTAACTTACCTGGGTACCTGAAAGCCCAATCTGAAAGTGTTAAGAAATATATAAAAGAAGAATTTGTTAAGAAGGATATTTTCTTGGTGGTACCCTCTAACACTTTGGAATATCTTGAACAATTTGTTTTCCATTTGGCTGATTATACTGTCTTTATTATTTCGGTTGACGCTCTTGAACCTGTGATTCTCAGTCTAAAGAAAATTGAGGAATATGAATTTGCTGAACAGCTAAATCCGGAAGATCGGGATAATATTTGTCGGGTATTGGGAAAATTCGCTCATCTCTCGAAACGGAGGATCCAAATTGATAGTTATTTTGCTAAACAGGTGTTCGAATTAGCTTATAGGTGTGAAACTGACCTACCAACAGATATACATCAAAAGGTAATTGAATTTGAAAAATCCGAAAAATTGAACCCACCAACAGAAAAACGTGCAAAACAGATCAATTTGAAAGAACTCGAAAAAGATAATTCTAAGATTCTATCGGAAGCAGGTACACAAGGAATTGTGATTCAGGATGATGTTCTGTCTTTTGAAATTGAGAAATTACAGTTGTATAAAGAAGAACCATTGAATTAAGCTGGTTTTTAAATCAGCGGAAACAGCTGAATAGAAAAATTTGAATTAATATTCGTGCAGTCAGTCAATGTATTGAAAACGCATAATATTTGGCAATACCCTTTAAGCGAGTACCCCAAAAGATAAACCATAAGTCACTGATAAAGATGATATTGAATTTTATCAATTAATTCAGTACAAAATCCTTTTCAGCTACCTCTATTTCTAAATCTGCACCAATTAGTTCGGCAAGCCATTTGTAATCTCGTTTGATTATTAACCGGATTTCGGTGAACCCTAAAACAGGGAATTTGAGTGTTGCGAGCATAATTTTATGATTTTTGAAAGAATTATAATTAAATTAGACTATTAATTTTTTTGTCCAAAGATATAATCCTGAAAAGCTCTATATGTTACAGAATTATTAAAAATTCTTACATGATTCTTGCTTTATATAACAAGTCAAAATCAGAACAAATCCAACTAGCTGCAGATAATATAGTCAAATTGAACGTGTCTGCCGACCAGAATTGAAAAGCTTAAAGCAATTGATATTGAATGGCATAGTGTAGTTATTATAAATCGGCTTGGGATGATAAATATTTACAGCCTGTCCATTCTGACACCTCTTTTCTGAAACCACTCCATTAAATACTTTATTAGTACCGTTCTTTTTATATATTCTTATGGATTTTATTATATTTGATTCCCTCTCAGAACCCTGCTATGGGGAGTCTTAAATCCTTCAAAGCAATTAATTGACAATAGATTAAACTATTCAGTTACAACAAAGTAAAACATAATTCATAATTAGGCAAAAAATATGAAATTGTTAAAATTTAATGAAGTTATACCATATTGTTTGACAAATAAATGCAACGCATTTGCAATAAATGAAAAAAAGCATGAAATTTTTGTTTATGAATATAATGAAGACTCACATATAGATGACATTACATTGTTTTATTCTCAGGATACTGGTTCAGAAAATGAATCTTCCGGTACTGAAGATTTTATTGATTTAAATTTTGCCACTGAAGAATTTCCATATATCAATAGTTTAACCTTTTTCCCATTTAATAAAGAAGATGCTGCATATTATGACACCATTTATTATTACGCGAGCAAAAGTTTACTAAATGCAGCCAAAATAAAATAAGTATATTTTGCCCTTTCTTTTGAATAAGAACTACTAACTATTCCCGGAAGATTATTATTGGGTGATCAGGATATCGGCTCACTGCACATCAAAGAAAATGTAATAAATTTGCCATTTATTTGAAGAGGCATGAAACAGTATAGATTAATTGCAATAAAAGAAGTAGGAGCCTCAGTAGAGTATGCTGGAGATACCATAGAAAGTTGTAAGAAACAATTCGCTGACGAATACTCTGATATCGAGAATTATGTAGCTCGTGTTTACGACCATTATAGCAGTGCGTTACTCCAGATTAAGCCAATGGGAGATCTGACATACAGTAAAGCATAGCTATGAATAGTCAAACCCGTTTCATCAAAAAGTTTGCAAAGCCAGATCCAAGAGCAGTCACACAGATTGTCTTTGAAAAGGTACTGGATGAAAAGTATTCAATGATGAGCATTGATGATGTTGTGGCCGAATTAAAATATATGACCGATCATAACAGAACAGAGATGTCAGCACAGAAAGCAAACCTTAGTAAATCATACAACCTTAAAAGGATAGGACAGTTCATTCGAAAACATGACAAACCTAAGTTTATGGCTATGTACCGAGAATGGAAATCTCAACAGCCGATTTTACCTGTCTAGCACCTCATATACCTTCATAATTAAAATCAAATCCCATCTTTAGCTATTGGAATATTTAATGCTTGGTTATTAATTGGATCAGGAGAGGGTAGAACTGATCTAAACGGTCTGTTTTTTCTTTTGAGCCACCTTTTCCTTTTTCGAATGTTTGCTTCGCTATAGCCTTCGAAAGTCAGAATGAATTTATTCATCAGTTTCAATTATTTTTAAATCCTTAGCTATTTCTGGTATTTCCAATAGTTGCTTGAATGGAAAAAGATCTCTATTGCGATACCTATAACTCTTGCACTTCTTTTGAAGAATTCTGTAAAGCGTAGTTTCTGGAATTCGATAATGGACTTGTTCCAAAATACTGGGGAAGTCAATATAGATGGTTTTATCATTTCCTTTTGAGTTGTCGAAATATAGCATCATAATTTAAGTGATTAGTTTCTGATATATATTCTACTTTGAATGTCAATTTTAGATAAAAATTACAGAAACTAATCAATTAATTTCCTAAGGAATTGAAATTTGATTGAACAATAATCTTATCCAATTCAGAACCAGCTATTTTTTAGGAATAGAAATATACTTTTATAAAATCCTGTATTTATGAATTATACATGATTTTTTTTAAAACTGAGATATTAAGAATCCGTGATTTTAGCTTTATATCATTTCATGCAATACTCATTCATAAGCTTTAAAGAAATAGATCGGCGCAG
>CAIRMR010000104.1 GCA_903879715.1 uncultured Bacteroidales bacterium
CCCAAAACATACGAAGTGAAAAGAGAAGAATTGAAATATTAGAGTCCATACAAGAAATTGAATTCAAATTTATCAATTTATCTATCGATAAAAGTAAAGTTTATGGAGAATGGAAAAATTATCCAAGAGTGTTCTATAAATATACCCAGAAAATTCTTCATACTGAATTAAACAGGTTATATCAAAACAAAACTGTAACAATTGATAAGTTTGGAAATGAGCAATATCAACAATCTTTAAAACAATATCTAGAAACAGATTCTCAGCTTGAACTTTTTAATACTGTTGTGAATGTTGGCTCTGCACATAATAATGTTTTAATTCAACTTGCCGATTTTATTGCTGGAACACATAGAAAATTACTGAATGGAGACTTTGCTAATGGTGAATATATTCAAAGATTACTTCAAACCAAGGAGCTGCATTTATTAATATGGCCCGATAATTACCAGCGATTTATTATTGAAACCATTAGTAATGCACAAGATAGAAATGTAGCTGAAATCTCAATTTCATACGCTGAAAGGTATATTGAAAAACACAAGATCAATCCAAGTTTTGATCACAGAATTGCTGTATTAGAATATTTACTTTTTCAAGTCAAATTTAACAATCACAAACGATATATTTTCTCAAATGAATTAATTAGTTGGCTAAATCAAAACAATATTTATTACAGCGAAGAAGACTTCAGAAAGGATGTTATAGGCTCATTGAGAGATGACGGAATAGTTATTGCTGGTTCAAGAAAAGGATTAAAAATACCAATGTCTCATACCGAATTAGCTGATTATTTGAACTATTCGTCATCAAGGATTTTAACTATGATAAAAAGATTTAAAGAGACTTATAAAACATTAAATGGAAGTTCACTTGGTAACATTGAAATTTTCAATGCCAAAGAATTCGAAATCCACAAGGAAATATTTAGGATTTTGGACAAGTATTAACAAATTACTCTTCCCCCTCTGGCGCGTATTTGTAATCCGTTCCGGTAATAATAATAAAGCTGTAGGTGCGGTTAAAAACCACGAAATAAAGTGAATAGAAAGCACTGAAAACTGAAATTATGAAAAAGCTATTATACGTAAACCTGTTATTTATTTTAATTATTACAGTATATTCCTGTACTGTAAAAGAATCAAGAATGGGCGATTGGGAAGATAATATTAAGTTATCTGTCAAAGCAGTTGAATTTAGTTCGGCCGGCGACTCTGTAACAATTAAAACTGGTGGAAGCTGGTGGAATATTGGAGGTATCTCAGTGGACAGCACTAATTATTATGATTTTCCGGGTGTTAACAGGCAAGCTGTTAGCTATACACTGAAAAAGGATTGCTTCGATATTCAGCGTCGCGATAATCATACACTTTTTATCAAAGTACTTTCAAATCCATTAAGTGTCAAAAGGATTATTACTGTAGGTCTTGAAGCTGGAGACTATTTTGATAGTGTTACAATTACTCAAAAAGCAAAATGATGCAACTCTTGTTGGCCCGGATTTGCAACTTAGTAAACCAATATAATGAGCAAAGCGAATAACGGAGTGAAACCTAGCCTGATTCATGCAGGTGCCTGATTCGCGAAACAGAGAAACCGCACCCTTGCTGTCGCGCATCTCCCGACGCGTAACAGCACAAAACAAAATAACAGGCTAACGACTTGGTTTACAAATCGCCTGCCAGTAAATCTTCAATCTTTAATAATGTGTAATACAAACTAATCCAACTATGAAAACTAAATTATCGGCACTAATCATATTTGCAATTATAACATCAACTTGTTATAGCCAAAGCAAACCCATTGATTTTGATTACGGGCGCATTGAAAACAGTAAATATCTCAATTCATATTTTGATTTTGAAATTACGATACCCGCCAATTGGATTATACAGAATAAAGAGCAAATGGAGAAAATGGCAAAAGCAGGCATGGACATGGTTATAGGCGACGATGCCAATCTGAAAGCTGCTGTTAAAGTATCTGAAATAAATACCACCAATCTTTTGGTTGTTAATCAATACGAACGCGGTTCAGCTGTTGAGTACAATCCTGGCATAGTAATAGTTGCTGAAAATATAAAAGATTATCCCGGTATTAAAACCGGTAGCGATTATTTATTTCAGGTACGCAAATTATTGAATCAATCCCAGGTTAAGTATGATTATATTGATAACGAATCTTCAAGAGAAGTTATAAGTGGTATTGATTTTTATAAAATGAATGCCGGAATTGTATATATGGGTATTGAAATTAAACAGATATATTATTCAACCGTATTAAAAGGATTTAGCTTCAATGTAATCATATCATTTATCAACGATGAGCAAAAAGCTGATTTGATAACTGCAATAAATTCGATAAAATTCAAAGAATAGCTTTCCGCTGGCGTGGATTTGTAATCCGGCACAAATACTTCACTGCAATTAAACACATGTAAATATGATAAGATCTTTTGCAATTTTACTTTTAAGTTTAATGTTTAACCCGCTATTCGCCCAGCAGACTGTTTTTTTTGAAAGGGTTGGCCAGGATTCTGTGAAATTGTATTTTGATGAGGAAGGTGAGTTGTCGACTGCCGGGGAATCTGCGTTTTACAGAGTCGGCAAAATGGATAATTGGTATTTCTCCTTTGTGGGAGAAGTTAAAGACTATTCGAACGATAATGTGCTGGAATTTATCGGGAACTACAAAGATGGGAAGCTGAATGGTCCGGCCAAAATATACAGAAATGGTAAATTAACCGAACAGGGATCTTATAAAAATGATAAGAGAGATAGTTTGTGGACTTTTTATGCCAGGGACAAAGTAGAAAAAATAGTGGATTTCTCAAATGACCAGTTCAGACTCTGTGAATATTATTCCAGTAAAGGAGAGAATAAAATAATCAACGGAGAATGTGATTATAAAGATAACATTAAGGTATTCAAATATTCAATTATTGCGCCGATAAAAGGTAAATTCAAAAATGGGCAGATCGATGGCAAATGGGCAACAGGCAATAATTGTAATGAAACTTATAAAGATGGGAAATTTATAAGCGGATTTGACAATTCATTCCGGACTAAATATCTGGATAAGTCAAGACTAAAATTAACAAATTACTGCCCTTCCGAAAACGCCAATTTTTATTTTACTTACTTATCGTTTTCAAAAAAAATCGATTGTTCTGATACTTTGTATTTCCCAAAGTATAACGGTAACGGATCATTAGACTCAACTTTTTTTAGTGTTTTAAAAGATTCGATAAGCTATTTATATAAAAACAGGAAAGATAGCCTGTATTATTTAATAGAACTTACTCTTGGGAAAGATGGAAAAATAAGCCCCTTCAAATCATTCAGCCCCATGGTAACAAACAAATCGGATGAGATAAGCAGCATAATTAAAAATCTCAATAAATGGGAGGCATTAAGGTGTGTAGACGAATATTATGAAAGCACTTTGTTTTTCCCGATTCTTATTGAAAAAGGCGAAGTGACCATACCCAAATATACAGGGACACATTTAACAGATTTTCAAGCAATTCTAAATGAATTATTCCATTAAAGGTGCCCTGCTGGCGTGGATTTGCAGCTTAATGAAGCAGTTTCAGGAGCGAAGCGATTAGCCTACTGCAAGAGCGGATTTCACTAGAGCAGCGAATAATCCTTGCCAGTTGAAGTTAAAAAAAAATATTCCTGGAACGACTGGGCGAACGATTTTCCCGGTAATTAATAAAAGATTGACATATTTAAAAAAGGTATATATTTACAGAAATCATATAACAATTAATAACAACTAAAAGTTAAACAATCCAGTGATCGGAGTTTTCTATGTTTTTAACAAAGGAAAACACAAAATTACGGTTATAAACATACTATCTCCAAAGCTAAAATACTAGAAATACCTTTTAAATAAAACTCAATTATGAATAACCATGAAATGAGTAAAGCTGACCTGTTAGCAGAATTAGTCATTGCTAATCAAAAACTTGGATTTCAAAATGACGAGAAGAAAAAAAGAGAAGCCGAGTTAGCTGTCGCTAATATAGAATTGGTTTTTCAAAACCAGGAGAAAGAAAATCGTGCGACAGAAAAAATCATCGCAAATAAAGAACTGGTATTTCAAAATGATCAAAAAGCAAAACGTGAAGCTGAACTAATCATCGCAAATAAGGAACTTATCTTCCAAAACAAGGAAAAAGAAAATCGTGCGGCTGAATTAATCATCGCTAACAAAGAACTTGTTTTTCAAAATAGGGAGAAAGAAAAACGTGCGGCTGAATTAATCATTGCTAACAAAGAACTTGTTTTTCAAAACAAAGAGAAAGGAAAACGTGCGGCCGAATTAATCATTGCTAACAAAGAACTTGTTTTTCAAAACAAGGAGAAAGAAAAACGAGCTGCTGAATTATTCATCGCAAATAAAGAACTGGTATTTCAAAACGAGGAGAAAGAAAAACGGGCAGCTGAATTAATCATTGCAAACAAAGAACTGGTTTTTCAAAACAAGGAGAAAGAAAAACGTGCGGCTGAGCTAATCATTGCAAACAAAGAACTGGTTTTTCAAAACATTGAAAAAGGAAAACGGGCTGCTGAGCTAATTATCGCAAACGAAGAACTGGTATTTCAACACGATGAAAAAGGAAAACGGGCGGCAGAGCTGATCATCTCAATTAAAGAACTGGTATTTCAAAATGATGAAAAAGAAAAACGGGCAGCAGAGCTAATCATCGCAAACAAAGAACTGGTTTTTCAACACGATGAAAAAGGAAAACGGGCGGCAGAGCTAATCATTGCAAACAAAGAACTGGTATTTCAAAACGATGAAAAAGAAAAACGGGCAGCGGAGCTAATCA
>CAIRMR010000105.1 GCA_903879715.1 uncultured Bacteroidales bacterium
AGTGAACTTAAGAGAACTCCCTCGCGATATTGTTAAAAAAGCAGTAAGAACAGAGTTAGAAGATGGAAGAAGGTGACGTGTGTTTAGTGTACTGACGATTTAATTCATGTAGGTTTTCGATTCATTTTGAGTACTTTTGAAATAAATATCTTTTCCTGTTTACTAAGTCTGCTCCTATGCGTTTATGTTTGTTCCTTTGTATCACAGCCTCTATAATTGGCATTTTGCATTGCATTCCCTCAGCAATCGCGGGTGAGATTACTGAAAACGCAAAGGACAGTTTAATAAACACTCTCAAAAAACAGGAAGGACCGGCCAAAGTAAAAAGCTTTTTAACTTTAGCAAAAACCGGTGAAATAAACGACTCCCTAAAACATAGTTTTATTATCAGCGAGCTAAACGCCATGCCCTTGAGCAGTCTGAAAAGTGAAGCTGTTTTACATAGTCTGCATGAAACCGGAACCTATTATTTCGGCAGCAACCTACCCCAATATGCCCTGCCAATAGCAACCAAAGGATTAACTATTTCGTCACTAATAGGTAATTATGATTATCAGATACTTAACCATATTTTACTCAGCCAGATTTATTTTTTTAAACATAATACAGATAAATCAAATCTTCACCTCGGGGAAGCCACCCGCCTTGCAGAGTTGCACGGGCTGCAAAAATACAGAGCGCCTATACTTAACTCACGAGCAAATAATGCGTCGCAGTCAGGTTATTTACTCGAAGCTCTTTACCTCTACCAACAATCGGCTCAATTGCTTAAAAATGAGGACAAACCTGCTGATCTCGGCATTGTTTACGACAACATCGGACTGTTGCATATGGCTATGGAAAACCATGCAGTTGCCATCCCTGTGTTCCAATCGGCCCTGGAACTGATAAGCCGGCATGGTTCGAAGCAAACATTGATAAACACAACCATAAATATGGGGGTGTGTTACCTTGAGTTGGATTCGCTCAACAAAGCTGAAGAAATTTTCCAGAAAGCACTTCTTCTGGCCGGAGAATTACAGAATGAATATCAGCGGGCAAGGGTGCTGCTTAATATTGCTAATCTGAAAAGCAAACAAAAGGATTATGCGGCTGCAAGGATAAATCTGGAACACTCACTTGCCATTTGTATTAACAACAATATTTTACCCGGAGTGGTTTTCAATAAAATAAACCTTGGCGAGTTGTATATAAAAACCAAACAGCCCGCTCTAGCATTGCAAATCCTGAAGGAGGCGGAGCAATCAGCTGCCGGACTAAGCATCCCTGAACAGTTGGCTGAATGCTACCGCCTTATGTCGCTGGCAAGTGAGCAGGTAAAAAATAACGGACAGGCATTGTCGTATTTCAAAAAATATCACAGTTTACAGGACAGTCTTTTCAGAACCGAGAGTAAACTTCATATGCGCGAAATGGAGAATCGCATTGAAATGGAGCAATCGCTCATGGAATTTTCGGAGCTGAAAGAAAAAACCCTGATTACCAAAGCAAAAAATCAGATTGTTATCATTTCAATCCTCGGATTGTTGCTATTTGTTGGGGGGATAGCCATCTATTTGTATATGCGCAGTAAAACAGTAATGTTCAATGCACGGCTGGCAGCTGAAGAAAGCCACAGATTGCGCCTGCAGGTCGAAAACAAGAACAAAGAGCTGGCCAGCAAAGCCATTCACATCTCGAAGATGAACGAGGTATCAGTAGAACTCAGCGATAAACTAAAAACACTGCTTCCGGGCTTAAACAGGGAAAAGGCAGTTGCGGTGCAGCAGATAATCCGCAGCCTGAAAAAAGGCACTCCCCTCGATGCCTGGAAGGAATTTGAAATGCGTTTCGAACAGGTACATCTCGAATTTTATCAGAAACTGCAAACCCTTTGTCCAACACTAACACCAACCGAAATTAAGATATGCAGTTTTCTGCGGCTCAACCTCACCAGCAAGGAAATTTCGTCGCTCACAAACCGTTCGATAGGAACCATCGATAATACACGTAGTTCGATACGCAAGAAACTGAATCTGGAAAATGATTCAAATCTAACCACTTTTCTGCTGGGAGTATAATCTCTCTTTTTACACCCATTTAGTTGATTTTATGCTTTATACACAGTACTCATGAGATAATCATGAGGTCTGAATTATAGCTGGTTTACATTTCGTATAGTATCTTTAGCCCGTCATTTTATGAATGGCGTACTCCGTAAACGAACAATATAAAAACCACTAAATACTGCTATGATGAAAATCTTCAACTCTATTTTACTGATCCTGTTTTTAAACAGCTTTCTGTTGCCCGATCTCCTGGCTCAAACAACCAGGTATGCCGGTACATATAATGAACTATCCACAGCTATCAATGCATCAGCAAACAGTGGAGATATAATTCAAATATCAGCTGATATCGTGGTAACTGACCAGCTAACTATCTCAAAATCATTAACCATTTATGGAAATGGATACACCATTACGGTTCCAAACCCAGGACTGGATGAAATGGGGAGGTTTAACAGCGTCGCATCCACTTTCCGTGTCTTTAATTTTTCAGCAGGCACCAATACTTTAAATAACCTTACCATAAAAGGGGGCAATGTTACTAGCGCAGGGGGTGCGATTTACATTTCTTCTTCAACAAATCTCACCCTAAATAATTGCATCATCTCAAATTCAAGGACCACCGGTTGGGTAGGTGGTGGTGCCATACATAATCAGGGTGTCCTTTTTATGAATGGTTGTTATATCAGAAGAAATGCAGCTGAGTATGGAGGTGGATTATTGAACAACGGATCATCAGCCCGAGCCTATTTTGAATCGAGTACTCTGGTCGAAAACCGGGTTACCAGTGCTAGTGGAGGTGGTGGCGCTGTTGAAAATAAAGGCGGTGCGTTTATGTACTTTAATAATTCCACTTTATCAAATAACCAATCTTTAATTGTAGGAGGTGCTGTAAATAATTACCAAAGCACTTTGTACTTTATTAATAGCAGTGCAACCGGAAATGTAGTTTATGGAGTTGATCAGGGTAGCAGCGTTTGCAAAGGTGGGTCTATTTCGAATAATGGAGGTACTTTTTACTCGGTTAATTCACTTTATGCTCACAATTACAGGGCAACAACAGGCTCTACTGCAAATCCTGGTGGTTTTATTCTCGATGATATTACACCATATTCATCACCGGGACAGGTACATATCTACTATTCAATTTATCATGCTAATCTTCCCACAGGACTGGGTACAAACAATTCAAACATTCAATATACCGGATATGCTAATGGTACAGATAACAGCATATTCTCTGATGGAATAGCATCCAGATTAACCGACAACAACGGCACGGAAATCGGCGATCCAATTTACCGTCCGTTTTTATACAATAACGAAGGCAGCGTTGCCCCTACCCTGCAAAATAGCAGTTTCGTACTGCAGGCAGCTAACAGGGGTACACGTACACGCTATGCCAATAATAACAATGTAAATCCGGTAGTAGCCTATTACAACGGATCGGCATATGTGAACCTCACCGGCATAAGTGCCAGCGGTCAGGAAGTGTTGCTCGACCAGGTGGGCGATGCACGTCCCGATCCACCGGCACGTGGCGCAATTGAAGGAGTTGTGAGCGATCTGTACATGGTAAAAGTTCTGGTAAGTGGCAGTGGTACTGTTAACGGAGGCACATTTTACGGTGATGTTTATCCTGCCGGCACTTCAGTTACTTTAACGGCAATACCGAACAGCGGCTACGAGTTTACCCGTTACGATTATGTACTCGGAGGATCAGGAACAGCCTCTATTGCCAATCCATATACCTTTACTGTTAACAGCGATATTACCCTACAACCGGTTTTTACTGCCCTGCCGGCGAATAACTATTCGGTAACCTACCTGGGGAATGGCAATACAGGAGGAACAGCCCCGGTAGATGTTACATTTTCAGGATCCACAACTATTGCCGCTCCAGGTACGCTGGTGAAAACCGGGTATACCTTCAGTGGTTGGAATACCAATGCCAACGGTTCAGGAACATCGTATGCAGCAGGTGCTACTTATTCAACGGCAGCAAACCTGGTATTATATGCCAAATGGACATTGGATCTGGTATGGAACTGGACCGGTGCCAGCAGCACAGCCTGGGGAACCATCGGCAACTGGAGCCGTAGTGATCTTGCTACACCCTCTGTTCCTGCCGTTTCTGATAATGTAGTTATCTCCGATAAGGATAACGACCCGGTAATTGCTTCGGCAGTGGGTGCGAATTGCAACAACCTGACTTTGAACAGCGGTGCCATCCTTACTATACAATCGGGTGGCTCGCTGATTACCAATGGATCAATTACCAACAATGGAACTATTGAAATAAAGAGAGATATTTCGCAAAGCGCATGGCACCTGACCTCTATACCTGTTACTACTTCGACAGCAAACAGCTATTTGGGCGATTACCTGCAAAGTTGGAGCGAAGCATCACATGTATGGACAGATATCACTGACCCGGCAACAACACTTCAACCTCTGCAAGGCTATGGGTTATGGGCTACTCCTTCGAAAGCGGCTGCATCCTATACATTTACAGGCACTCCAAATACCGGCAATATGTCAAAGTCACTTTCATTTACTGAGTACTCCACAAATTCATCTGCCTACGAAGGCGCCAACCTGCTTGGTAACCCTTACCCTTCGGCTATCGACTGGAGTTTGCTCGATAATACCTATGGCGCAGTAAATTACTGGAACGGTGCAACCAACAGCTATTCAAGCTGGAACAATGGAGCGGCAATTAACGGTGGTGTGCAGTATATACCTCCTATGCAGGGTTTTTTTATTATTGCCCCGGCTAACGGTACTTTTAGTATAAACAATTCTCACCGCACACATACGGGAGCAACCTCCTATTTTAAAAACAACGAAATTTCTGAAAACTCCATACGACTAGTCGCTTCATCGCAAATCTACACCGATGAATTGCTTGTGAGGTTTACTGATGAGGCTACTACTGGTTTCGACCTGCAGCACGATGCCTACAAATTCGCTTCGGGAACGGCAGGACTTTCGGAACTGTATTCGTACACCGGCAACAAAAAGCTATCTATCGATGTTCGTCCGGTATGCGATGTGGTACAGCTGGGGTTCGCGAATGATCAGAGTGGCACCTACAGCATCGGCATCAACCAGGTAAACGGTATTACCAAAGCAACGCTTGAAGATACCAAAACCAATACATTCACTGATCTGCTGAAAGGCACTTATGCATTCAGTTATACAGCAGGTGAAAGTGATCAGCGGTTCAAACTGCATATGAGCACACTGGGTATTGATGATAAAAAAGCTACAGAGGTTGTCATATACAGCTATCGTAAAACTGCCTACATCAACCTGGCCAGCCAGGTGAAAGGCGATATATATATCTTCAATATTTCAGGGCAGCTGGTGGCATCACTACCTGCGGCAAGCGGAATGAATGAGATACAGTTGCCGGTAACCGGGAACTATATTGTGAAAGTGGTGACAGGTTCTTCGGCAGAAGTGAAGAAAATCTTTATTCAATAAGGGATGAAGTGACGTCTGCACGAGGGAACGAACACACGAACACACGACTGCACGAATCCTGAAATTCTTCAAACTCATTAAACCCTAAAAGCTATGAAACAAATTCTCAAACCCCTGATCATCATACTCATACTAATTGCATCAGTAACTAATCTGCCTGCCCAGGCACCGCCTCATCCTAACGGCGGCGCTGCACCCGGAGGATCAGTCACCAATACCCCGGTAGGCGGAGGCGCACCCATAGGCAGCGGCACTATGCTGTTAATAGGGCTTGCCGGGTTGTATGGCAGCAAAAAAGTATACAGTATGCGGAAGAGCCTGGAAGAATAACAATAGTATTTTTCTTTAGTCGAAAACAGCTATCCGGGATGCCTGGGTAGCTGTTTTATATTAAGTGCATAAGTAGCATTGTCAGGCTACAATGGTAGATATAGTTTTAAGAACACGCCCACAGCCTGGATTTGATTGAATTCATAAGAGATTCCTGGCCATGTGATTTGGAAGAGAGAAATTTTATGACATCTTCGTCGATGGTGCTTTCAGTGATTAAATGGTAAACATTGACGCAACAGAAGAGAAGGAAGGGGTGAAATTAAAATGCCAGTTCAATACCTTTTGGTGTGTTCATAACGCTTGCATCCCGCAGGTGAGAATTTACAGGGTTTTTCAATCGGTACGGGCGGTTAAACGCTTCCTGGGAGACTTTAAAATATGCAGATAACAAGCGGATAATATCTTTGGACAGGCCTTTCTTATAATTTAAAATATCCGAAACCAAGCCTTTGCTAACCCCTAATATTTCAGTGAGATCTTTAGCCTTTAATTTATGATCATGCATGAGGGAATGGATTAATTCGACAGGATCCACCTCATTAAAAGTGCTGTTTTCAGCATCCCAACGCTCAATAAGAAGAGTAAGCAAATCAATTTCGTCCAATATACCGGTGCTATGATCATTGCCTTCAAGCAGTTGCTCTAACATTTTGCAATACTCATTGTATTGTGCGGCGGATTTTATAATTGTGTACTTCATCGCTTCCATTTAAATCGGTTTAATATGCATTAACTATAAATTGCTGACCAGACTTGCAGAGTTCATCGTATTCGGCGTGTGTGCCTATCCAGCAAACAAACAAGTGAGCCATGGTGCCGGAGAAATAATACTTACAGATCATCCGATAGTTGTTTCCACCAATGTCGAAAACAACCCTGTCGCTTCCCTTTCCCAAGAGATCCGCTGACCCAAAAGTCCGGCGAATATCTTCAGGGATTTTCCAGTCAGCATATTTTATTACCGTAATCCACTTCTCAAAAGAACTTTTACCAGAAGCATGACTATTTACATAGTTCTGAATAGTCTGCTTTTTTACCAGGTGAACTTGCATACAAAGATAGGTTAAATTTTAATAAGTTCACATATTGTGAACAATATTATTTTGATTTTATTGGACAGCTTTAAAAAAATGATTTTGAGTGGGTAAAATTAGGGAATTTGCGAAGATAAAAATAAGTGCCCTTCGACTGCGCTCAGGGTGACAAAAAAGTGAACAGTAAATAGTGAAAAATGGACTAATATTATGAATAACGAGACAGTCTAGCTTTGATCGAATTCATCAGGGATTCCTGGCCAGAAGATTTAGAAGCGAGGGATTTTATGACATCTTCGTCGATGGTGTTTTCTGTGATTAAATGGTAAACATTGACTGGCCTGGACTGTCCCTGGCGATGGAGACGGGCGTTGGCCTGCTGATAGAGTTCGAGGCTCCAATCGGTGCCGAACCAGATGATGGTGTTGCCGCCGAATTGAAGATTAAGGCCGTGAG
Organism: uncultured Bacteroidales bacterium; assembly: GCA_903879715.1. Classification (GTDB taxonomy): domain Bacteria; phylum Bacteroidota; class Bacteroidia; order Bacteroidales; family UBA4417; genus UBA4417. Next base: position 7,361 of record CAIRMR010000105.1, read on the forward strand.
CGGCGGAAGCGGGATGGGCAAGAAGGATAGGGATATTGCCGTGGTTCCAAGATTTTATGGTTTGATTAGAATTTGAGAATTTGACAATTTTACTATTTGATAATGAGGACTTTGGGGACAATGAGGACTGGGGATATTCTGGAGACTTTGGGGACAATGAGGACTGGGGATATTCTGGAGACTTTGGGGACAGGAATTGGGGGTTATACTCTTTCAGAGTTTGCATGATGCGGATGAGATCGTGGCGGTATTCGTAGAAGATGAGGACGGGGTTGCCGTTGGCTTGTTCGACGAGTTCTTTGAGGGCTTCGAGTTTAGCGGTGTGGAGTTCGAAATAATTATGGCTTTCGTCATATATAGCACCGTTGGCAAACTGGCGGAGCTTGCCGGAGAGAACAGCGGCGTTGACGGCGGTGATCTCCTGGCCTTGTAACAATTCAAGCATGAGGGTTGCTTCAAAATCGGTGTATCTTTTCATAGTGTCTTTATCAAGCCGGACTTTGATGTAATGGTCGATACGATCCGGCAGTTCCAGATAATCGGCTGATTTCATACTGATGCATATGCCGGATATTGCCTGGTGGATTTCCTTTTCGGCACCGGGTTTTAGTTTGTAATCATATATGACCGGTCCATTGCGCCTGCCGGGAGTGAAATACTTTTCCCGGAATTGTGTCAGGCGCTTACCGAGACTTACGCCCTGGTCGAGAAGGTAGAGCTGGCTCCAAAGGTCGATGAGACCGTTGGGTGCCGGGGTGCCGGTGAGACCGACGATACGCTTGATGTGCGGAAGAACATGACGGAGGGCTTTGAAGCGCTGTGCTTTCGGAGATTTAAAGGAGGAAAGTTCGTCTATAACGAGCATATCGAAAGGGAAATGTGATCTGTATTTACTGACAAGCCAGACGACATTTTCGCGGTTGATGATGTAAATATCAGCAGCAGCATTAAGAGCAGTAAGCCGCTGTTTTTCGGTGCCTGTTACCAATGATAGCCGGAGAAAACGGGTATGATCCCATTTATCGGTTTCAGTGGACCATACATTTTCGGCGACGAATTTGGGAGCTATGACAAGAACCTTTCTGATTTCGAAGGAATCGAACATGAGGCGTGTAAGGGCGGTAAGGGTGGCGATGGTTTTGCCAAGGCCCATTTCGACGAAAATGCCGGAGGATGGGTGAGTGAGGATGTGGTTGATGATGTGGAGTTGGTAGGTATGGAGGTTGGATTCGTTCATGTGGGAAGAGGGATTGCAGAGGAAAAGGTCATTCGGTTGTCATTCAGTGGTCATTCAATTGTTGATGATGGAGTATTGTGAGGTTTTTGAGTTGAAGGACAATAGCCAATCAGTGGTCATTCAGTGGTCATTCGGTTGTTGAGGATTGAGTGAT
>CAIRMR010000106.1 GCA_903879715.1 uncultured Bacteroidales bacterium
AATATGCAGTATTCGCCCGATGGAAAGGCATATTTAGTTGCGCATGGGGCCGATGTGAGTGATAAATTGCCGAGATTCTGGAATGCCAGCTGGATTACCGGCGACCAAATCTACCTTTTACGTGTAACCCCATCAATCGAAAATATCAATGATATTTCGAAATACGAATTTTATGCTGGTAAAGATAAAAAAGGGAATCCTGTCTGGTCCAACGATTTTAATCAAATCAAACCACTGTTAGAGTGGAATAATAATATGGGTTGTGTGACCGTCACGTACAATGCCCCCTTGAAAAAATACATGATGTGTGTAACGGATGGGGGGCAATACCTGTTCGAAGATGAATTCCTACATCCTTGAATCAAAAGATATTACCGGAGAATGGAAACTGGTTAGCTACCTGAAAAATTTCGGCGAACAGGCCTATTTTCTGAATATTCCTTCGAAATTCATCAGTATGGATGGAAAAACAGCATGGTTGCTTTATTCAGGCAATTTTGCAACAGACTGGAATGGCATGCAAATACAAAACAATCCTCCTGGAAGCCATTATGGAATGGTATTGCAGAAAATAGAGTTTCTCAAATAGTAGTATAATAAATCATGATTCATAAATAAAATTCTACAAATATGAAAACAAAATCAAATGCTTTCCGCCTGATACTCAGCTTCGCATTCATCTTCTGTGTGAATGGCTTTTTATTCGGAGTTCCTTCCCTGGGAAATAACAGCGATACCATTGAAGGCCAAAAACACGCAAAGCCTCATTATGTCAAAAGCAGTTATGCGAACGAATCGGTTGAGTTAAAAAACGACAAAATTCAGGTTCAGTTTTTCAAACGCCTGAATGGCTGGGGCTGGGGCGAAATTTCAACAGGTTCCGGGAAATTCATGGCCGTTCTGGAACATTTGGGCGAAATCATGATTCGCGATCAGGATATTCCAATGCAGCTGGTGGCTCTGTCAGTTAAAAAAAAGAAGGACAGTGAAGGAGAAACACTTGAGTTCGATGTTAAATCGGTGGTTGTACGCGATGTTCTGCTCAAAACTTCTTTCGACAACTGGATGGTTTATCCTTTCACCGAACCGGCTATTGTAGGAAAAGTTTCCATCACTTTGGTCCCAAATACGTCAATGATCAAGCTTAAATACCGGCTCAAAGCAACCGGAAATTACTATGCATGTTACATTCGCGGTCCCTGGATAAAAGTAGGGGAATCATCCTTTGGAATTAAAAAAGACGATGCTATCCTGCCAGGTGTCGACTGGGCAATTGGCGACGAGTGGACAAGTGGTACCGATTTCTTTAAAGATCCATGGGCTTTGCGAGTTGCCCCGCATCCCTACAAAGTTACCGCTCCCGTGATGTCCATAAGTTACGAAGGTACTGCCATAGCCATGTCGTGGGATCCCAATCAGCTTGCCACCCGATGGTTTAACTACCGTAAGCATGTGCAGCAACCGGTGTTTTCATCTCCCAATTTTGTCGATCGTAAAAATAACCAACTGATGGGCCTGATGGTTCCCGATGCAACAATCGAAGGTCATGAAAATGAAGTTGTGGCTCAAATACCTCTGGAATTGAAGATCGGTCAAATGATCAATTTTGATGCAGATTTATGGCTGACCGAGGGAAACAGTGTATCTGCGCTTACCGATTGGGTGAAACAACACGAATTGCCGGAACCAGCTACCCCCAGATGGAGTTACCAGGAAACACTCCGCCTTATTGCAAATGCCTACAACACTAACTTCTGGCACGAAGGTGAAGGCTTTGGATTATTACAACGCCCACAGGATAAAGCAGGACCAAGTGTCCCGGGATTTCTGGTCCGTTATGTGGAAGAAAATAAAACTACACCTCTGGCAAAGGACTTAAAGAAAAAACTGGATTGGTCGAAAGGACAGATCAATAACCGGAAAAATAAATCTGCCAATGATGTTGAAGAACTGAAACGTGAAGGCGACCGGATTATTGCCAAACAACAAACCGATGGTTCATTCCCTTTTAATCCTGATATGATTGGGAAAGACGATTTCATGGTGGCTACTTCGTTTATCGAACCCATGGGACTTACCGGCGAAACAGCTCTCGATATTACAATCAATCCAGCCATAACACTATTTGATATTGGGGAAAAAACAGGGGATAAAAAATATACCGATGCGGCAAAAAAAGCAGTTGATTTTTGTCTGAATATGCAACGTCCCGAAGCCGGCGATTATTGGGAAACACCTTTGCATGCCGCCAACCTTTTAGCAGCCGGACATGCTTCGCTGGCTAATTTCCTGGCCTATCAGGAACTGGGTGATACTAAATACAAGCAGAAAGCCATTTACTGGATGCGGACACTCCTGGTGTTTACGAATTTCTGGGAACCTGAGAATGTGAACAACCTATACTCTACCAAACCGGTATTGAGTTCGAGCGACTGGTATTTTGCCAACTGGGTCCGCGATCATGTTCAGTGGGAAGTACTTTCGGTTTTCAGCACATTGTCGCAACGAAACATTAACTGGACAGATATTGATCCGGAAATCGACTGGTTGAAATTCCAGACAGGAATCACCAATGCTGCCATACAATGGATGAATATTCATACCGATAAGAACTGGTTCCCGCACAATCTTCCTGAAAGCTATGAAGCCTATGAGCGCGGCGATTTTGACTATGCGTTTCCCGATACCCACAACAGCGTAACCGGTAATTATGGTGGAATGATGATCCCTCCCGGCCCCATCGCCGAGAATATTTATTTTATTCTTGATCGTACTAAGGCGACTAAATGATGGTGATTGAAAACCGAAGATATGCTGCAGCCACATAACCTGTATTCGAGCTACAAAGCATACCAAAGTTGTGATTTTGATTATTGCTTTGCCGACATACACATTTCAGCAACCTGGTTTTACGCCGGGTTGCTGATCATGCCTACGGCTCTTGCCGTTATTACTATACTGTAATTGATAACGAGAAAAAACAGAAAATTACCGATACTGAATTTGTTCTGCATGAAAATAATTAAATGGCTCTTTCTTTCCCTTTTGCTGTTGGTAGCAATACCAATGACTGCTCAGAATAATTCCGTTGGTTGGAAAGAGTCATTTATGAATCCTCCAAATCAATACAGGCCAATGCCTTTCTGGCATCTGAATGGAAAACTCACAACTGCCGAAATTGAAAAGCAGATGAATGCCGCCAAATCCGGTAGCGGATTCGGTGGTGTAACGGTTTTACCTGTTTCACCCGGATTGCAGCATCCGACGGGTTTACCTTGTCCGGGAATGGAACCTGAATTCCTGAGTGATGAGTATTTTGCACGTTACACTGATATTCTTCAAAATGTATCGAAACTTGGCATGCAGGTGATCCTGTATGATGATATCGATTTCCCGAGTGGTATGGCCGGCAACAGGATGAAAGTGTTGTTCCCGGATGATACACGAAAGCAGTTGAATAAAACAGATACATTGGTTTCGGGCCCGCTGAAAATTGATATTACAATTCCGGAATCCACTTTTATGGCTGCAATTGCCATAAATACAAGCTCCTCCAAACGCGAGGATCTGGCAGGATATGTCAACGGTCAGAAACTTATATGGAATGTGCCGTCAGGATCATGGCGCATAATGATATTTTACTGTTCAGGGAATGGAGATAAGCTGGTTGATTATATGAACCCTGTATCTGTAAAAAAGTACATCCCACTGACCTATGGGAAATATGAGAACCATTTTTCTGAATATTTTGGAAACACCATCAAGCAGATTTTTTATGATGATGTGGGTTATGTGGCTTTAGAACGGGGGTGGACAGGAGAATTGAATAAGAAGTTCAGGGAAAAGACGGGGAAGGACCCTGCTTTATTTTATCAGGCACTTTGGGGTGATATCGGGCCCGAAACTTCAGCGGCACGCGTTGCATTTTACGATTCAAGGGCTGAACTTCTGGCAGAAGGATATCCCCGGCTGATTGGTGAATGGTGTGAAAAAAATGGCTTGCTTTCTTCTGGTCATCCACCTGGAAACTACCAGATCCAACCTACAGATATGAGCTTCGATATTTTTAAGTTCTACCGTCATACGCATATTCCACTGATGGATTATATTTTTTATCATCCACACGGAAGGGATGGCTTTAAACTGATAAGCTCGGCGGCTGATGTTTATGATCGTCCGGTTGTGGCTGCGGAACTAAACGGAGCCTTCTTCGAAGATCAGTTTGATTCGCTGATGCTTTACCGTTCGGCAATGGATGTTTTCACACGTGGCATAAATTTTCTGATTCCTCATGGGATGTGGTACGACTATCGGCCTGAAGCCGTTCGGATTCCCCCGTTGATTTCTTCTTATAGTGCTAAAATAGCACCTGCACTTCCGGGTTATAGCGATTTTGCAGCACGTTCGTGCTTTATGCTCCAGGGCGGCAGGCGTGTTTCTGATATTGCCATATTCTATCCTATCGCTTCTCTTCAGGCTCATTTTACTTTCAATTCAGGCAAATCCTGGGGAACCAATGCACCCGTTGAAGCAGATTATCTGGCAATCGGGGATATGCTTACACGACAGATTCACAGGGATTTCACCTTCATTCATCCTGAAACATGGGTGAGTAATCAGTGTGTCCTCTCTGAAAATGGAATTGAACTTAGCAACAAGGTGAATACGCAATCTTTTAGAATTCTGCTTTTGCCCGGAGGTAAAGTAATTTCACTGGAAGCCCTGAAAAAAATAAAAACCTGGTACGACCAGGGAGGCAAGATAATTGCTACTTCAATGCTGCCTTCCCAATCTGCTGAATTTGGACATGATGAGGAAATCGTAGCAATTATAAAAGAGATGTTTGTTATCGACCCGCTATTGCCAATGCCTGCTTCTCAGCCTGCGATAAGGAAAAACTCAAAAGGTGGTCAGTTGGTTTTTATCCCAAAACCTGATGCCGCGAAGCTTTCATCTTCAATGGATCAGATGGATATAAATGCCGACCTCGTTTTTGAATCACTACCAAAAATTAACGATGATAAAACTGAGATTACTTATATTCATAAAATCAGGGAAAACAAGAATATCTATTATATTGCCAATTCAACCGATACATCAGTCAGAACTTTTGTTGAAATGCGCGGAAACATAAGCGCGGAATTCTGGTATCCTGAAAATGGCAAAACGGCCAGTATTACTTCTGCAGAATTGCTAAAACATGGAAATCAGATCTACACCCGTTTCTGGTTGGAATTGCCTCCTGTTAAATCAGTTTTTATTGTTGAAAAATAGAATAAAAAAAATTAAAGAAATATGCATGAAACATGCCAATAAATTGTCTCACTGAGGGATGATTATTTCGGGCGAACCTTTAGCTCATTAACATCTTTAAAAATAAGCATTATGTTAATAGTTCCATCTGACCCGTAAAAAATAAATTTTAAACAGATGAACCGTTTAAGATATTATTTAAAACATTTCAATTTAAATAACTAAAAATTAAAGCATATAAAATAAAAGATGAAGCCAAGAGATAGAGTATTAGGAGCTTTTGACAGAACTGGCTATGACCGGATACCTGTTAAACATGAAGGAACACCTGAGATAAATCAGATGATCATGGATCATTTCGGACTAAATAATATGGAGCAACTTCTTAGAGTTGTTGGAGATGATTTTAGGTATGTTGATCCCATTTATATCGGGCCGGAATTGCAAAAATTTGAAGATGGCAGCGTCGAAGGATACTGGGGTGAACGTTATAAATATGCAGAGTTTGAAGGTGGTAAATACCTTGAGGCCAGCTATCTGCCGTTCGCGGGGATTAGTAGTCCGGAACATCTGGATAAATCACATTTCCCAACAGCTGATTGGTTTGACTACACTACCATAAAAATGCAATGCGAAAAAATCAGGGAAACTGGCTATGCAGTGTGTTATGGCACTGCAGGAGATATGGATTTTATCAACAGTATAGCCCGTGCCCGGGGAACTGAACAGGTTTTGATTGATTTAATTACCGATGACCCGGTTTACCTGGAGATAATGGAAGCTCGTTTTAAGTTCTATTACGATATGCATGAGCGTGTATTGCAGGAAGCAGGTGGATTAGTTGATTTTACACATATTGGTGAGGATTTGGGGACCCAGAATGCACAGGTGATTGATTTTGAAATATTTGATAAGCATTTTGCCCCAAAGTTTAAAAAGTATTTTGATATGGTTCATAGCTATGGGGCCAAAGCCATGATGCACATGTGCGGATGCGTAAGGGCATTTCTTCCTCGTTTGATTGAACTTGGACTGGATGTTTACGATGTGGTTCAACCAACAACGCCTGAAATGGATATTGCTGTTTTAAAAAATGACTTTGGCGATGAACTTGCCTTTTGCGGAAGTGTATGTGTACAAAGCACGCTGGCTTTCGGAAGTGTTGACGATGTGGTTAAAGAAGTAGAACGCAGGAAAAGACTTTTCCTTGATGGAGGACTTTTCCTGGGACCTTCTCATGCCATTCAGGTAGGAACTCCAATTGAAAATATTATTGCATTGTACAGAACTGCAGGAAGTTTAATTGAAGAAATTGACGGGTCAATTCTGGCAATACAGGACGGTAAGGATGCAGGGGAGATAAATATGTCGAAACTTTTTTAAAAACAGAATATAGGTCTTGTAATCGGATTGATTTCATGAATAACATGAGGTGCATTAAACGGAAGTTTTATTCCGCCATAAAAAAATCCAGACAGGCAAATACTTCTTGATTTTCGGAGTTCGACCCCTGGTTATTTATAAAGATGAAAAAAACAAGTTTGTACTGAATTCGAAAGAGAAAAAAGGGAGAAAAGTGTGAATGTCAGTTGAAAAGATCTGAAATTAATAAAATTTAAATTGTTCGAAAATGAATACTAAAAATCTAAAACTTTTAGGTGCTTTAAGCCTCATAATCTTATTATTTGGATGCTCTGAATCATCTGAGGTTAAACTGCGGGAAGCCTTTAAAAATCCTCCTTTGAAATACCGGATGAACCGAAATTTTCACAGTTTCCCCCTCGAATCTGCAAAACAGGATTCAATGATTGAAGCCACGCTTGCCAGCGGCTGGGGAGGTTTTACATTGAATACGCCTTATGAAGAATACCTTACCGAAAAAGGGCTGGAAGCTACGCTGAGTTTCTGTGAAAAAGCCAAAGCCAAAGGAATGGATTTGTGGTTATACGATGAACACGGCTATCCATCGGGTAATGCTGGTGATTTGGTAATCAAAGAAAACCCTGACTGGGAGGCAATGGCTATTTATATGAAAGACACCTTGGTTTCTGGTGGTAATATTAACTTTATATTGCCCTGGGGAGAACCTTTCATCATTAAAGCCTTTCCCGTAATAAATGGAACAACTGACTTCAAAAATCCTGTTGATTTACTGGGTTTGTATAAAGGAAATGCTTTAAAATGGAATGCGCCAAAAGGTAATTGGAACATATTTGCAGCTACCAAATACCGCCTCTACGAAGGTTATCAGGCTGCTGATAAAGGGGGTGGTAAGTTAGGTTCTCACTACCCTTCCTTATTAATACCTGAACCAACAGAAGCCTTTATCAGAGTTACCCATGAAGTTTATGCCAAAAAAATGGGAGCGGATTTGGGTAACTATTTTACCTCAACTTTTACTGACGAACCATCGTTAATGGCATTGCAATTTCATAGTTACAAAGACAGGCATGCCGTTATCCCATGGAAAGAACTGCTTTCGGAGGAGATGGAGAAACGTTACGGGTATAAACCGGAAGATAAACTGGTAGAACTTTTTTACGACGAAGGGCCGGATGGACAAAAAATACGATACCAGTATTTTCATACAGTGGCCGATCTTACATCCAAAAATTACTATAGAAAAATTAAAGACTGGTGTGCAGACCATAACTTCTTGTCGGGCGGGCATATGTTGTTGGAAGAATCAATGATAGCGCACGTTCCGCTTTATGGTGATATCATGAAATGTTTCCGTGAAATGCATGCTCCTGGGATTGATATTTTAAGTTGTTTACCAGAAAATATGCCTGTTCATACTCCAAAACTAGCTTCCAGTGCCGCGGAATTAATGGGTGGAGCGCATGTGATGAGCGAACCATGCCCTGTCGCGGACCGAGAGCTTTTTGATGGCCTGGATCCGAAAACACCGGAAGTTCGCGGGCATTTAAATATGCTGATGCAAGGTGGGATTACTGATTTCAACTGCTATTTACAAATGAATAATTCAACCCTGGAAGAACGGATAGAAATGAATAAATATGTGGGAAGAATTCAAATGCTTTTACAGGGTGGACATGTTGCTTCAGAAATTGGAGTAGTGTACCCTGTTGAAAGTATGTGGACAGAATTCATGCCCCGCTATCACAGGGTAGCCGGATGGAATGATGTATCGGGAGCCAGAGAAAAAGTAAATAGCATTGACAAAGCTTTCCAGGGTGTATCCCGTTTTATGTTCGAAAACTGCTGGGAATACACCCACCTCGATGCTCAGGCTATACTTGACAGCAAAGTTGAAAAAGGCATTCTGGTACACGATAATCTTCGATTTAAAGTTTTGGTACTACCCTATGTAAGCACTCTTCCTCAGGCAGCCTGGAAGCAATTGGAAACTTTTGTAAAACAGGGAGGGAAAATAATTGCAATCGAAGAAAAACCGGCAAACTCTGAAATAAATTTTCCGGATACCCAGGTTCAGCAAACATTTGAGAAACTTTTCGTTGAAAACAAAAACATAGTTTTTATGAAAGGCTGGACAGCAGAAAAGTTAAACGACCATCTGAATAGTTGGCTTGAAAAACCCATTAAAGTAGAAAGCGATAAGTTGCCTATCCGTCTGGCAAACAGGAAAATAGATGGTCATGATGTGTTATTTATTATTAATGATTCTAATAATGAAATCGCAACAAAACTTTCATTTAATCTAAAAGGGAATTTCGAGGAATGGGATCCGATCACCGGCAATATTTCAGAATTGGGCAAGGATTTTAATTTAAGTCTGAAGCCTTATCAGGGGAAAATATATAGAACAAAGTAAAAACAAGCCAAGATGTTTCGAATGTTAAAAGCTTATAGAATAGTTTATATACTATTACTTACGTTATCCGGATTCTCCTTGTTTGCACAGCTTCATCCGGCAAATTTAAAATGCGAATACCTTACTAATCCTGAGGGGATTGACATTCCGGATCCTCGCTTCTACTGGCAGTTGAAATCAGGTGAGGAAGGTCAATTTCAAAGCGCATATCAAATTTTGGTGGCAACATCAAAAGAAAAACTTGACCAAAACAAAGGAGATGCTTTCGATTCTAAAAAAGTAAAGAGTAACCAAAATACACATGTGGTTTACAAAGGAAAAATTCTGGAACCGGCGAGCAACTATTTCTGGAAAGTAAAAGTATGGGATAAAAACAGCAAGGCATCGGAATGGAGCGAAACCGCAACTTTTTCAACCGGGTTATTTGCAGATGATGATTGGGCATCTGCCCAATGGATAGGATGGAAAACTCAGGAAGAATGGGAACCCGCCTGGTGGAAACGGAAGGCTATAGAAGAACAATGCCACGAATTACATTTGCCAGCCTATTTTGGAGCGCGAATGTCATTGTGGGAGCGTTATCTTTTTCATTACGAAAATCCATACGACCCGTCACCTCTAATGCGCAAGGAGTTCAAGGCCGGAAAAGAAATTAAATCAGCCAAAGCTTTTGTCGCCGGGATTGGTTACCACGAATTATACATCAATGGTAAAAAAGTTGGCGACCATGTGCTTGACCCTGGGTGGACAAACTACCCGCAAACGGTACTCTATGTATCACACGATGTAAGCGACTATTTCAGAAAAGGCGAAAATGCCATAGGTGTTATGCTGGGGCGCGGTAATTATGGCCTCCTGGCAAATGATCACTGGAGCTTTTGGGAAAAAGGGGGTTACATTGGCCAGCCAAAGTTAAAGTGTCGTTTCAGAATTACTTACACAGATGATACAGAGGAAGACATAATTAGCGATTTAAGCTGGAAGGTTACCGGAGGGCCAGTGGTTTACGACGATCCACACATGGGTGAGATTTACGACGCTACAAAAGAAGTCCGGGGTTGGAATGAACCCGGAATTGATACGGATTCATGGAAGAAAGTCAACATAGCTCCATCACCCGGAGGTAAATTGAGAGCACAGTTAAATGAACCTATCAGAGTTGTTCAAAAAACAAAGCCTGCTCAGGTAGAAACCAGGGGCTGGAAAAATGAGGTATGGGGCGATGCAGGAACAAATATGGCAGGCTGGATTAGTATTAAAGTAAATGCTCCAAAAGGTACCCGAATCAGTGTGTATTACGGCGAAATGGAAAATGTAATGAATCTGGATCAGCCGGGAGGATTACAACAATCGGCATATATAGCCAAAGGCGTTCCTGGAGAAGTGGCTACCTGTCGCTTTTCATATAAAGGATTCAGATATTTTCTAATTCAGGGACATGAGAATCAGTTAACCAAAGATGATATTGATGTTTGCCGGGTTAATTCTGACGTAACACAGGTGGGGAAGTTTGAATGTTCTGATACAACCATCAACGCTATTCATCAGTAGTGTGATAAAGCCATGATTTCCAACCTGCACAGTATCCCAACCGATTGTCCGCACCGCGAAAAAAACGGCTGGATGGGAGATGCTGTTACCGGCATTGAAATGGGCATGGGCAATTACGATTTGGCTGCATCAATGACCAAATTTATTCGCGACATTTTCGATGGTCAAAACCCTGAAACAGGTGGATTATCAGTTATTGCACCTGATAACAATTATGTTGGAGGAAAGTCACCCTTATGGGGTTCTGCTGGCGTTCAACTTCCATATTACATGCTAAATTACTACGGCGATAAACGAATTGTCGAACAATACTGGGACAAAATGATGCACTTCACCGAAAGTGTCTGGAACTTAAATCAGAGCAAAGAAAAGCCAGGTCTATTTACCGATGTTTTATCCGATTGGTCATCGGTATTTGGTAACCGCCCAAATGAGGGCGAGCAAGTTTATGTGACCATGAACTACTATCAGGTTTTAACACGGATGATGGAAATGGCAAAAGTGATAGGCAAAACGGCGGACCTCAAAAGCTTACAACAAAAGGCCGATGTGGTCAAAGAAGCTGCCTATACTTACTTTTTTAATAAAGATATACAACGATTTGAAGGAATTGACTCTACCGATTACCGGCAGGGACCAAATGCCCTGGCACTATACTATGGATTGGTAAAACCTGAACATCAGGAAAAAGTATTAAACGATTTAATTCATGATATTACCGTAAACCGGGGGATGCACATTTATGGCGGGATCTTTACCGGGCTTGTGCTGTGGGAATTATTGCCACAGAAGGGATATGCCGATATAGCTACTAAAGTTGCCATCAATAACACTTATCCAGGTTATGGATTTATGGTAAAAAATGGTGCAACAACCCTTTGGGAACATTGGCCCGATGGTGCTTCGCATATGCACTATTTTATGGGATTTGTCGATAATTTCTTTTATCGCCATTTGGCTGGAATTACTTACGATAATTCTGTTTCAGGGTTTAAAAAGATTGTGTTTCAACCAAAGTTTGTTAATGGGATAAATTCTGCCAAAGCAAGTTATAATTCAATACATGGTGAAATTAAAGCCGAATTGAAAGAGACAAGTGAAGGTGAGTATGAATATAAAGTACTTGTACCGGCAAATTGCACGGCTGAAGTTGTTTTACCCGGGAGAAAAGAGCAAGTGAAATCAGGTGGATACACATATAAAATAAAAATTCAAAACAAATAATATGATGAAGAAAGCAAGAACAGTACTGCTTATCATAGCCCTTATTCTGGCTACTCCATCCTATAACTTGCAAGCCGGCGAGCCGGTTACAGGTCTTCTAATTTGTTGCAGAGGATCAAACATGGGACCATTTTTAATTAATGGGGAATGGAACCAGAGTCATGATTATGGGGATATTAATCAGGTTCGGGGAATATTAACGAATATCAAGGATGCCGGAATTAATGTGGTTTATATTGATATGACAAATCCTTCACAATGGACAAGATTGTGGGATGAATTCAAACCTATGATTGAAAATATACGAACTGTTTGTGCAGAAAAAAAGATGGAATATTTCATTATGATTGGGGCAGTTATGTCAGACGCAGTTAGAGCGGAACCTAATATGCCTGAGTGGTTAAAAACGATCGGTCATTTAGAGTTTTGGAATTTGCAGGCTAAATACATCTGGGAAAATTACGCTCAGGATAGTCATTACAGAACCTATGGATATGGCGATAACAGAAAAATAATAACTATGTTTTATCCCGGCGAATTAGTTGATACGCTATGGAATGGTTCCCCGGATGAGCATAAAACCTATCTTTCAAAATTTTACAGGGGAACCCACGAGTATAATCAGGATTTTAAGGATACTCCAACAGATGGCTGGGGATATCGCGATAAACAGCAAAGTTCGGATGGGAAGATACGCTGTGTATGTCCAACTTCTGGTTTGCACCCGGGCAGCTCAACATTCATAAGCCAGAAACAATGGATAGAAAGGGTAAACTGGGTGGCTGAGGCTGAGCATTATAGTGTTTATGGCTCGTATGATGATACCTGTGATAATATTCATTGGGGCATTCACGACACAAAAGATGTTACCAATCCTAATCGCAAGTATGCAAATGATGATCCATATATTTATTACAATGTGGTAAAGGAGAAGCTAACAAAGAGTATGAAACGATAAGTCGGGAAAAATCTACAAATGTGAGTTTCGGCATCAAATTATCTGTGATTGTGCAAATCAATTTAGGATAGACTTTAATTAGCCTTGTCGCAAAAAAATTATAGCATTTAGCAGAGCAAAATTAACTACTGGAACAAATAAATGCGTTCATTTAGGTAAAATCAAAACAACAATAGTAAAGACGCTGAAATGAGATTGTTGAGAGAGCGCAACGGGGATGTTTCATCAGAAAATTGTAAATCATTGGAATAGTTTTAAGTCCTGAAAATCAATATCATTAAATAAGAGTCAAATATTTATCAACTAATAAATAAGAAAATGAAACTAAAAAAACTAAATTCTATCGCGGTTATCCTTTTACTGATTTTTTCAGGAATAGTGAATTGTAATGCTCAGTCAAAAAAATCGAAAGACGGTTTTGTAAGTCTTTTGAATGGTGAAAACCTGGATGGTTGGTACCTGAAAATCTTTAATGGCGATGCCGAACTGGCTAAAAAAGTTTATGCTGTTGAAGATGGAATGGTGCACGTTTTTAAAGACTTTCCGAAGGAATATGAATTAAACACTAGTGGAAATGCGACTCACGGACTATTCTATACCAACAAAAAATACAGCAAATTCATTTTCAGATTCGAATACAAATGGGGATCCGGAATAGCCAATAACTTCGACCAGTTTCAATACGATGCCGGGATGTATTATCATGTAGTTGATGATAAAATATGGCCAATAGGCATTGAATATCAGGTTCGCTATGATCATACGAAAAACCGAAACCACACGGGTGATTATTGGGCATCAAATATTCAGTGGTACTCGAAAGATGGTGAAACATTTTCTTCACCATCTGCAGGTGGAAAACCGGTTACTTCAAAAGCGGGTTAACACCGGTGTTCGGCCGATGCAAAGTTTAATGCGTTAAACAACAAATGGAACAAATGCGAGGTGATTGTAATGGGCAACGAATATTCGATTCATATACTGAATGGGGAAATTGTAAATATGGCTACCAACCTGCCTTTTAGCGAGGGAGTGATTGGTTTGCAGTCGGAAACAGCCGAAATTTATTACCGCAATATCGAGATCAAAGAATTTGACGAAGTAGTTCCAATGGAGAAATTCCTGAAAAAATAAACTGATGAAGAGAATCACATTTCCTGCACTTTCAATTCTGACGATCATCGGATTTGGTTCGTTAGCCCAAAACTTCAATGTCTATGAATGGGAAACACTCACCTGCAAAGGTGAGCCTGTTGCCAGGCATGAGGCCGCTTTTATTGAAGCCAATGGCAATTTTTACCTGGTTGGAGGACGCCGTATTCAGGAAGTTTCCATTTTTAATCCGGAAACAAATACCTGGACCAATGGTGCAAAACCACCGGTAGAACTCCATCACTTCGAAGGTTTTTCTTACAAAGGCAATATTTACGCAGTTGGCGTTCAAACCGGAAATTACCCGCACGAAACTTCAATGAAGCAAACCTATATCTATAATCCGGCAACCGACACCTGGGAAAAGAACTTCGATATGCCCGAAGGTCGTGTACGCGCATCGACCACTGCCAAAGTGTATAAAGACAAACTGTATGTTGCCTGTGGAATTATTGACGGACATTGGGAAGGTCACGTCAAATGGTTCGATTGCTATGATTTTAAAACCGGCAAATGGGAAATCCTGCCTGATGCTCCCCGTTTTCGCGACCATGCCACTTCGGTAATTTGTAACGACAAACTCTATTTATTGGGAGGTCGCGTCACTTCAGGATCGATTGATAAAGTATTTGAGTTAACGGTACCTGAGGTAGATGTTTACGATTTCAAGACCGGCAAATGGAGTACTTTGGCCGACCCGGTTCCTACACAGCGGGCAGGTTGCACTGCAACTGCAATTGGCGACAAAATCATATTCACCGGTGGCGAAAGTATGTCGCAAGAAGATGCTCATAATCAGGTTGAATGTCTTGATACGAAAACCGGTAAATGGAGCAAATTGCCGTCGTTAAATACGGGCCGACATGGCACACAATTAATCTGGTACAAAAAGAAATTGTACATCGCTTCGGGTTGTGGCCACAGGGGAGGAGCTCCCGAATTAAAAAGCATTGAGTGTTTCAGTAAAAATTAATCTAAACCAATAAAAAGAAACTATGAATAAAAAAGTCGCACTTCTGTTTCTGGTGGTTCTTAGTCTGGGACTTCAGGCAAAACCCATCAAAGTAATGCTGCTTACCGGGCAAACCGACAAGTACCATAGATGGGATATCACCTCTTCGTATCTGGAGGCCGTTTTGAAACAGGAAAAAAGATTTGTGATCGAAAAAGTATTGATTCCGGCACAGGGAAAAGCGTTTGATGAGTTTGTACCTGATTTTTCGAGCTTTCAGGTTGTGGTTTTGGCGATGAACCTTTCTGATTGGAACGAAAAAGCAAAATCCGCTTTTGAGAATTTTGTCAAAAAGGGCGGTGGTGTGGTAATGGTACACGAAGCGAATAATGCATTTCCAACCTGGAAGGAGTACAATAAAATGGCTGCGTTGGGTGGCTGGGGAAACCGAACCGAAAGAGATGGACCCTATTATTACTGGAAAGACGGAAAATATGTAACCGACAATTCACCCGGTCCGGGCGGTAAACATGGGGAGCGTGTTCCATTTGTGGTGAATATTCGCGATACCGAACACCCCATAACTAAAGGATTACCCACCAGGTGGCTGCACCAAAATGATGAATTATATGGTGATCTGCGTGGTCCGGCTGAAAACATTCATGTACTCGCTACAGCTTTTTCGGAACAAGCATCGGGAGGAACAGGAAAAGAAGAACCGGTATTATTTACAGTTTCGTATGGTAAAGGTCGTGTGTTTCAAACCGTAATGGGGCATACCGGAACCGATTATGCCGACTCGGTTGAAGATGTTGGCTTTCAGGTAACCTTCTCGAGAGCTGTTGAATGGGTCGCAACCGGAAAAGTAAAGCAAAAACTTCCTGCCGATTTTCCAAAAGAAAGCACAATATTATTAAAAAAATTAAATCAATTAAAGTAAAATAAATAATTATGAAAACAAGACTATTCCTAGTACTTCAATTGCAACTAATTATATTGATTAGTGTAGACCTAAAAGCACAAACCTGGAATGAACGCCCGGTTTATTCAATGAAAACAGTTTATGAACAGGATTTTACTACAAATCAATGGGATGGAACTAAATTCTATAACCAATGGATTGCTCATGCAACTAATAGCTTTGTTGTAACTGATATCGCAAATGGATTTTTACAATATGCATGGATAGAGAAACGTATTCTTCGTTCAAAAGTGAATTATAGTTCACCTTATTTCTTAGAGGCCAAAATTGCATATGGTACTGGCTCAAATTATGGAGGATTAGTTATAAGAACGGTTGGAAATAGTAATGGTGAAGGGGTTCAGGAACCGGCAGATACCGGGGGAGGAGATGGATTCAATACGGAAGGAATTGCCTTTTACCCTACAACCACAGGAGATTCGTTGATTGTTCAGTTTACCGGAGCATTTGTTCTGCACAAAACGCCGGTTACAAGGATTAAAGTTCCAAAAGCCCTCGGTGTTTCAAATTTCAAAGACATAAACATTTTCCGAATCGAAGACATGGATTCTTCCATTTATGTATTCGTTAATAACGAACCCTTTATAAAAATTGAATTAACTGATAAAACAGGCACAAGTTACACCTCAGGTAGTGTTTATACTGCAGCAATGGAGCTTGTTGGTTCATTTTCTAACATGTTAGTTAATCAGGCTGGAGCGGTTGCAATTTGTCAACGTGTAGCCACACTTAGGTTGTACTCTGTCAAAATACAGGTTGTCAATATTAAAACACAAAAAATTAGTTTTAATCCTTTTGGTGTTAAAACAATTGTTGATCAGCCCTTTAAAATCAATGCAGTTGCTTCTTCCGGACTACCTGTTACTTATAGTTTGGTTTCAGGACCCGCCATACTCGAAAATGATTCTGTAAAATTGACAGGTAAAGTTGGAGTTGTTAATATCTTAATTAGTCAAACAGGTAATGCAGAATATCTTCCTGTCTCCATAAATATGAGTTTTTTTGTAACAAAACCTGAAAAATTAAATTCTGCTATTCCTGTAACCGGTTTACTATTATGCTGCAGGGGTGGAGGCGAATACGACAGGGGAACTTTTTTAATTAATGGGCAATGGAATGCGAACCACAATTATAGAGACATAAATCAGGTTAGAGGTATTTTAACTCATATTCAAAATGCCGGAATCAATATCGTATGTCTTGATATGAGTAATCCGTCGCAATGGACTAGATTATGGGATGAATATAGTCCTATGGTAGAAAACATACGTACAGTTTGTGCCGAGAAGAATATGGAATATTTTATATTAATTGGAGCTGTTGTAACCGATGCCGTTAGAAATGAACCAGGTATGCCGGCTTATATGAAAACAATAGGTCATCTGGAGTTTTGGAACAACCAGGCAAAATATATTTGGGATAATTGGGCTACAGATGTTCATTACAGGACTTATGGCTTTGGTGACAGCAGAAAAATAATAAATTTGTTTTATCCCGGACAATTGGTTAATTCTCTGTGGAATAGTACCGCGGACGCGCATAAAACCTACCTTTCAAAATATTATCGGGGCACTCATGAGTATAATCAGGATTTTACTGACACACCAACAGATGGCTGGGGATATCGTGATGTTCAACAAAGTTCCGACGGAAAAATTCGGTTTGTGAGTCCAACCTCAGGTTTGGTTCCAAACTCTGCTGTACACATTACTGCCGAGAAATGGGCCGAAAGAATTGAATGGGCTTCTAAAGCAGATCATTATAGTATATATGGATCTTATGATGACAATAATGATAATATTCATTGGGGTATAAACAATACCAAAAACGCTGCAAGTATGTATAGGTATCTTGTTGATGATCCGTATTATTATTACAATGTTTTAAAGAATAAGTTAACCTCAAGTCTTGAAGTCTCATTTATTAACCCGTTAAACAACAATGCCTTCGAAATAGGCTCAAACATTGATGTAGAAGTATATGCAAAAGCAGAAGATGGTGTTTCAGCTGTAAAGCTTTATATAAACGATACCCTGGTAAGTGAAGATAGCGAAGCTCCTTATCAATGGAACTCGACCAACTCATTGCTTGCAAACATGGCCGAGGGATACTATACCTTAAAAGCGGTGGCAACCAATGCTAACGGGAATACCGCAATAGAAACAATAAGAATCAGTGTTGGCCAGCCCGATAAGGCCCCTAAAGTTTCGTTTATTAAACCGTTAAACAACCAAATCTTCACAGCACCCGCTAATTTGATGGCAGAGGTAAATGCAGTAGATGAGACTAGTATTTACAAGGTCGAACTTTATTCAAATGACGTTTTAGTAAGTACTGATTACACGTCACCTTACATCTGGGGATATGGTTATAAGCCATTGACAAATATGGCCGCTGGAAGCTACACCTTAAAAGCTGTTGCCACGGATAATACTGGCCATATAAGTGATACAACTATTAATATTGTTGTTTCGTCTGCTGTTGGGATTTCTGAATTCTCATCAGAGCAAAATCTGATCACGGTATATCCCAATCCTGCTGACCATGAATTAAATATTCGGTTTTCTAATACCGGACTTGAAGATTCTGAAGCAATAATCTACAATTCTATCGGTGAAAGAGTAATTTTTCAACTCATTTCAGATTCTCAATCAACAATTAGCTTAAAACATTTACCTGCAGGTGTTTATATCCTTAAGATAATGCGGAATGAGAAAATGCATTTGGAAAGATTTATTAAGAATTAGATAGTAATTCAACAAAGATATAGCAAAAAGTCTAATGAGGTAATCGGCCTAAATGCAAAGAGTAAAAAGTTTTCTGAAGTCAATTTTAAAAAACATATTATTATGAAGAACAATGTAAGAACACTGCTAGTTATGATTGCCATTATTCTGGCTATCCCATTCCAAAACTTACAAGCTGGCGAACCGGTTACAGGCCTGTTAATTTGTTGCAGAGGATCAAACATGGGACCATTTTTAATTAATGGGGAATGGAACCAGAGTCATGATTATGGGGATATAAACCAGGTTCGGGGAATATTAACGGATATCCGGAATGCCGGAATTAATATCGTATATATCGATATGACAAATCCATCGCAATGGACGCGATTGTGGGATGAATTCAAACCTATGATTGAAAACATACGAACTGTTTGCGCAGAAAAGAAGATGGAATATTTCATTATGATTGGGGCAGTTGTATCGGATGCGGTTAGAAGGGAACAAGGCATGCCGGCGTATATAAAAACTGTAGGCAATTTAGAGTTTTGGAATAATCAGGCTAAATACACCTGGGAAAATTACGCACAGGATAGTCATTACAGAACGTACGGTTTTGGTGATAACAGGAAAATGATTACGATGTTTTATCCCGGTGTATTGGTTGATACGCTATGGAATGGCACGCCGGATGAACATAAAACCTATCTTTCAAAATTCTATCGGGGAACCCATGAGTATAATCAGGATTTTAAAGATACTCCAACTGATGGCTGGGGATATCGTGATATACAGAAAAGTTCAGATGGAAAAATTCGTTTTGTATGTCCAACTTCAGGTTTACACCCGGGAAGCTCAACATTTTTAACCCGGCAACAATGGATAGAAAGGGTAAATTGGGTTACAGAGGCTGAGCATTATAGTGTTTTTGGCTCGTATGACGATACTTGTGATAATATTCATTGGGGCATTCACGACACAAAAGATGTTACCAATCCTAATCGTAAGTATGCAAATGATGATCCTTATGTTTATTATAAAGCTGTAAAGGATAAGTTAACAAAAAGTACGAATCGATAATTATAAAATGAAAAACAGGAACATGTTATTGCTGGCTATTGCCATTCTTTTTTCAGTATGTAACTTTCAGGGTAAAGCTTTTCCACCCCCAAAAGCAAATATTGCACATATACTTACCAACGATTTTAGATACCCGGTAGTAGATACCGGATTTCAGGTTAATTTTTCGCCTGGTACTGAATGGGCAGCGAATGGAAATGCTGAGCAAAAACTTCCGGCCGGATTGTCTGATGAAACAAAACCTTTGCAAAGTGATAAAGAGAGCACTTCAACAAGGACAAAAGTCAGTATCAAAGGTGATGCATTTTGTATTAATGGGATACCAACTTACCCGGGAAGAACCTGGAAGGGGCTAAAAATAGAAGGTTTGCTCATGAATTCGCGCATGGTGCAAGGCATCTTCGATGATATGAATCCAGCCTCTGTTAATTCATTTGCATATCCGGATACAAAAAAATGGGATGCCGACCGGAACAACAGGGAGTTTGTTGAGAATATGCCGTTGTGGTATTCATATGGTTTAAATTGTTTCACGCTGAATATGCAGGGCGGCAGTCCTGTGGGCTATGGCGCTTCAAAGTGCTTGAATACCGGGTTCAATCCTGACGGTTCATTATTGGAACCCTATATGAAAAGGTTAGACAATATCCTGAAAAAAGCAGATGAGTTAAAGATGGTAGTTATTCTTGGAATCTTTTATTTTGGTCAGGATCAGTATATGACCGATGAAAAGGCAATCAAAAATGCCACGACGAATATTGTTGATTGGTTGTTTGAAAAAGGGTACCAGAATGTAATTATTGAGATTGTAAATGAAACCAACTTCGTATATTATGACCATACAATCCTGCTACCCGACAGAATCCATGAATTGATTGATTTGGTAAAAAATATAGAGAAAAATGGTTATCGCTATCTGGTTGGTACAAGTTTTGGCGGATTGGATATCCCTACGGCTAATGTTGTAAAATCTTCCGATTTCCTGCTTATCCATGGAAATGGCGGAAAAGATCCGATGCAGATTCAAAAATTGGCGGATGATACCCGAAATGTGAAGGGGTATCATACAATGCCTGTAATTAACAACGAAGATGATCATTACGATTTTGAAAATGAGAATAACAACTTTACCACTTCCATTAAAAACTACATCTCTTGGGGTTATTTCGACTATCGCTTTCCGGGCGAAACCGATTATAAAGAAGGATATCAAAGTATTCCGGTTGACTGGGGTATTAACTCGGAACGGAAGAAAGCATTTTTCCGGAAGGTGAAAGAAATCACTGCAGGTAACAAATAATATTTGGCAGCCGTAAAGCCAAATACCTGGTTCTGAAAAACATGTAAATCAGCTATACACCCTTTCCCTGATGGAATTTCCGCCTGATAAATCAGTTTTTATTGTTGAAAAATAAGATAAATAAACAGAACCATAAGGAAATACATCTGAGAACTTTGCCTGCTGATATGCAGTAAACAACAAACGCATTTTCGTAAGCTTCCAGTTCCCTGGTTAAAAAAGGAGATAACGACCTGAAAATTGAAATCGTCAACAACTGGATGAACCGCCTGATCGGCGACCAGAAACTTCCGGCTGCTCAGCGATTAACCTGGTGCCCGGTAAATCTTTACAAAGCGAATAGTCCGTTGCAGCCTTCCGGATTGTTTGGTCCGGTGAAAATTCAGGTAGTTAAAAAAGATTTATAATGTTGCTGTTAAACACATTCCATCAGTTAAATGATATAATATGAAAGCAAGTATTAATTTCTTAATCCTGTTTTTTTTCTTATTCATCCAGTCAGCCATGGCGCAACCTTACAGCGATGGCAGGCCTTTGGCGACACAGCGGATGGAGGCGAAAGATGAGGGAGTGGTGCTCAAATATGGCGACGGCCCGGGCCAGTGCGACTACCTGGGGGCGCGCGAAGCACTGATTTTTGAGGAGAAAGGTATCTATCATCTTTTCTACGACGGTGCCGGGCCCAAGGGCTGGCTGGCATGTCTGGCCACCAGTAAGGATCTCAAAACATGGGAAAAGAAAGGACCAATCCTTGACTTCGGCAAACCCGGCGAGTCCGATGGTGCCGCGGCATGCTCACCATGGGTGTATTCCGAAGGGAAAGACTGGCACATGTTCTACCTGGGCACGCCAAACGTCACCCCTGCGCCGGATTTTATTCCGTCATTCCCTTACCTGACAATGAAGGCAAAAAGTGCTTCGCTTGCCGGTCCGTGGATCAAGCAGCCTGAAGTTGTTCCCTTTACCTGTCAGCCTAAGACCTACTATGATGTAACAGCCAGTCCGGGGCATATCGTGAAGCATGATGAAGAATACCTGATGTTTTTCAGTGCTGCCGGCAATGTTCAAAAACCAAAGCGCACCCTGAGCATCGCCCGCACCAGGGACCTCAACGGCCCGTGGGCGATTGATCTACAACCTATCGTACCGGTTGATGAGCAAATAGAAAACTCATCGCTCTATTATGAAAAGAAAAATAAAACATGGTTTCTTTTTACTAATCATATCGGTATTAATGGAGAAGAATTTACTGATGCCATCTGGGTTTACTGGAGTAAGGATCTGAACAAATGGGATCCGGCAAACAAGGCCGTGGTTCTGGATGGAAAGAACTGCACATGGTCGAAGAAATGCATTGGAATGCCATCGGTAGTAAAGGTCGGCAAACGTCTGGCGATCTTCTATGATGCCCCCGGCGGCGAGAGTACCAGCCATATGCGCCGGAGTATTGGCCTTGCCTGGATGGATTTGCCACTTTCCCCTGCTAAATAACGATTTGGCAGGAATGTCAATTTATTCTTACTCTTTTTCAAATCATAATCAGAAATGCTTTCCCCTAAAAGAATCAGTTCATGAAAAAACTACTCTCAATTGCAATTATTTTGCTTGTCGTTTTTACATCCTGTAAATCAGGCAAAAAAGCTGATATTAGCAAGGATAAAATTACTGTTGCAGCTTACTATTTCGCCAATTACCATACGGATGATCCCCGGAATATCATCAATAAAGGTGCCGGATGGTCGGAGTGGGAACTGGTTAAAGCTGCTCAGCCGCGTTTCCCGGGACACCACCAGCCCAATGTGCCTGCCTGGAGATATACTGATGAAAAAGACCCTAAGGTTATGGCGCAGAAAATTGATGCAGCTGCTGATTATGGAATCGACTGCTTTATTTTCGACTGGTATATGTACGAAGATGGCCTTTTCCTGAACCAATGCATTGATGATGGCTTTCTGAAAGCAAAGAATGTTGACCGCATTAATTTCGCTCTGATGTGGGCCAATCACGATTGGGTGGATATCCAGCCCTATACGAGGGGAACTGAACAAAAACTGCTTTATCCGGGAAAAGTTTCTCCAAAACGTTTTGATGAAATATGTGATTTTATCATAAAGGAATATTTCACCAAACCAAACTATTGGAAGATAGATGACAAAGCTTATTTTTCGGTGTATGATGTACAGAAATTTGTAGAAGGATTTGGCAGTATGGAAGCCACAAAAGCCGCTATGGACCGTATGCGTGAAAAAGCCATTGCTGCCGGGCTGAAAGGAGTGCACTGGAACCTGGTTGCCTGGGGAAATCCGATCCTCCCCGTTGAAAAAGCGCCCTCCAATACCCCTGAGCTGATCAAAATGCTGGGTTTTGATTCAAGCACATCTTATGTTTGGATTCATCATGCTGAATTACCCGAAACCCAAACCGATTATAACATTGTCCGCGATGTTTATTTTGCATATTGGGATAAAGCGAAAACTGAATACGGAGTTCCTTATTTCCCTAATGTAACCATGGGCTGGGATCCAAGTCCGCGTTGCGATTTGAAATCAGAATGGGCACCTGTTGGCTATCCGTTTATGAACACCATCGGAAACAATACGCCCGAAAATTTTAAGACTGCTCTGCAAATGACCAAAGATAAATTATTGGCTGATCCAAACGGGCCAAGAATTTTAAACATCAATTGCTGGAACGAATGGACAGAAGGTAGCTACCTGGAACCCGATACCATTAATGGCATGGCTTACCTGGAAGCTGTAAAGGCCGTATTCAAAAATTAATACTACAATAAATATGAAAGATCAATCTTACGTATTGAAATGTGCCTCAGTATTCCTGCTTATTCTGATGTCGGGATTTGGACTAAATGCTCAGAATGAGATTGAATTGAATAATGATACCTTACATCTGAAACTTGATCTTACCCGTGGTGGTGCAATCAACTACATTTCGAAATCCGGATCAACCAGGAGTGTTGTTAATATTGCTGATGAAGGGCGTTATATTCAGCAGTCGTACTATGCAGGTAAAACGCTGAACCGGATTGCTGATGGACAGAATCCGGCCTGGTCGCCCTGGTCATGGAATCCGATCCAGGTAGGCGATTCATACAGAAACAGAGCACAGATACTGGAGCATAGCAAAAACGGGAATACGCTTTATGTGAAATGTATTCCCATGCTTTGGGATATGAATAATAAACCTGCAGAAGCTGAAATGGAACAATGGACTTCACTCACCGGAAATGTTATTAAGGTACATTGTAAACTTACATGCCATCGTACAGATACTATTTATGGAGAAGGCATTTCAAATCATCAGGAACTACCGGCTGTTTACCCAGTATCAGCACTTAAAAACCTATATTCCTACTTTGGGGATTTCCCGTTTACCGGGGAGGCGCTGGTTAATCCAAAAGTAATTAATCTGGCATCCGGATTCTGGGGCAGATACGAGAACGAAATGGTTACAGAGAACTGGATGGCTTTTGTGGATGATAACAAGTGGGGACTAGGAGTTTATACGCCTGTCTGTACAGATTTTCTCGCCGGGATGGCGGGTAATCCGGGATATGAAGCAACCGATGGCTCAACTTCCTATATTGCTCCTATTAAACGTGTTGCATTAAATAAAAACTCCATTTTTGAATATGATTATTACCTTGTGATAGGTAGTCTCAATCAGATACGTTCTCAAATATATGCATTGAAAGGAGTACAGGCAAATGCATGGGAATTTACCGATGACCTGGAAGGGTGGAGTGCTGATATGCATGGAGGAAGCGTTGTTCAGTCAGCAGGCAAGCTCAAATTTAGTGTAACCGGTGTTGATCCACATGTGTATAAAAATGTTCCTTCCTGGGAAGTAAAAGACCTGCGATACCTGTGGCTAAAGATAAAAAATGAAACAGCAGCCAATTCCGGAGCATTTAGCTTCTTTTCTGAAGCCGGGGATTCAGTTTCTCTCCCGTTCATGCTAACTCCCACTGATACCGGATACAGGGATATTCTGTTCAATCTTGATACCATGAATTTCTGGACCTCAGATCTGAAATTGAACAGGTTTAAGTTAGAGCCTGTTACCAGCAATAATTTGGGGGATGTTTATGTGGATTTTATCCGTTTTCTGAAAGATTTAATCAAAGTAAGAAGTTTTGGAGATGCTATAGAAATAAAGGGTATTGGTAAAAGCCTGCAACTCTTTGCAGAAGAGATACCGTTGTTAAATACCATTGGCGTGAATTGGTCGGTCGATAATCAGGGTGTTGCTACCATAAATGCTTCAGGTCTTCTTACCGGGGTTTCAGAAGGAGTTGTAACGGTTACAGGTACAGCAAAGGATGGAAGTGGGAAGTCTGGAATCATCAGGATATTAATAACGGATACTGGTAAGAAAACGGCCTGGGAATTTACCAATGATCTTGAAAATTGGGATAAAAATCCAAATGGAGGAACGGTGTCGCATTCAGAAGGTTCAATGAAATTCACTGTGACTGCCGGAGATCCTTATGTTTATAGCAACGTCACCTCATGGAAGTTCGATAATCTGAAATATGTATGGATGAGGATCAAAAATGAAACTGCCGGTTCAGGAGGCGCATTCTACTTCTTTCCCGCTTCGGGAGGCTTCGAATTAGTTTCATTTCTACAAACTCCTACGGATTCACTTTTCAGGGATGTCTTTGTGGATTTGAGGAACACTGCTGTATGGAAGAAGAATACTGTTTTGAATAACATTCGGTTGGATCCAAATAATGGAGGTGAAACCGGGAATATTTATTTTGATTTTATCAGGTTTATGGAAGAACTGGTGAATGTAAGTAGCGAAGGTGAAGTCTCCACAATAGTTGGACTGGGAAACACATTACAGATGTACGCTGAGGTAATGGTTTCTGAGGATGCAGCAGGTGTTACCTGGAAGGTTGATAAACCGGAAGTAGCCTCTGTTGATTCAACAGGCCTTTTAACTTCAATTTCAAATGGGGTGGTAGAAGTAACAGCAACTGCAAAGGATGGTTCGGGTGTTTCCGGATCCAGGAAGATTACTGTTTCCATTGATAACACTTCTCTCAGCATTATAAAGGATGAACACTTAAAGATTTATCCAAACCCTGTGAGTAAAATTTTAAATATTGATAATGCCTCTGAAATTCAAACTGTGGCTATCGTAAATGCGGTTGGTACGGTAGTGCTGGAACTTTCAAACATACATTCAGTCGGATCAATAAATACCGGGGAACTTAAGTCGGGAATTTACCTGCTTCGTGCAACCTCTTTTAACGGGAATACTTCTTCTGCAAGATTTATTAAAAACTAAAGACCTGTAAATAGGTTGACAAAAAGCTTAATTGGAACTGGCTGTAGTTGAGAATTGCGTGTTAAACTTTGTCTTTTCGTGCCTTTGTAGCAGTTTTCTTTATGTCGCAATATCCCAAAGGCTCAAAGGATTCACCAGGTTTATGGATAATTCAGGTTAGAATCTGATCAATCAAGATTGATACAAATTCATAAGAAAAATACCAGAATTATAAAGCTGCTCGGTTTGATTCCACTTAGTTTTGTTTGCATGAAAACCCCATTCTCCAAGTACCATAAACAACAAAAAAGATTACAGTTATTCTTATTGCCTTAGGTTGTTGACATAAACAATTTTCATCCTCAACGCTTCAGGAGGGTTTAATATCAACAAATTATCTTTTTTACTCACTACCGGTTCTGAAAAAAGGAACCCAATGAAATGGTTGAAGTATTTCCTAATCCGGCAACAAATCAACTGCAAATTGTTAATTCAGGGCTTCCAATCTATGAAATCAGAATTATAAATGTAAACGGCAATGATGTTTTCCAATGTGAGGAAGGATTAAACGATAACAAAACCATTGACATTAGTTGTTTATTACCAGGGCCATATTTAATTATTCTCAAAAATGAAAAAGGGACAATCCGAAAAAAAATAGTAATTCAAAAATAATGAAATCTATATCTGAAATCATATTTCGTTTGCTGTTTCTGACAGGACAAAAAAGAATAGTTATTATTTTAATAGCTGGCTTTTTATCAATAAATAGTTTTGCCAATTCGATCATTTTCAGTCAGCGCTTTACTGCTTATCCCGAATGGCCGCTTGTGTATTTTAAAACAATAATCAGCAAAGCAGAGAACGGGAAAGCATTAGTGCAGCAATTCCATGGAGTTCCTGATATTGCTGACCCCTGGGTGAACACCGATCCTCAACTATTTAAACAACTCATGGATTACAGGGAGGAAACAGGGGTAAAAGTCATTTCAATGTGCGAACCGGATAAATATTTTGATAATCAGGAAGTGGATAACCCGGCACTTAATAATACAAATGGAGTTCAGGTACAACATAATCCATGTCCGTTAAAAGCAGATATTTGGGTGTTGGCGGGACAATCCAATATGCAGGGAGCCGGGCGCACACCTGATACCCTTACCGATCCGAAAATATGGATGATGAACCTGGATAACCGTTGGATGGTAGCCAGATGCCCGCTGCACCGGATCTTCGAGGCCACTGCTCCGGCCTACGCAAATGCCAGTTACCAACTCTCAGGCGATCCGGAAAAAAGTATAGTTAAAACCCGGCAGTTTTTCAGGGAGCAGGCAATTATAAGCCGCCGGAAACCTATTGGGGGAGTAGGACCCGGCATCTACTTTGCCAGGCAGGTACTTGCTTCAACAGGACGACCGATTGGTTTGATTCCTTGTGCCTTGGGTGGATCCACTATTGATCAGTGGGATCCTGCAGGAAAAATTCATGGAGATAGTTCCCTTTATGGTGCCATGCTCAATCGCGTTCGCTCGGCAGGAATTCAAAACATCAAAGGTCTTATATGGTCCCAGGGCGAATCCGAAGCAATGCTGGGACAACCGGAAACCTATAAAGCTAAACTGCTGAATTTGATTGATAGTTTTCGCCAGGATATTGGCAGACCGGATCTCCCGGTTTTAATTGTTCAGATAGGCAGATTTATCATTCGCGATCCGGTCATGGATTTCGATTGGGAAGCAGTACGTAATGCTCAGTTAGATGTAATAAAAGAACGCTCAAACCTCTTCATCACTTCGGCAATAGATCTTGAACTGGACGATTGCGCACACACCTCAAGCCAGGGTCATCTTAGACTCGGTACACGCCTTGGTGAAATTGCACTGACTCACATTTACAAAATTCCAGGACATGGAGATCAAATAAAACCGCAGAGCATTGAATTGAAAAAGGATTCTGTATCCGGGTCCTCCTATCTTCACCTGCACTTTAATGGAGTTACCGGAAACCTGAAATCCACGGGGTTAATTACTTGCTTCGAGATCCGCTTCGGGAGTAAAATCCGTATAAGCCACGTAATCTCAAAGGTTGA
Organism: uncultured Bacteroidales bacterium; assembly: GCA_903879715.1. GTDB lineage: Bacteria > Bacteroidota > Bacteroidia > Bacteroidales > UBA4417 > UBA4417. The sequence goes on from CAIRMR010000106.1 coordinate 28,359, forward strand.
AACGGATCCTGATGATGCCTCAGGATTAAGACTTTACCTGTCAGCTATTCCTGAAGAACCAGTATTTCTCGTTTGCGGTCCGGGAACAAATCCACATATGAATATCACCAATTCACGGGATATGCCCATTCCTGCTTTCGGTCCGCTGGAAATCAATTTCGAATCATTGAAAAACAATAAACTAATTCTGAAATGATACGCTCTTCAAGTATTTTGTTGCTCTTTGCGTTGCTCCTTGGGTCATGTGATTCAACAAAAAATGAATCCTCCTGGCGTAAGGAGCCTCTCACTACAGCCAAACCTGAGTCTCAGGGTTTCTCTTCCGAAAGGCTCGGCAGAATCGATAGCCTGTTTCAGAAATTTGTGGATCAGCGAGCGATCGCCGGCGTCACCGCCCTGGTAGCCCGTAAAGGGAAAATTGTGTATTTCAGATCGACCGGCTATAATGACCTGGAAAACAAAGTTCCTCTGGAAAAAGATGCCATTTTCAGGATTGCATCTCAAACAAAGGCTATCACAAGTGTTGCGATAATGATGCTTTTTGAAGAAGGGCGTATCTCCCTGAATGACCCGATTTCGATGCACTTGCCTGAATTCAGCAACCCAAAGGTTATTACCGGTTTTAATAAGAAGGATTCGAGCTTTACCTCTCAAGCAGCAAAGAGAGCGGTAACCATCCACGATCTGCTTACCCATACTTCCGGCTACTGTTATCCGGGAAGCGGCGGAGAAGCCGTTAATGCTATCTACGCAAAACTAAGCATAGTAAATGGAGTTCCTGAAGCTGTTTCCACATTGAAGGAAGAGATGAGAAAAATAGCATTGGCACCACTGGCTCACGAACCGGGAGAAAAGTTCTCTTACGGATTGAGTACAGATATCCTTGGTTACCTGGTTGAAACAGTTTCGGGACAGTCTCTGGAAGATTTCTTTCGTACAAAAATCTTTGAACCGCTGGAAATGGCAGACACCTATTTTCAACTTCCCGTGGAGAAGCATTCCCGTCTGATGCTGCTTTACGAGGATAACATAAAAGGAGATGGGGTTCAAAAATCCACCGGGCAATATATAGATTACCCATTAAGGAAAGGGATTTATTTTTCAGGTGGAGGAGGATTGTCATCTACAGCAATGGATTATGCAAAATTCCTGCAAATGCTGCTTAACGAGGGAGAATATAACGGAACGCGCTTACTGAGCCGGAAAACAATTGAAATGATGCGTATCAACCAGATAGGAACACTGGGTTCCGGTTCCCTTTTCATCCCGAACTCTGCAGATAAATTTGGACTTGGTTTCGAAGTGATCAGTCAACCGGGGAAAGCACAGATCCTTATTTCTGAAGGAGCCTTTGGTTGGGGTGGTGCTTTCGGTTCCCTTTACTGGATTGATCCAGGCGAAGACCTTATTGTTCAGTTTGTAATTCAAAAAGCAGGGAAGTATTCTGACATCCGCAGTAAATTCATTACTACTGTTTACCAGGCAATGGAATGATAAAAATTCCGGCATATGGATAGAGAGAAATTGCTGCCTTATCCTGAATAAACTTGTTGTAAGTATAACTGCATTTATTACTCTAAAGGATTTTTAAAAATGGCGTTAAAAATTGTTGTCACTTTAATTCTGCTTACATTTCTTTTTAGCTGTGGCACAGGAAAATCTGTTACCAGCAAATCCCGGGAAAATGCGAAATCTGAATTAACTGACGAATTCGTTATTATGGCCTTTTCCGGCCCTCCTCCTGAAGAGGTTACAAGAGAGCGGTTACAGGAGATAGCTGATGCCGGGATTGAAATCCTTGTACCGGGGAACGGCATTTTTAATGCTGAACAGAACCTCAAAGTAATGGATTTGGCCGAAAAAGTCGGCATCAGGGTCATTCCTGTTGATATGCGGGTGCTTCCTTTTTCGTTAAAGCCAGGCATTACGATTGACAAATCAATCATTAAGGATGTGGTGAACGACTACAAGAGCCATCCTGCTCTTGCAGGTTATGTGATCAAAGATGAACCCGGTGCAGATTTATTTCCTGCTTTGAAAGTCCTTTCCGATTTGTTTCTTAACGAAGATCCCGCACACCAGCCTCTTATCAACCTGTTTCCATCCTACGCGAGTCCTGTTCAACTTGGCTTTGATAATTACAGATCCTATATCACTTCCTATATTAAGACTGTTAAGCCAGGATTACTCTCGTATGATAATTATGCTTTACGCGAAGGAGCAACCTTATATAGCACATGGTACTCCGATCTTACAATGGTTAGAGAGGAAACCCGGAAAGCAAATATCCCTTTTATGGTTTTTGTACAGAGTGAGGGCATAAAAGGAGGCTTACGCGTGCCCGACAGAGCCGAAATTCTCTGGCAGATAAACACCGCTTTAGCATACGGAGCCCGTGGATTTGGATGGTTCTGTTATTGGACGCCACAACCTGATCAGGGGTTTCCGCAGGAAGACGGGGCAATGCCTCCCATTATCGAGTCCCATTACAATGCAATGATTGATTTAAACGGTAAGCGGACAGAAGTATATGACTTTGTGCGTGAAGCCAATCTTTATCTGAAGAAAACCGGAAAGGGACTTCTTAACTGGGACAACACGAATGTTGCCCGTTATGAAGCAGGAAAAGTGGTTGAAGGCGGATTTTCGCCTCTGGTTTCTCCGTCAGGTGAACAAGCAAATCTGGTGGTCGGCACTTACATGAAAGGCAAAATAAGCCGTATCGTCCTATCCAACAGTCATTGCGACGAATCTGCAGCCTTTTCGATTCTGATTTCTTCAAAATGGAAGATCAGAGGGTTTTTTGCCTCCATAAACGCATCTCCGGCAGGTGATAAAGCATCCCTGCTGGACTGGAATCTTGATCCGGGTGGCTCTGTTGTTATCGAGCTTCAACAGAAATAACTATTTATTGAAACAGTAAAAGCCTGATCGGATTTCACAGGCAGGAAATGAAGAATATGGGGAAATTATAACTAACGAAACCGATCATCTGTAATTCTAAATAAAGCATTTAAAAATGAAATATTTCACGTCAAAAGTAGTATCAATAATTCTGATTACTTTGCTGGCATATATCCCGAAAGTTAATGCCGGTGAGCCTTGCTGCCATATACTGCTTTGTTGCCGGAGCACAAACGATGGCATGAAATTTTTGGTCAATGGCTGGTGGAATCCGGCACATGATTACACGGATATCAATCAGGTATCGGACATCATGCAAAAAGTCAAGGATGCCGGAGTGAAGAACGTGATCATTGATATGACCAATGCATCGCAATGGACCAATCTCTGGAAAGAGTTTGAGCCTATGGTAAATAATGTGCAGAAAGTCTGCCGGCAAAAAGATATGCAATTCTTTGTTTTTATAGGAGCCGCTTTTACTGAGGATGACAAGAAAAATATCAGTTCGACCCCCTTTTCCTTCTGGAATGCAATGGCCAAAAATGTTTGGGAAATGTGGGCGCAGGATCCAACTTACAGGAGATACGGGTATGGCGATGATCGCCCTGTACTGATCGTATTCCAGCCTTCCGAAATGTATTGGGAACGCTATCAGGCCGCACCAGATAGTGTGAAAACATATCTTTCGAAATTTCATATCGGCACAACACAGGTAAACGACCCGATCCTTCCCGGAAAATCCGACGGATGGGGGTATAGGAATTATTCTCAGAGTGTTGATGGTAAAGTGCGTTTCGCTTGCCCCAATAAAGGAGTTCCTCCAGCCGATTGGGGCAGAATAAACGGCGAAGAGTGGAAGAAAAGGGTTGAGTGGGCCACTGAAGCAGAAGAGTACAGCATTTATGGTTCATACGATGATGTTTGTGATGCCATTCACTGGGGAATAGCTGACACAAAGGATTGTGAAGTCGCTCATAAAAAATATCCGGACGATAAACCTGAATATTATTACAACATTCTGAAAGAGGTTTTAGAGAAAAACAAATAGGCATAAATTAAAAGGATTACAATTACAAATAACAAATAAATGAAACAAGCAATACCAAAGTATCTACTCAGCTATGATTGATTCTTTTGGCGAAATAATTCGGGCATAAAAACTCGTAAATTAACATAGCTTATGAAACGAGCCATGACCATAAATTGTCTATCAAAAGGATGATTATTCATCATGGCGACTTCCATCTGACCCGTAAAAAATAAATTGTAAACAGATGAAACACGCAGAGAAAAAAGGAACGTTGTTTTTTATTATTCTTGGTATATTTTCAGTTATCTGGTTTCTTATCAGGGTAATACCGAAACCAAGCCGGATTTCATACCCATGTCAGCGTATGGCTGCTGCCAATACCGTTGCGTTTCTTACCTGGCTAACGGGAGCCTTTTTTTCGATGAGCATAATCAAGATGGCTCAATCCAAATTGAAAGACGCTAACACACATGCTGCCAGAATTCTGTTAATGCTTGTAATTGCGTCTGGTATTACAACATTTATAATTATTTCTTTCGGCGATATTATGGCCGCAATCAAAAGCCCTGCTGATATTTTTACTCCAACTGATCTCAATCAGCCTATTGGTACAGCAACGGGAATTTTTCCCGGACGTGTATCCTGGAGCCACGATCAGGATGCAATTACCTATAATCCGTCTGCAGCAAATGGTTACTGGTGGGATGATAATAATACCAACCCAAAGAGAGTTGATGATATGTTTACCCATGGCATCGATGGAATTACGGGAGCAACCAGAACAGATTATGCGTGGGATAATTTGTTCAGGTATGCAAATCAAAAAATGGGCAAACCGGATTTTGGTTACTCTCCGGGAGAGAAAATCGCTATAAAAGTAAACCTGGTAATGGGTCTCGCAGGCGGTAAAGATAATGCAAGTTGTCCCGGACCTTCTCCTCAGGTACTCACTGCGTTGTTAAAAGGACTTATCGAAGAGGTTCATGTTCCGGGGGAACTGATCACTATTTATGATGCATCTGCCCGAATTCCCGATTACATTATGAAACCGTTTAAAAACAACAGTAATCCTGAGTTTCAAAAAATAAAGTTCGTCGGCAATCCAAAATATGTTACTGCCAGCAGGTACCTGCCTGTTGAGGCCGACATGAATTCAAAAATTTACTTTGCCGACACTTCCGTTACCGATGTCTATCTGGTAAAATCGCTTACTGAAGCGGATTATGTTATAAACCTGGCAAACCTGAAGGGACACACCCTGGCTGGTGTCACATTTTGTGCAAAGAATTTGTATGGATCCATTTTTATTCCCGCAGCGGTTACAACGGTTACTTATGGTGATGGTTTTGGGCCAAAAAATTCAGATGCGAATGGAGGATTACATAAATGCATCGCTGCTCATGACTATCAGGAAGCGAATATTGGATTTTTTCCGCAACGCGCTAATGGAACCTATAATTATCTTGTTGATCTGCTGGGACATCCGGAGGTATATAACAAAACCATTTTGTATATCGTAGATGGTCTGTATGGAGGTAAGCAGCAAAATCAAATGGATAAATTCACCACCTTTAATAACCATTACACTGCCAGTATTTTTATGTCGCAGGATCCCATTGCCCTCGAATCAGTTTGCCTCGATTTTCTCAGATCTGAGCCAATCTGTGCGGTTAATGTGTATGGCAATGTTGATAATTATCTGCACGAAGCTGCCCTCGCCGGTAATCCCCCTTCCGGAACGGTGTATAATCCGGGGGGTGGTAGTAGCCATTTGCAAAGCCTTGGCGTTCATGAACATTGGAACAGTTTTGCTGACAAACAATACAGTAAAAACCTGGGTAGAGAAAATGGGATTGAGCTGGTAACTTATAAATATCCTTACGAAGAAACAAACACAGCATTAAGTAAGACCTCTGAAAGCACAGCATATTTTAAAAACTATCCCAATCCATTTTCTGAAACCACCACCATTGCATATTCAGTAGAAAAAACGGCTTTGATTGAAATAGGTATTTATAATGATTCAGGCAAACTGATAGAAACTCTTATGCATAAGCATTGCAATACTGGTCACTATCAAATTGTATGGAATGCTGCAAATATGGCTCCGGGAAAATACCATTGCCGTATAAAATCCAATGAAAGTGAGATGCGCACAATCAGCCTTTTAAAGATAAAGTAGAAAAAATGTTCAGTCGCATTTATTAAAGATGTTGAGCCAGGATATCGGAAAAGTTAAATCCAATTCATAAAATGAAGAGTAGCAATAACCGGAAATGTCATTTGTTTTTTATAATCATCCTGATATTCAGTAGTCAGGGAAAAGGGTTTTCTAACCCTTTAATTGGAAATGATTCAATACATTCCCGGATTGATTCTCATATTCATTTGTATGATACCAGGCGTGCAGGGAGTTCTGTTTTTCTGGATCCGGTAAAACATGCTAAGATATATTTTCCTCACTTATCTAATCAATTTGTCGATACTGCCGGTAGGTCTGGTGTTGGATATGCAGTTGTGGTAGAGGCAAGTATGCGCCGGGAGGATAATTTCTGGTTACTGGCTCATGTTGATACAGCAGATGCTCTGCTGGCCTTTATCGGTAACCTCGATCCCATGGATCCTATGTTTGAAAAAGATCTGGATTCCCTTTCAAAAAGTATAAAATTCAGAGGTATTCGTATCCGTCCATCAACTCCTGTTAATCTGGCAGATACTAAAATTATTGCAAGTTTTGTAGAACTTGCCAGGCGAAACCTGGTACTGGAATTAGGCGGAAATGGTTTTGATCCTCAGCATGTTGCATCAATTGCCCGCCGGTTTCCAAACATGCATATTATAATGAATCACCTGGCAGGCGGAACCTTGGCAGGAACCCAGATAAATCCGGCTGATTGGAAAGCCAGGTTGGCCGTTTTTGCCTCTGAACCCAATGTTTATTGTAAAATATCAGCACTTTTTGAAGCATCAGGCAAAGATCCCGCTCCAATAACATCTACTTTTTATGATAAATTGATTGATCCGGTGGTTAGCGCATTCGGTCCCGATCGTGTTATTTTTGGGAGCAACTGGCCTCTCTCCGATATGTTAGGCTCTTATGCGGATATGGTTAAGATGTTGGATGACTATTGTTCACGACACCCGGTTTTATCTCCTGAAAAGTTGTACTACGAAAATATCAACAGGGCTTATGATATCAACCGCAAAGAAATAATTTCCCCCGATAATGGCAATGGCCTCATTAAAACCTACTGGAATGGCAAAATGGGTGGCAGCGGATGGTTTGCAGATTCATTGTGCAGCCAGATTGATCCTGTCATTGACGATTCCTGGGAAATTGGCTCTCCTGCTTGCGGAGCTGGCGCAATATTCTGGAATGCACGCTGGGTTGGTTTCCTGAAACCTCTTTATTCCGAAAACCATACTTTTTACCTGACTGTAAATGATTTTGGCAGGGTTTGGATTAATGATATACTCATTATCGATAAGTGGATTGGCGGATCAGGTAATGCATGCTATACGGGTTCGGTTGATCTTATTGCCGGGCAGCAGGTTCCGATTAAAGTTGAATATGCAAACTTACTTGACAACGGGTTTATCAGGTTAGAGTGGGAAAGTCCAGGTCTGCCCCGGGAAGTAGTTCCCGTAAATCAACTTTTCTCACCAATATTTACTGCTCTTCAAAAAACTATTAAACCAGAAGCCTTTTCTGTTGTACCTAACCCTGCAGTATCCAGAATAACCATATCAGCAGGTAGTTATAGCCTGGATAAGGTTAGAATTATGAATATGGAAGGAAAAATCAAATATCAGTCTGAGGTTGATGCCACTGAATTTGAAATTGATATTTCAACCTGGACAAGCGGGCTCTATTTTGTAGAGGTCCTGATCCACAATGAAATATTTAGAAAAAAAATCATCGTAAAAAACCAGAATTTGCTATAAGGTTGAAATTCTTACATTCTATTGTTTCCAACTGATTGAATTGAGAATTCACTGAAATGTTTTCGAATCGAAAAACAGATATTGATAAGCTTAACAAATGAAAAAAAGTCGAATCATCTTCATTATTTTTCTTGCGATGCAGAGCCTGTTTGTTCTGCAGGCTCAGAATCCACAAATCGCTGGTAAGCCAATTTCTATTGCAGGACAATGGAAGTTTAAACTGGATTCTCTAAATGTTGGAATGCAGGAAGAATGGTTTAAATCAAAGCTTTCTCAAAACATTGAGTTACCCGGTTCGTGCGAACAGCGTGGCTTTGGCATAAAAACTACAAAACCAACTGTTGGAAAGTTGACCCGCGTAATCAGATACGAAGGAAAAGCCTGGTATCAGAAAGAAATTGAGATTCATAAAGACTGGAAAGGACAGAGAATTGAATTATTTCTGGAACGTTGCCACTGGGAAAGCAATGTGTGGATCGACGGTAAATCAATCGGGATGCAAAACAGCCTTAGCGCTCCGCACATCTATGATCTGGGTATTCTGAAACCAGGCAAACACCTGCTTACCATTTGTATCGACAATACCTACAAAATTCCTATTGGTACCTGGGCTCACGCTATTACCGAAGATACACAGGGAAATTGGAACGGAATAATCGGACGTATGGAACTGACTGCTACCGGGTTGGTATGGATTAAAAACGTGCAGGTTTATCCGGATTTGTTAAAAATCGACATTGGAAATCAAACCGGGGAAGAAGCAGCGGTGGAAGTTCAGTCTCATAAATTCAAAATTCCGGCTGGTGGCACCCAGGTGGAAATTCCTTTCACAACAAAAGGAAAAAACTGGGACGAGTTTGATCCTGAAATCAGAACTCTGACAGTAACGCTGACTTCCGGAATCTGGACCGACTCAAAGACTGTGAATTACGGAATCAGAGATTTAAAAATTAAAGACAAGCAATTTGTAGTGAATGGCAGGCCAATAATGATGCGTGGTGCGGTTGATGAATGTATTTATCCTTTAACCGGATATCCGCCCATGGATAAAGATGCCTGGCTCCGGATAATTGGTATTTGCAAATCGTATGGCTTTAACTTTATGCGCTTTCATTCGTGGTGCCCTCCGGCTGCAGCCTTTGAAGCAGGCGATGAACTCGGTTTTCTCTTTCAGATAGAGCTTCCGCTATGGACGATGGATGCGCCTCATTTTGGCCAGCACCCTGTCCGCGACAAGTTTATCCGTGATGAATTGAATCTGATTCTGGAAACATATGGCAACCATCCTTCATTTGCGTTTATGGCCATGGGCAATGAGTCTGCAGGAACCCTGTATGAACTGACAAAGTTTGGAAGGTTAAAAGATTCACGTCATCTGTACCGGTGCGAAACAGGTAACACTGAAGAAACCGGAGATTTTTTTGAGATCGGGCAACGTGGCATTATTGGTCCGCGTACCGATTGGGATCGCTGGTCGGCTTCAAATGGCTGGATTGCCGGCACGGAAAATGCAAACCAGAATACCGGAGCCGCAGTTCCAACATTTGCTCATGAAGTAGGCCAATGGAGCATGTATCCTGATTTAAAAGAAACAGAAAAATACACAGGCACACTTAAAGCGCTGAATTTTGAAGAATATAAAAAATCGCTGGAAGCGCATCATATGGGAGACCAGGCGAATGCATTCTTCCTGGCAAGCGGAAAATTCAGCGTTTCACTTTACAAAGACGAGATTGAAGCCAGTTTGAGGACTTACCCTTATGGCGGCTTTCAAATTCTCGAAGCACGGGACTACCCTGGTCAGGGTACTGCCATAGTAGGTTGGCTGGATGCTTTCTGGGATTCAAAGGGATTGATTTCTCCAGAAGAATTCCGCCGGTTCTGCGCACCAACAGTTTGTTTGTTGCGAATGCCCAAACGGATTTTGCCGGCAAATACAACCTTTACGGCAATTGCTGAAATTGCTCATTATGGACCTAATGCCATCCAGGTAACGCCCGAATGGAAAATCTCAGACAGCAATGGCAAAATATTAGCAGGCGGTATATTTCCAGTTAAACAAGCTGAAACAGGATGCAACACGAAGTTAGGAATTTTAAATGCCGACCTGTCGGGCATTCAGGTAGCCGAAAAATTATTGGTGACTCTCAGTGCCGGAGAAATTTCAAACAGCTGGGAAATATGGGTTTACCCTGAAATCAGTATTAAAAAACCGGCAAATGTAAAAGTTGCTTATTCGTTTAACAAGGATGTAAAAGACGCTTTATTGAATGGAGAAAGAGTTATGCTGTTTTCATCTCCCACAGAAGGAATTATCCCATTCCATAAAGGAATGCTCCTGCCCGATTCATTACGGTTTCTTCCGGAAGCAATGCCGGGAAGCAATGCGATTGAAGGCAGCTTTATGCCGGTATTCTGGTGTACCCGGCTTTTCAATCAAACAGGAACTATGGGCATACTTTGTAATCCCGGCCATCCTGCGTTTACAGGCTTCCCTACCGAAAATCACAGCAACTGGCAATGGGCTGATTTACTCGGGCATTTTACCGCAGCAAATTCCTTCCGCGTTGCCGGGGCTCCCGAATCTTTGGCTTTAGATATCGAAAAGGCTGCACCGGATGCATTTAACCGCTCAAAAGCGATTTTACTCGATGGCACACCTGCCGAATTCAGACCAATCTTGCAAATTATTGATAATTACGACCGTAACTCGAAATTAGGTACCATCTTCGAAACACGCGTAGGCAAAGGGAAATTGTTGGTTTGTGCAATGGATTTGGAAACGGATCTGGAAAAACGCCCGGCGGCAAAACAACTCCTGCAAAGTTTGCAGAATTATGCTTCAGGTGATAAATTCAGTCCGGATCATGAATTGTCGGTTGAGTTTCTGGATAAAATTCTCACAAACATGGGAAAATAGTAAAGAAGAAATATTTAATGCCATAAGAGATAAAACCAACTGAAAATACTAAATAACTAAAATCAAAACAAGAAATGAAAACAGCCTTTTTAATACTACTCATTACGTTTTCTGTTCAATTATATGCCGTCAGAGTTTCAAATCTCCGTTGCGAATATCTTTCAAATCCATTGGGAATTGATAATGTTAAGCCACAATTAAGCTGGCAATTGAATTCTGATCAAACGGATGATAAACAAAGTGCTTACCAGGTTATTGTATCCTCTAATCCCGAAAATCTCGAAAAAGGGATAGGCGATTGCTGGAATACAGGCAGGATCAAAACCGGTCAAAGTGTCCAGATTCAGTATACAGGTAAGCCCTTAACTTCTATGCAAAAATACTACTGGAAGGTTCGTGTTTATGATAAAAACGGAACCGCCACAGCATGGAGTGAACCCGCCTGGTGGATTATGGGAATTCTTGACAACAGCCAATGGAAAGCCCGTTGGATAACAGGAGATAACACGCCTGGCAGAGCGATGCCGCTATTTAAAAAGGATTTTAAGATAAAGCAGGGTTTTAAAAATGCCAGAATTTTTGTATCAGGTCTGGGATATAACGAAGTGTATGTAAACGGAACCAAAGCCGGTGATCATGTGCTCGATCCGGCACAATCCAATTACAATTCCTATGCACTTTATTCAACGTACGATGTAACCGGTAATATAAAAGTCGGGTTAAACCGCATCGGAGTAATGCTGGGCGACGGCTGGTACAATCAGAACAAAGCTTTCGGAGTAGATTTTAGCTATGGGAAACCGGTTTTAATCTGTCAGCTTAAAATTGAATATGCAAACGGTGAAACTGAGCTTGTTGCGTCTGATACCACATGGCAATGTACTGAAGGGCCTGTGATTTCGGCAAATGTTTATGCCGGCGAAGTTTACGATGCCCGGAAAGAAATTATAAACTGGTGCACTCCCGGTGAAACTAACGCTAATTGGCAACCTGCCGGATTAGCCGCAAATTACCCTCCAGCCTTGAAATCGCAGATGCTGCCTCCGATTAAGAAAATGAAGGAATTAACACCAAAAAGCTTTTTCCGTGCAAAAGATGGAAAATATATTTTTGATCTGGGTCAGAATTTTGCCGGCTGGGTAAAAATTAAAGTAACCGAACCCTCCGGAACTGCCATTACAATGAGGATGAGCGAAGAGCTGTATCCGGATAAAACACTTGATTTTACCTCAACCGGAGTTTTTGCAACCCAATTTACTCAAACCGATACCTACATCTGTAAAGGAGAAGGAACTGAACAATGGGAGCCTCGCTTTACGTATCATGGTTTCCGGTATGTTGAAGTTTCCGGGCTTTCGGCAGAACCTGATCTGGAAACAATCAAAGGCATTGTTGTATATTCATCCATGGACAATGTGGGCACGTTCAGCTGTTCCGATGATCAGATAAATCAACTGCATACACTGGCCATGTGGACGCTTACCAGCAATCTGCATGGTTTCCCCAGCGATTGCCCACATCGCGAAAAATGCGGTTGGCTGGGAGATGCTCACGCCATAGCTAAAATGACAATTTATAACCTCGATATGGAGGCTTTCTGGATAAAATATCTGAACGACATTCGATCCTCTTCAGGTAGTCAGGGAGTGATGCTTCACCATAAAGCAAAAAACAGCGAATTTTACCAGGCTTATAAAAAAGCCGGTATCCCGTTTATGATCTCTCCCGGCAAACGCGAATGTGGGGTTGCTTCGCCCGACTGGGGAACAGCCCTGGTTCAGATTCCCTGGTACCTGTACCTGTATTATGGAAATAAGGCAATCATCGAAGATTTTTATCCCGATATGAAACTATGGACAAATTACATTGATAGCCTGTCCGTCGACAATATTGTACCGTATGGTTTAGGCGATTGGTGTCCGCCTGGTGGTAACGCTACCATTGATTGTCCTTACCAGTTGAGCTCCACGGCTTATCATCTTTACGATTTGCAGTTAATGGAACAAATGTCAAAGGTTTTGGGATATTCACGTGATAATGAATATTTCAATAAAAGGCATGCAGTCGTAAAAAAGGCTTTTATTGCAAAATTTTACGATCCGGCAAACAAAACTTTTGGCAGCCAGACAGCCAATTCGCTTGCTCTTGATTTCGGACTGGCACCTCAAGGTGACGAAAAGGCTGTTTCGTCAGCGATAGCTGTGGATGTTGCTAAAAACTATTCAGGTTTTCACCATACCGGAATTTTTGGACTGCCACGGATTTTCGATGCGTTGGCAAGGTATGGTAATGAAGCTTCCGCTGGCAATATCTTGACAGGGAAAGGGAAACTGAGTTTTGAAAACATGTGGAAAGTCTATGGCGCAACTACTTTGTGGGAGGAATTACCGGTTGAAGAAAATCCAGATGGCGCGTATAAGGGCGACAAATTCGGCTCGCATTCGCACCCTATGCAGGGTGGTTTCGATGCATGGTTTTACCAGGGTATAGCCGGAATAAACCCGGTAATTGAAAAACCGGGATTTAAAGCAATCCGTTTCGAACCTTTTCTTACTCAGCAATTGAAATGGGCCGAGGCTACACTCAATTCAAAATATGGCCTAATAAAAAGTTCCTGGAAATGGCAGGATAACACTTTTCTATGGGAAATAATTGTACCAGCCAACAGCGAAGGAATGGTCATTCTGCCTTTTACTGATTTCACTGCATTGAAGTTAAATGACAGAATTATTCCTTCAAACCAGATTACAACAAATGCAATAACCGGTAAAAAAGAAATGAACCTTTCTTCCGGTAAATTCCGGCTGGAACTAAAATAAAATATTGGAACAGAAGATGATTCTCAAAGTAGGGATGTCAAAAAAACTTCCCTAAAAGTGGTTACATCATTTATCCTGTAGACGTGATAATTTCTTAAAGTTTTTCTAAAATGATTGTTCGATGTTTTTTTGCGGCATTCCAGGTTTTTGCATCCCCCTCTTATCCCCCTTTTGCAAAGGGGGACGATCAATTTTACTTAAATCCACATTCATGGATCTTTAGAAAAACCAGCTTAGAACGTCCTCCCCCTGATCTCAGGGGGAGACAGAGAGGGTACTTTTAAAGAAGCATACCTTTTACTTTGGCGCGGAATTGGGGAAGTATTTCGAATGTATTCCTCAGCATGAGCTAAATCATTTAAATAATCCTTAAATCAACCATGATCAGTACTCATATTTAAAATCAAAAGTTAAAACTATGAAAACAAACCTGCTTCTAAAATTAATCTGTTTTATGCTTTTTGTCCAGTTTGGTGGTGCAATGTCTTTTGTCCAATCGGCTACAATCATTCTAACAAGCGATCAGCAATTAAATGATTTACTTGATCCGGATAAAAAGATTGATCTTTCCACAGGTAGGAATAAACAATTTGCGAGCCTTAGAGAGATTTGTGAATCCGCTAAAAAGAGAGGCGATAAAGTACTGACCATCGCTTTCGACGAGTTTTTCCGTCAGTACCGCGAACAGGCCGGTACCGAACGCCGGTTGCGACCCGACATGGATGAGTACATCGACAAAATAAAAATTATCGGTGATTTTGCGGCAAAATACCAGATGGGGATAGGCCTGAGTCTGCTAAGCCCGCTAGAATTAGGTTCTGCCTACAAAGAAAACACCGGCGAAACTGGTCGCTGGCTGAATTATAAGGTTGGATACCGCGATCCTTCGTCAGGTAAATTCAGTCTGCAAATGTGGCAGCAATTATACTGGACCAACAACAAAGGCAAATTCCCGGTCAAACTTAAGGGTGTCAGAGCATTTGCATTTAAAGAATCTACAGTGGCAAGCACTCCTTTCAAAGCTGTTTTACCTGACGATATTATAGAGATTAAAGGTGTTGAATACGATGCCTTGGATACAATCCATACTATTCCCGTCGGCGAACTGTGGGTTGACCCAACCTCTCCCGAAGCCAGGGATATGAGTTTTGAAAGCCGGAACCTAAGGGTTTATTACAATGGGGCGGAACAACTGAAAGGCTACAACCGTGTATTTGTAATTTTGGAATACGAAACCCAGGAGATGGATTATTTCAGCCCAAAGGCTGCGCCATTCCTGAAAAATTTGTTGAAAAAATACCATGATAAAGGAATCAACCTGATGTCGCTTTACTCTGATGAATTGCATCTTCAGCAGGACTGGTATTACTTTGTCCACCACGAAAACGGGCAGTTCAATGTCAGGTTCCTGACCAAAAATTTTTCGGATGCGTATCAAAAAAAGTTCGGGCAGGAATTGGAAGATAAGGATTTACTCTATTTTGCTTATGGCTCGCCATTTTTTGAAACCAGTGCTAAGGCCGTGAGGAATGTTCAATACGTGATGGGTTCGCAGCCTGAAGATATCCAACGTACTTTTCTGCTTCGCGACCGATATTTTAAAATGGTGAATCACGATGTGGTTGATTTGTTCAAAGATGCTAAAAACTATGCTGAATCACTGTTTGGCAGAAGCCTGGCAACCGACGGGCATTCTTCGTGGGCCGAAAGTCCTACTATTGATACCTGGGATACAGAGAAACTGCGTGAGAATGCCTACAAATACGAATACACCTCCAACTATGTGTGGGGCAATACGGTGCAGCAAGCGGCAGCCGGATGCTACGACTATTTCAAATGGGGCGAATACCTTTTCCCTACCGGAAACGATTTTGCTGAATGTGGCTGGCTCGACCGCAATTATTATGGCGCAGCCATGGGCGCTTCAATCGGGGTAATCAACAATCACCCTAATGCCTACATTGCAGCCTGGGGAATGCCGGAACAATCGGATAAGTGGAAACAGGCAACAAACAGTGCATTCGGAGCCAGGGACGGGTCAATAACCAACCAGGTAACGGGAGGCGTTCACCGTGATATTGAAGTGCTTATTCTCTACCCTATGAACCTGGTAGCTGTTGAAGAACGCTTTGGCAGCTGGATGACCCAATATGGATATGCCAATTACCTGACATCGGAGAAACTTCTTGAACTGGGAAAAATCACGGATGATGGGTATATTAAAGTCGGTGAAAAAAAATACAATACATTGGTTGCTGTTTTTGAACCTTTACCTCCGGCTGGTTTAATGGGAATGATGAAGAATTTTGCTGAAAAAGGTGGAAATGTCATCTGGAGCGGGCCTCCGGCATTTCTTAACGGCGATGGCAAAAATTGCGCTGATGACTGGCAGCAGCTGTTTGGAGTGAAATATACCTTCGATCAGTATATGGGCGAAATTGCTGCCGGAAGAAAGATAACTTTTCAAAACAGTTTTGCTAAAATTCCTGAGCAGACTATCCTCACCGATTTTATTGTCGACAGGATATATCCGTTTACTGCTGGCGAAAAATGTGAAATCCTTGCCAAATCAGGAGATAAAATACTGGGAACAGGATTAAAAGCAGGTAAAGGGAAAGTGTATTATTTCGGATTCAGACCATCCGATGACCAATCAGCCAGTCTCGGTTACGAAACCCGCACTATGTTCGAGATTTTGAATGCCTGTGGCGCTTATACGGGAAGCGGTAAATTTCCAAAGGTGAATGATAATCCAACCTACGTTTCGCGAACTACAGATTACCTGGCAAGCCGTTTCCCGAATGGCAGCAATGTAATTGTAAAACATTACCGTACACATGCCGAAAACTGGGATGGTGGTTTCTCCCGCAACAAAGAAGCGGATGCCAAAGCTCTTGCCTCGAATCCGATGCCTTCGGATACCGTGATTCTGAATGAAATGAAAGTGAACGGACATCAGGTGAGCTATAATGGTAAACTTTTACTCACTTTCAGGAGCACTGCAGAAAATAAACTGATCGCTTTTGAAGGCCACGGATGCAGAGAGTTTACCCTGGATGGTGTGCGCTATGAGTTTGCACCAAAAACATTTGAAACCATTGCCTTTGCACCTGAGAAAGATATGCCGGGAACCTATTTTGCCATCCTGAAAGGCGATGGAAAAGTGCAGTTGCCAATCCCTTTTGCAGGCGGAAAGAAACCGGATATCCGAACACCGGAGAACAAAAAGATACCTTATCAAATTGTAAACGGACAGATAGAACTGAACGTAACAGCTGCCATATCCGGTAAAAGGCTCGGGATTAAGTTTTAGAGAATGTATGATGTGAATGAAATTGATGGTTTGAAAAAACGAAAATAGCAACATCTGATAAGTGAATATTAACCTTCATGATTATGTTATTTCTAATCATGAAGGTATAATGATTAAAAAGTAAAAAAAATGACAAGCAAAGGACGGCTATTGTTGCTTATTTTCGCATGCGTTTTGCAGGGGATTCACACAAAAGGCCAGGAGCTGCCACGGGGTTCGACAAGTAATTGTTTATATATCATGCCTATTTTTGAGGAAATGTTTGTGTCGGGGGGATTTACTTCTTCTGAAAAAAAAGTGCAGATTCTAAAAATGAAGCAGCAACTTGGTGGTGGAAACCTGTATCATCAGCTCGGATTTTCATTTATTTATAATCCGGGAGCTGAATCAGAATTGCGCACAGCTTGTGAATTGGCCTTGGAAACAGGGATACACTTCGGACTGATTTTCCCTTTTCAGTCGCATACCCGGGATGATTTTCGCGCTGTTGCCGATAAAGATTACCGGCTTTACCAGTGGCGGAAGAATGGTATTGACTGGAAGGGCAATTTGACAAGCACCGGTACGGTAGAGATTTCTGAAGGGCAGCGCGATTATAAAATCCCGACACCCTCGCGTTATGCTACTCCGCTGATCGAATATAATGCTTCGATAATGTTGGCATGGAGTGAATCAGTGAAGAGGTTAATGGATGATTATCCGGGTGTGATAACTTGCATAAATGGACCCATCGAAGAGGAATTGGCCATTGGAGGTTTGAGCACTCAGGATCAATTGGCTGATTACAGCCCTTTTGCGATAACTGAATTCCGCGATTGGCTCCGGCATTCCGGGTTGTATGATGCCTCTTCGGGAAAGTTCACTGGTGAGGGGGCATCTAATCTCCTGATTGGAGACCTGGTAGACTTTAATGGTACATTGCGAAGCCAGTTTTATGATGATCAATCGCCTGATGACAACAATGGCACAGGAATCAGTTTTAATGAGTTTTATGGAACAAACTTCACTACATGGAGCTTGCGCTACTGGGATATGGATATGTATCCGAATCCGTTAAATTATACAAGTTTTGATTGCACCCCGGAATCGGGACAAGGTTTTTGTACAGGGGGATTTGATGCACCACGGATTTTGAACGGGGGCTTAAAATTCTGGCAAGCATGGAGTTGGGATATCACCGACCAAATGGGAATTTATCCTGCAGGCAACCCCAATTTACCAGCATTTGGTTTCCGGCAGAATCTTACACGGAATTTTGTTCGTGATCTTTTTGATGTGGCGGCATCTACAGGGATTCCCCGTGAAATCATGTACGCACACCAGATACCAGGAGAGGCTCTTGACGGTTTTACCGGAGGAGGGACGCGAAACAGAAGTTCTGCATCAACAATTTGGTCAGGCTATTTGGATAAGTCTAAAACTGTTGGCATAACCCGTTTTGGCGATATCGAACCTTCATTAATGACCCAATATGATGATGACTGGGGTATTTTTGAATGGCATACAGTTCCGGGGACTGATCCGAATAGCCAGGCACTATATTCAGCTAGTTTGAATGCACTCAATAATTACTATCAACATAAAGTTCACTTTCTTTTTCCCGGTTGGTGGAGCAAGGACGGGCATGTTCCGATCTTTCCGCTTAATGATTCAAAATTTGCCGATGCCATCAAAGATTTTATGCAGGCTCGCACCGAAGTTCCATATCAGTGGCAGGGGGCAGTTCAGGACTATACTCCTCCACGTGTTTTTGGGATTTCCGGGTATATTGATGAAAATAAATTATTTAACGTAAAATGGAATGAGCGGATATGGTTCGATCTGGTGCAGAAATGGGATGACTGGAGTCAGTTTGCCGGATTTGAAATTCAGATAAGTGATGACGGTATAAACTGGTCGGTTTCAGACCAAACTGCTCTTCCTGTTTTTACGAAAAGTGTGACCGGGTTAAATTATAAAATCAGGGTGCGCGCTAAGTCAAAGAAAGGATTAATTGGTGAATGGAGCGTTATAGCAGATGCAGGTTCAAAACCTGCTGTAGCACAACCACTAACAATTGATGCTGAATACTGTGCGCTTTATGCCGACCCCGAAATAAATAATGCAATCGTGGTTACGGTTGGGGATTCGGCAACGCCAATTTGTGCCGATTCACTGACTGTCTCAATAAGTGGTGACGGACAAATCCGCAATACTTCACCTGAAAATGTAAATTCAATTGAAAAATTCTGGCCCATGGATTCCCAGTCCGAAATATTCGGTACTTACAGGATTGACAATATGAATTTTAAAGGAGGATTTTTGAGTGGTATCGTTTCACCTGTTATTCCAATTGATCCGTATTTTTTCTTATCCGGAAGCAGTGTAAACGGAAGCCAGTTGCCACATTTCGCTTTCAGGTTGTATTCCGATATTCCCTCGGGCGGACAAGTCTACTGGTTTGTAAATAACCAGGTTTATTATGTTGCTTATGATATTAAAGCAGGTTGGAATGTTTACACTTTTAGTAACCTTCCGGACTGGATTTCTCAAACTGCCATTCAGAGCGTCAGATTAGATCCCGGAACAACTGCTTCGGCAAAAATACTGGTTGATTGGTTCGCCATAAGTTCACAACCCATATCCGAAAAGCAGAAATACTCTTATTTAGTTAAGGGCAACCAGGCAACATTCCTTACGAGCCCAACATCAAATCCGGGAAGTTATACCGTAACTGCCACTATTAAAAAGCTTACTGCGTCAAAAACCATTCAAACACTGGGAACGAATCAAAAACCTACTGTTAAAATCCTTACACCTCTGAAAGATACAACGGTTGTTCTTGGAGCTAAAATTATTTTGAAAGCAGCCGCAAAAGACACGGATGGAAAAGTTGGCGCTGTAAAATATTTACTAAACAATACCCTGATTCAGGAATCAATGATATCGCCGTATATCATTGATTGGATTCCAACCTTAGCCGGAAGTTATCAGCTAACTGCCGAAGCATTTGATAATGCGAATGACTCTGCCGGAAGTGAAATGAAAATTATAAATGTTGTTGAACCAATACCCTTTTCCGGGCAAAATTGTATTATTCCGGGATTAGTTGAGGCTGAAGATTATGATATAGGAGGAGAAAAAATCTCATTTCATGATTCCGATTCACTCAATAATGGCGGAGTTTACAGGACTGATCCTGTCGATATTTTAAAGAAGACAGATAATGCCCATGGCTATTTTATCGACTGGACTACTGATAGTGAATGGCTGACTTACACGATTGAAGTAAAAAATGGAGCTAAAATGGATATCAAGCTTTTGGTTTCAGCTAAAACCGGTGCCGGAGAAATTCATTGGGAATTAAATGGAAAACCACTTACTAATCATCAGGTTATTGCATTAACCGGCGATGAGCAGCAGTTTAAAACCGTCTCCTTCAAGGACATTTACTTTCCAGCTGGTAATCAGAAACTAATGCTGGTTATTGATAAAGGTGGAATAGGCATTGATTATTTTGAGATTTCTGACCATTTGACAACTAACAGCAGTGATATTTTTCAAGTACAAAAACATCTCATTTATCCTAATCCTGCAAGCGATCTGGTGACAATCAATGTTGATACAAAAAATAAAACGGCAGTGAGAATAGTCGCTCTCGATGGCCAGATAGTTAAGCTATACCAGTTACCACCTGAAAATAAACAGATATCAATTTCGGATTTAACAAAAGGCATTTATGTTGTTTGGATAATCTGTGAAGGACAGATTTTTATAGATAAACTGGTAAAACTTTAATTGGAAATGATTATGGGGAATCTTATTTTGCCATACTTAAAGGCGAAGCGAAAGTTCTCCATCCAATCCCTGTTATTGCGGTTAGTAAACTGACTATCAGGATAAAAGGCTATAATAAATCCCGTACAAAATTGTAAATGGACATATAAAGCTGAATTTATCAGCTGCAATATCCGGGAGAAGGCTTGGGATCAGGTATTAGGGAATTTTAAGATTTGAAAGGTATTTATTAAATAAAAAAAGTAAAATGGACTCATTTAATAGTAGAATAAAAGCCTTCATGATTATAGTATTGCTAATCATGACAATTGTCTCTGCATGGGGTCAAACCGCTTTTCTGGAACAAAAGCCTGACGACGGTTCCATTCACTCACTCGGAAACGGAAAAATGTGCATCTACCAAAAAGGCCCGGATATTGTATCTGCTTACACAGGTCCTTATACTTCGCCGTCATTTTTGAAAATGGAATGGCTGAGGAATGCTATGGAAGATTCGCGTGCCATCCGTAAACCCGGCACAGCCATCTGGACCCACACCATACATTCAGGAAGTACTGAAACAGGTGAATTACTCGATTTCGTGGATTCCGAAGCTCCCTGTTTTGTGCGCCAGGTGAAAACCAAAAACCGGATCACTTTCCGTATAAAGCTTGAAAAATATGTCCAGGTTATTGATAACAGCAACCGGCTGAAGGCAAATCAACCGGTAAATGGCAGGTTAATGATAGTTCCGCCGGGTACAACAATTTACCAGACCTACGTTTACCCGCGTATGCTTTACAGCCAGATTCTCATTTCCGGTAAGGCCACAATTCAGGCCGTTCCCGGCTCCGGAATAATTGATATTGTTTGTGAGCCTGGCGAAAGCTGCCTGTACCTGATTGGCGGGCCCGAATATTCGGAAGTAATGAATAATACACGGCAAATGTTGGCCGGCACACCTGATTTGTTGCTTAAAAGAACCACTTTGTATTGGACAGATTTTACCAAAAGACGGAAAGATTTTGCTCAGATTCTTCCGGCTGCAACGCCTGATCGCGAAAAGCTTTTAAAAACCATCGATGATGTTGCTGTTCTGCTGAAGACACAACAGAGCAGACAGGGTGCGGTACTTGCCGGATACCCTTATCCGCTCGGATATGTGCGCGATCAGTACGGAGTTTCCAGGGGATTACTGGCTCTTGGTTTATATGGTGAAGCTAAATCGATTTTAAACTTCTATTGGCAGATCTGGAAAAAAAATGGGTTTATCCGCAATGCGCAAGGGATAGGTGTCGACGGGATTTTTCATGTTCACGAAAATGATGAAGTAGAAATCACCGGCTACCTTATTCTTCAGGCACTGGATTTGATGAAAGTTACAAATGACGAGGCTTTTATGCTGGAAATCGCGCCTATGCTCGACTGGGCATTTCATAGCCAGAAAAAATACCTTGTGAATGATATGCTTCCTTTTAACGGCGACGAGACTTATGTGGCCGGCGGTTTATTACCTCGCTCCACACTTAACGACGGTTCAGCGGAAGCAACTTTATTATACATTGAAAGTGGTGAAAAATACCTGGACTGGATTAGTTCCAAAAAGCTATGGCCGAAAGAGATTATTACTGAAAACCAAAATCTATTGCTCCGGATTAAATCGAACTTTATGCATAATTTCTGGCACGATGATATTCTTTGGACAAACAATCCTGAACGCGCCAAAGCAGCGGAATTACCAAAATTCAGGCATGGTGTGTGCGAAAGTGCCGGGCCTAATTGCCTGATGAACAAATACCAGGGAATTGTTTGGTCTGAGCGTAACGAAAATGACCGCTATGTTTGTGCAGGATGTATTTCGGGTCAACTGCTGCCACGTGCGGAGCCGAAAGAGTATAATCTGCCTTCGGTGGCTTTGGCACCTTTTTATATGCGATTTAACACAATACCTTACGGCCAGCTTAAAAATGCCGTACTTGAAATCCTCAGCAAACAGAAAAATGAGAACAGGTTGGTTGGTTATGATTACGGTTTTTTACTTACCGCTCTTACCAAACTGGATCTGCCGGAATCATTAATCATTTATAAGCGGACCTTATCAGTGGTTGATCAGGATGGTTCCTGGTCCGAGTATTATTTAAATGACCAACCCAGCGGTACCCGATGCAGGCCCTGGGAAAGTGCCATTAACCTCGAAGCGCTGATTGACTGGGTTACGACTCAAAAACAAAACTAGAAATAGACACATTTATTTATATGAAATAGCCATGAGAAAACTTTCTCACCAACTGAAAATGATATTATGACGTATTCCATGTGTCCCGTTAAAAATACCTGCGAAGCAAGCATTAATACCACTGAAAATAAGCAATGAATTAATAAATAATAACACATGAAAATCCCTGCAAGAATACTTTTCTTCGCTCTTTTTGCCTTCACCTTTAAGGTTGGTGTAAGTCAGCAAATAAAACCCGGGTTTTATACCAATCCGATTCTGGCCGGCGATTATCCCGATCCTTCGGTTCTTCGGGTAAATGATGATTATTACATGACTCATTCGTCCATGGAATTTTCTCCCGGTCTGCTTATCTGGCATTCAAAAAACCTGGTTAACTGGGAACCAATATGTTATGCGCTTAACGAATACCTCGGATCGGTTTGGGCACCTGATTTTATCAGGCATGGCGATTTATACTACATCTATTTCCCTGCCGTAACCAAAACCGGAATTTCGAACTGGGTAGTTACAGCAAAAAATCCGGCTGGTCCCTGGAGCAGTCCGGTTGACCTTAACACAATAGGACTGATCGATCCCGGGCATGTGGTTGGCCCTGACGGGAAACGATATTTACATCTTTCGGATGGGTACCTTGTTCAGTTATCTGACGATGGCTTGTCGGTGGTTGGCGAAAAACGAAAAGTATATGAAGGATGGAAGTTTCCCGCTGATTGGCTGGTTGAAGGATTTTGCCTGGAATCGCCAAAGTTTACATTCCACAACGGCTATTATTACCTTACGGTTGCCGAAGGGGGAACCGCTGGTCCTGCCACCAGCCATATGGTTGTGTCATCACGCTCAAAAACTCCGTGGGGTCCCTGGGAGCACTCGCCTTACAACCCAATAGTTCATACTCAGAGTGCCGGTGAAACCTGGTGGTCGAAAGGCCATGGAACTCTGGTGTCAACACCCGGCGGCGATTGGTGGATCATGTATCATGCCTATAAAAAAGGCTTTTACAATATGGGACGACAAACTCTTATAGAACCTCTCGAATGGACTTCGGATGGATGGTTCAGGATAAAACAGGATGTTAAAGCAGATCAGCCTATTCCAGAACCAAAAGGACCGGCAGTATCCGGCGCCATGCAACTCTCCGATAATTTTTCGGGAAAAACCCTGGGGTTGCAATGGAGGTTTTTCAAAGAATTTGATGCATCCCGGTTCAAATTTGATAACAATTCTCTTTTATTAAATGCTAAAGGGACTTCACCGAAAGACTGTTCCCCTTTGCTTTGTATTCCTTCCGATGAAAATTACCAGATTGAAACTGAAATTGAACTTTCAGGCGAAGCATCCGGAGGCTTAATTTTAATGTACAATGAGCAGATGTTTACAGGAATAGGGCTCAATAAAAATGGGATAATCAGGTACGAACGAGGCACACCACTTGTGCTGAATCCAACTCCGTTGGGGAATAAGGTAAAACTCCGCATTCGCAATATCAATCACCAGGTTTGCTATCAATTTCAAAAGCCAGGCGGGAACTGGGAAATGTTTGAGGCAAGCAGTGAAGTTTCCTCTTACAATCATAATGCGTTCGGAGGTTTTATGAGCCTTAGGGCCGGAATTTTCTCGGCAGGAACCGGAACTGTAAGGTTTTTGTATTTCACGTATTCCAGAATTCCATAATTCTTTTCAAAGAGAATAATAGGCTAAAATAATCACTACTCGTCAGTTTTCCGGATTGATGAGTATAACACTTTACAATAACGGGCCTTTTATGATACAAATTCATAAAAAATTGACCAGATTCAACCTGCTTAATTACACGGATTATTTAAACTTGCACTACTAATCGTCAAAAATACTTAAACCAAAACATATGCAATTCCAACGTTTTTTTTTAAACAGAAAAACAACCCGTATCAGCGTACTGATATTACTGGCAATTCTGAGCCTGATTTCGAAACAAGCAGAAGCTCAGTGGAAACCTGTTGAGGGTATTTTAACCACAGATTGGACTTCAAAAGTAACTCCTGAAAATGTGTGGCAGGAATATCCAAGGCCACAGCTGGTCCGCGAAAAATGGATGAATCTGAATGGACTCTGGGAGTATGCTATTCGCCCGAAAGATGAAGAAAAACCAGCTCAGTTTGATGGAAAGATTTTAGTTCCTTTTGCTGTGGAATCAGCACTTTCAGGAGTTGGGAAACAGGTAGGCGATCAAAACAAACTCTGGTACCGCCGCACTTTTGAGGTCCCTGAAAACTGGAATTCCGAAAGGCTTATTCTTCGTTTTGATGCTGTGGATTGGGAATTGAAACTATGGGTCAACGGAAAATATGTGGATTCGCATACAGGTGGATACGATAATTCGGCCTTTAATATTACTCCTTTCCTCAAAAAAGACGAATTACAGGAAATTGTAGTTTCGGTTTATGATCCCGTTGATGCAGGAACACAGCCCAGGGGGAAACAGGTTAAAAATCCAAATTCCATTTGGTACACTTCGGTTACCGGCATCTGGCAGACGGTGTGGCTCGAACCCCTCGCAAAACAAAATATCGAAATCTTACGGATTACACCAAACATTGATGTTGACTCGATACATATAAAAGTAACCTGCGTTAACGATAACAAGGAAATGAACTACGAAGCTTTGGTTTTTGATAATCAGAAGCTAGTATGTAAAGCAACATCATCAACCTTAAAAGCACTTAAACTTTCTATTCCCGATGCAAAACAGTGGACTCCTGATTCACCTTTCCTGTATGATATGATTATGATACTGCGTGATAAAAACGGGAAAACAGTTGATTCCCTGAAAACCTATTTCGGGATGCGGAAGATATCGCTGGGCAAGGATGAAAAAGGGATTACCCGTATGATGCTGAATAATAAATTCGTATTCCAGCATGGATTCCTGGATCAGGGCTGGTGGCCCGATGGATTATATACTGCCCCTACCGATGAAGCCTTGCGTTACGACATTGAAATGACAAAAAAAATGGGCTTCAACCTGGCCCGCAAGCATGTGAAAGTTGAACCTCAACGTTGGTACTATTGGTGCGACAAACTAGGTCTTCTGGTTTGGCAGGATATGCCAAGCGGTGATGCATACATTAATCCTGACGGAAAGGATACTACCCGAACCCAGGAATCAGGAATACAGTTCATGAAAGAACTTCAGGAAATCATGCGCGAAAAATTCAACCATCCGAGCATTATTGTATGGGTTCCATTTAATGAAGGTTGGGGACAATGGAAGTCGGTTACTGTTGGTGAAGTAATCAAAATAAATGATCCATCGCGCCTGGTTGACGTAGCCAGCGGCTGGGCTGACCGGAAAAGCGGAGATATCTATGATATCCATGCTTATCCCGGACCGAAAATGCCCGAACCCGAACCTTTCAGGGCAATCGTTTTAGGAGAATATGGCGGACTTGGACTTCCGCTCGAAGGCCACACCTGGCAAAAGGCGAATAACTGGGGGTATAAAAACATAAGCAATCCGGATGCTCTGGCTGATGCTTACAGCGAATTGACATCGAAGTTACTTGACCTGAAAGAAAAAGGATTGTCGGCAGCAGTTTACACACAAACTACTGATGTTGAAGGAGAGGTAAACGGAATGATGACGTATGATCGGCGCGTCAGCAAGATTGCACCCGAGACACTTGCCCGTATCAATGCCGGATATCTGCCGCCTGTATTTATTGCCGATACTAATACTTTCACAAAGGAGTTTATGCTGAGCATTAAAAACCAGTCGCCTGCAGGAGAAATCCGCTATACCATAAACGGAAAAGATCCTGAGAAAAAATCCAAACTCTATAAAACGCCTGTGAAACTTAAAAAGACGACTGAAGTTAAAGCCCGGATTTACTGGCCTGATGGGACATTCAGTAAGGTTACAACAGCAACTTTTCACAAACTTCCGTAGAGTCTGCCATGAAACAATAATTAATCTAAGCAACTGATTGGTTTGATGAAAATCCTGGTTTAGGTACCTAAGAGAAACTATCGAAATAACTTACCCAATTGCGATAGAGATAGGAATTACTGTTAGAGCACAAGCTATCGATCTGATTTATGTTTTAGTAAGGAAAGTATGGATATCAGATCAAATGCGTTATTCCGTAGGACTTTAATATCAATAAAAAGAGAACCAAAGTAAGAAGATTGCCCGTAGGGCATTAACAGAATAAAGTTTGTAAAGCAAACTCCGCTTTCTCTTTCATCTGTTTTGAGGAAGTTATTATGGAAGGTTCTCTAAAGGTAAATACTTATTAATATCATCACAAAATGGGTATATCAATTAAAACAGTTAATAAAGTACTGAGTGCATTTGTTTGTTGTATCGCGATGGTTATTAATTCACCAGTTGCATATACACAACAAGTAGCTGGCAATAAAATGAATATCGTATTCCTCCTGGCCGATGATTTACGATGGAATTCGCTAGGATGTATGGGAAACCCGGTTGTACTAACACCCAATATTGATAAACTATCAGACGAAGGTGTCAGGTTTAACAATGCTTGTGTAACAACCTCGGTTTGCATGGTAAGCCGCGCGACTATTTTAACCGGCCAATACATGCGACGCCACCATGTCACAAATTTTGGAGTTCAGTTATCTGAACAAGCCATGGCGGATACCTATCCCTCAATTTTGCGGAAAGCAGGTTACTGGACAGGTTATGTTGGAAAATATGGAGTTGGCAAGATCATGGAAGATCAGTTTGATTATAGCGTAGAATATGAGGGTAAACACTGGTTGCCCGATGGACCGGGAGATTCTGTTCATGTAACCTCGAAGAATGAAAAGGATGCCCTCTATTTTTTGAAAAACAGGCCAAAGGAAAAACCTTTTTTATTGTCAGTTGGCTTTTTTGCGGCCCATGCCGAAGACCTTCACCCGGATCAGTACCGGTATCAGCCTTCCAGCGAAAAGTATTACCAGGATGTCACCATCCCGGTTCCTAAAACCGCTACGGAATCAGCGCTAAAAGCCCTGCCTCCGTTTATTGGCAGTAATGAAAATGAAGGTCGTGCCCGCTGGCACAAGCGTTTCGATACCCCTGAAAAATATCAGACTTACATGAAAGCCTATTACCGGATGGTGACCGAAGTTGATTTGGTCATTGGAAACATTATTGCTGAACTGAAAGCCCAGGGAGTGTACGAAAATACCCTGATCATTGTAATGGGCGACAACGGGTATTTCCAGTCCGAACATCAACTGGCTGATAAGTGGTATCCGTATGAAGAGTCGATCCGTGTTCCGCTAATAGTTTATGATCCGCGCCTTCCTGAGGCAAAAAGAAATACATCAAATAATGAGTTCGTATTAAATATTGACCTGGCTCCAACAATTATTGCGGCTGCCGGTGAATCCATTCCTTTATCCATACAGGGAAGTGATTTTTCGACTTTATACCTGGATGAAAAAACACCTGCATGGCGCCAGGATTTCTATTACGAACATCCAACCATCTTCAAATCTTCGTTTATCCCTTCGTCCGAAGCTTTGGTAACTCACATACAGAAATATATTATCTGGCCTGAATACCAGTATGAGGAATATTTTAACCTGAAGAAAGACCCCTGCGAAGAACACAATAAAATCAGAAGCAAGAAAGATCAGAAGACCATTCAATCGTTGAAAAAACGCTTTGCTGAATTAAAGGAAGAAGCCAAATAATGAAGCACCAATTTGTGAAATTGACAAGATTGATCAGTCACTTATTGGAATGATTTTTATGTTTAATCACATTTATTTCCTGGTTGAAGAAAAGGGGGAAATATGACCCGTAAGAAATAATCAATAACATATGAAACTGAAAACTCCCGGAATTATACTGTTTGCATTTTGCATTTTAACTGTAAGTGCGCAGGAAAATGTGGTTTTGAATAAGCCCAATATCATCTTCATCCTGGCTGACGACCTGGGGTGGAAAGATTTAGCCTGTTATGGAAATCCGTTTAGCGAAACGCCCAACCTGGATAAGCTTGCAAAAGGCGGTATCCGTTATACACAGGCTTATGCTGCCTGCCCTGTTTGTTCGCCAACGCGGGCTTCTATCATGACAGGCAAATACCCGGCTAAACTTCAGCTTACTAATTTCATAGGAGGCATGCGGACTGATCCTCAATCGCCGATATTGCCTGCAAGTTTTAAACCCTACATGGAATCCAGGGAAACGACGATTCCTGAACTTTTAAAACAAAAAGGATATACCACAGGCATGGTTGGGAAATGGCACCTCGGTGACCAGGATTCTGTTGCTCCCTGGAATCAGGGTTTTGATTATTCGCGGATGATTGGGAAAAATGGACTGGACTATTACAATTATTCAATTTATATCGATTCCTACCAAAAAGAGTTTACCGATCACGGAACCGAATACATGACCGACAAACTTACCGGATATGGTGTCGATTTCATTAAGCAAAATGCAAAAAATCCATTTTTTCTTTATCTGGCCTATTCGGCACCACATGTGATGATTGTACCCCGGGCCGATAAGCTGAGCAAATACTTTATAAAATACCAAAACTCAGCCGAGAAGTTTAATCCAAATTATGCGGCGATGATCGAAAGCCTGGATGATGGGGTAGGTGCAATTATTCAAACGCTTAAAGAACAAGGCCTGCTCGAAAATACACTGATTATTTTTACCTCTGATAATGGTGGCTTGGGACTTGATGAACTGGGCCCCATTCCTACATCAATGGCCCCTTTGCGCAAATGGAAAGGCCATATTTATGAAGGTGGAACGCGGGTTCCGGCCATGGTAAGCTGGCAAGGTAAAATAGCACCCGGAAAGGTTTCGGATACCTATTTCAGCAGCATCGATTATTTGCCGACTTTATGTGAACTAGCCGGAATATCAAGCCTTCCGCAAAACATTGATGGAATAAGTGTTCTCCCTATGATCATGAATCCTCAGGTTGAAATCGCCCAAACAAGGCCTCTGTTCTGGCATTACCCGCACTTCTCCAATCAGTTGGGCCGACCGGCCGGCTCAGTCCGGATAGGCGACTTTAAACTGGTTGAGTTGTACGAATCAGGAAAACTCGAATTGTATAACCTAAAGGAAGATATCTCGGAATCGAATGACCTTTCAGGAAAAATGAAAGGAAAAACACAGGAAATGCATCAACAATTGGTCGAATGGCGAAATAAGATGAATGCACAAATGCCAACCGCTAGTCCCGGTTATAAACCAGTTAAAAAATGAAAGCGATGAACCTTAAAATATTATTTCTAAGCCTCCTGGCATTATGTTTTCAAATCGAAAATATATTTGCCTCAGGAAAACCACCTGCCCGTCCAAATATTATCTTTTTCCTGGTTGATGATATGGGCTGGATGGATTGCTCAGTATATGGAAGTAAGTACTATGAAACGCCGAATATAGATCGCCTGTCAAAGCGGGGAATAGTTTTCAATA
>CAIRMR010000107.1 GCA_903879715.1 uncultured Bacteroidales bacterium
CATCGGAATGGCATGGACAAAGTCGCCCACCGAAGTTAAAGAATGGGCACCCATTGCGGAGAACCCTGTACTAAGCCGGGATCAGCCCGATGTACGGGAGTTTGAAAAAATGACGCTCTATAAAAGCCAGATCATTTGGGACAAGGACAAAACGCTTGGCCATCCCTTTGTTATGTATTACAATGGTAAAATAAAAA
This sequence comes from uncultured Bacteroidales bacterium, assembly GCA_903879715.1. Lineage (GTDB taxonomy): Bacteria > Bacteroidota > Bacteroidia > Bacteroidales > UBA4417 > UBA4417. Next base: position 198 of record CAIRMR010000107.1, read on the forward strand.
ACGGCTTCGAGAAAATAGGTATGGCTGTGTCGGATGACATGATCCATTGGAAACGATATGGCACGGAACCGGTCGTAGCCAACGGCGAAGACAAACAAACCGGCATCAGCGGTGATCCGCAAATTGTGAAAATCGGCGATCTCTGGGTCATGTTTTATTTTGGAGCTTTCTGGCAACCCGGTGCATTTGATACTTTTGCCTGTTCCTATGACATGGTCAACTGGACAAAGTGGAAAGGACCGCATCTTATTGAGCCGTCAGAACCTTGGGACAATCAATTTGCGCACAAGCCCTGGGTGATCAAACACAAAGGAATAGCCTATCATTTTTACTGTGCTGTAGGTGATCAGGGTCGGGTAATCGCTTTGGCAACCTCGAAGGATTTAAGGCGATAAACTCGCAGATATCAGATGAATAAAATAATAACTAGATATCAATGTCCTTTAGTAAGATTTGCATTGATACAAGTGTATCCCCCTCTTATCCCCCTTTTGCAAAGGGGGAGGATAGATTTTTCTTCTGTTTGAAGTTTTTCGGTATAGAGATACCCAGATTAGTAAGTTCTCCCCCTGTTACAGGGGGAGTCAGAGGGGGTACAAAAATTATTTGCAAAATCCCATAATTATTATCTTTCTCTAAATCCTTAACTAAACGACTAATAAATAGATTAATTATGAAAGCGATACTGATTGCACTTACTCTTGCCGGAATGTTTCTGCTTACTTCGGCTACAAAGAAGGTTGAGAAACCAAATCTGGTGTTTATTTTCTCCGATCAGCAAACCTTCGATATGCTGGGTTGCTACGGAAATAAACAGATTAAAACACCTAATCTGGATAACCTGGCCAGCCAGGGGGTATTGTTTACGCATTGCTTTTCAAATTCACCGATTTGTACCCCGTTTCGGGGATTGTTGTTAAGCGGTCAGCAAACATTGTACAACGGAACATTTGTGAACGATAAGCCACTTGTGCCCGGGCATGGGAAAAAATTTGCGGAAGTATTACGGGATGAAGGTTACAACACTGCCTACATAGGCAAATGGCATCTTTTGGGAGGCGATCGCGACCGGCCAATTCCTAAAGGTGAAATGCGCTATGGATTTGATGAAGTGTTTGCAAGCAACAACTGCCATGTTGATTTTCGAGCCGGACAATGCTTTTACTGGAACGAAGAAGGACAAAAAGTATTTTTCGATAAATGGGAAGCATACGGTCAAACCGATCAGGCATTGCAATACCTCGAAAGCCGAAAAGACGCAACCAAACCTTTTGCCTTATTCGTATCCTGGCATCCACCACACGACTGGGGCAAGTTTGAAGGGGAAGATGGCCTCATGCATTATAAATATGATGCTCCGGATGAATTGATGGCGATGTATAACCGCGACAGCATCAAAATGCGTCCCGGAATCGAAAATACACCCGATCGCCGGAGAATGGTTCAGGGACAAATGGCCATGACCACCGGCGTTGACATTGCATTCGGACAACTCATGGAAAAGCTGCGGCAATTAAAGCTGGATGACAATACCATCGTGGTTTTTACTTCCGACCACGGAGATATGCTTGAGTTTGATGATGCGAATTACCCTAAACAATATCCTCATGATTACTCCTGTCACATCCCGTTCCTGTTACGATGGCAGGGTAAAATTAAGCCAGGGTCCACAACCGGTTTGCTGTTCAGCGCTTTAGACATTATGCCCACTGTACTGGGATTAATGGGGCTCGAAGTTCCCAAAGAGTGCCATGGGAAAAATCTGTCGAAGGCTATTCTTACACATGACGAAAATGCGGTTGATTATATTCCGATCTGGTTGTATGAAGGAAAAGGATTCCGGGGTGTAATTACCCGCGATTACACCTTCTCAACTCAGAAAGGAGCTACTGAAGGTTCGTTGCACAGTGTTTTATTCGATCGTAAAAATGATCCGTTCCAGGTAAACAATCAGTTTAGTGATCCCAAAATGGCTGCGGTAAAAGAAAAACTTTGGGCACTAACTCAAGAGTGGATGATAAAATATAACGATCAGTTTTGGGAACAGGATGATTTTATGAAAGCTGCCACCGATGAGCAATGGAATAATTCTCCGTATATCCGACCGGTTGATATTTTAAAGTAAATAGTATGTCTGATTTATTACAAACGTGGTTTAAAAAAAAATGTATCAAATGTATAAGAAAAGTAAATTGTTTTGGGCCGTTATGACCGGTTTTTGTATCCTGAATTTCCCCATCCAGGTCTTCGCCCAGCATGATATTTTATCACCTGGAGTATCTTCGTCAGCCAGAATTGAAGGAGTTATCGGGCAGAAAATGAGAAACTGTGTGGAAAAAGGAGTTATGTCCAAAAACTATGATCTGTACACCATTCCATTCAAAAACAAACTGGATAACGGGGGCGGTTTTCATGGTGAATTCTGGGGCAAATGGTTTACTTCCGCAGCATTGGCATATGCCTGGCAACCTACTGTTGCTTATCGCGACATTTTAGACAAATCGGCATCAGAATTAATACAAGCTCAGGATGCTGACGGGCGCCTGAGCAGCTATTCGCGTGCTGAAGATTTTGGACACTGGGATATCTGGGGCCGTAAATATGCTTTACTCGGACTGATAGCCCATTACGATCAAACAGGTGATAAGAAATCACTGGTGGCAGCTTGCCGTGCAACTGATGCCCTGATCGAAATAGCCGGACCAGGAAAGAAGAAACTGACAGAAACAGGGCTTCAGATTATCGGATCTTTGTCCTCCTGCTCCGTTCTCGAACCAGTAGTGCTGGTCTACGAACGGTCTGGTGACAAAAAATATCTTGATTTTGCTCAATACCTCGTGAAACTCTGGAGCGAACCAAACAGTTATAATCCTAAAGGACTTCGCCTGATTGAGGATGCACAGGCAGGTATTGATCCAATTCTGATTGCGGCCCCCAAAGGCTATGAAATGATGTCCTGCTACGAAGGATTGTGTGAATTATATCGGGTAACGGGAGAAAAACGGCTCCTGGATGCTGCTGTAAAATTTGGCAAAAGTGTTCTGAAGAAAGAAATTATGATTGTGGGTTCCGGATCAAGTGGCGAATTGTGGTGCGATGGCGCCAACCGCCAGACCGAAATGCTGGAGCAACCCATGGAAACCTGCGTAACCGTTACCTGGATGAAGTTATGCTACAAGTTGTTGCAGCTCACGGGCGATCCGGTTTGGGCCGACAATATGGAGGTATCGCTATACAATGCCTTGATGGGCGCGATGATTGACGAAGGGGAATGGTGGGCTTATTTCTCCCCGCTGATCGGAGAGAGAATGCCTTCGCCCATGCAGGTTCCTGTTTGCGAATCAAGCTGTTGCGTGGCTAATGGGCCACGAGGCCTGCTGATCACTCCCGGCTGGTCGGTTATGAAAAGTAAATCCGGTCCGGTAATAAACCTGTACAGCAAAGGAAACTGGACGCAAAAACTTAAAACAGGAACAGAATTAAAAATTACCCAGGAAACAAATTATCCTGAGGGAAAAGACATTCTGATTCGAGTTGACTTACCTAAACCTGAACATTTTACTTTCAGTCTTCGGATTCCCGCATGGAGCAAGAACATGAATCTTACTGTAAACGGTGAAAAAATAGACTGCATACCGGGAACGTATGCTCAAATTAAGCGCGAATGGAAGAATGGCGATCAGATTCAGCTGGAAATGGATTTTCGGGGTCGGATTATACGGGCACCAGGAAGTGTGAATGATCTGGCTGTAATGCGAGGTCCGATTGTACTGGCTCTTGATACCCGCTTAGTTAAAAATGAGAATTACAATCTCTGGCTTCTCCCGCAGGGAACTCAATGGACTCAAAAGGATGAACTGGGTGGATTGAAGTATGTGCTGCCTGAACCAACCTTCACATCCGACTCACCTGATCAATATATTGAACTGATTCCATCTTCATCAAAACCATCCGATGTGTGGATGGCATTTGAAGTTCCTTTTCTTTACAGATATACACACTTTTTCGATCACAAACAGATTAACGTGGTCATGTGTGATTATGCATCTGCCGGAGATCAGTACAGCGAGAAGAATCTGTTCCGGGTTTGGCTTCCCCAGCCTCTGTTTATGAATGATATTTTTCCTGAAAATACCTGGCGTATTCTGTACCGTGAAGGTGATACAAGACCTGTTATTCCTTTAAAGAAATAAGATGAAGAAATTATTGACTATTCTTATCCTGCTTTATTTCAGTCTGTTCATTCAGGCCGCCACAGTCGAAAATCTTCGCTGCGAATACCTTGTTGATCCAATTGGTGTAGATGCAACTTCACCCCGTTTAAGCTGGCAGATTGTATCCTCCGAAAGAGGTGATCTTCAGCAATCCTACCAGGTAATCGTTTCTTCAACGCCCGAAAACCTGGCAAATGGCATTGGTAATATCTGGAATACCGGGAAACGCAATTCAGATCAATCCATTCAAATCGGATATCAGGGCAAGCCTCTATTAGCGGGAATAAAATATTACTGGAAAGTGAGGATTTGGGATAAAAAAGGCTTGCCTTCAAAGTGGAGCAAACCTGCTTTTTGGTCTATGGGTTTACTCGCCAAAAAAGACTGGAACAATGCCCAATGGATTGCATACAAGGACAACAATCAATGGAAACAGGAATGGAAGAACCATAAATATACCGAACTTAATAATCTTCCTCCTATGGAATGGCCCAATACTTCGTGGCCCTGGTTAACCGGCAAGGACAGTACTATTTTCACTTTGTATGAAATGGCTAATCCCAAATACGATCAATCTCCTCTTTTCAGGAAGGAATTTTCAGTGACTAAAAAAGTTAAATCGGCCAGCCTTTATATTTGTGGATTAGGATATTACGAAGCATTTCTGAATGGGGAGAAAGTCGGGGATCATGTTCTCGATCCTGCATGGACTAATTTCGAACAGCGTTCATTCTATGTAACTTATGATGTAACCAGCCAGGTTAAAGAAGGGGGAAATGCCATTGGCGTAATGTTGGGAAGGGGGCAGTATAATCCTCTTTGCAACGATATCTGGGGATTAAGCAAATCGGCATGGGTCGATCAGCCAAAGCTTATTGCCAAACTTCAGATTGAATTCACCGACGGTACTCAATCCATTGTGATCACAGATAATACCTGGAAAACTTCAGGTGGACCGATTGTTTACGACGATACACGGCATGGCGAATTGTACGATGCCCGCTTAGAGCAAAAGGGGTGGGCCTCTCCGGAATTTGGTGAAAGCAACTGGAAAAATGCTTCAGTTGTAGCATGGAACGCGCAACTTGAATCCCAGATGATCCCACCCATCCGCTGTTTTGCAGCCATTGCACCTGTAAAAACTTATAAAAGAGATAAAGGTGTAACCATCTACAACATTGGGAAAAACATTTCCGGCTGGGCACGTGTAAAAGTTCGTGGAAATTCAGGCGCCAAAGTTCTGGTCGAATATTGCGAAACGCCTTCAGATATAGAGCTGGTTCCTAATCTGACGCCTTCCAGGTTTAAATACACTATCAAAGACAAAAATTATGCTTCCTTTTACGACAAATATGTGAATGTCCGACAACAAAACGGGTATATCCTAAATGGTGAAGGAGAAGAAACTTTTGAATGCCATTTTTCTTACAAAGGGTTCCAGTTTATAAGGATTACGGCTGATGAAGGTGTTACGGTTGTAAAGGTTGAAGGAATTCCGGTGCATACCGATGTAGAAATTGTTGGTGATTTTACATGTTCCAATCCATTGGTCAACCAGATTCAGCAAAATTCTGTAAGCAGTCTTCTGAACAATTACCACAGCATAGCCACCGATTGCCCGCATCGCGAAAAACAGGGTTGGACTGCTGATAATTACATATCGGCCGAAGCGGCTATGTACAATTTCAACATGGCTTCATTCTTGTCAAAATGGATAACTGATTTGGCCGGAACTCAATGTGAAGTTGGAGGTTTGGGAATAGTTGCCCCGTCGACTAATTACGAAAAGAATAACTCGACCGTTTGGCCGGCCGCCATTGTATTTGTTCCATGGAACCTTTATGGATTTTATTCCGATACCCGGATTCTGGAGGAAAACTACCCTGTTATGACACGCTTTGCCAAAAGCAGTTTATTGCGTCAAGTGCCGGGAAAACCAGAGATTATTTCGGATGTTTTGGGCGACTGGCTCGCACCGGTTATTCCACTCACAGACACTGCCCGAAATAACACCATGGTGCCACCCGAGGGATTAATCCTTTACGGAACTGCATCGCATTACCTCGTAGTGAAACGACTTTCTGACATCTGCCAAACTCTTGGAAAGTCAAAAGAAGCCGAAGATTATATCCAATGGGCCAGGTGTATAGCCACCAGTTTCAACGAGGAGTTTCTCGATGAAAAAACCTTGACCTATCATGGCGATAAACCCACGGGGTATAGGCAATCAGCCAATATAGTCCCGTTGGAATACGGAATTGTAGAAAACGATCAAAAGGATATTGTCCTTGGAAACCTGATTCAGGATATTCATTCCCGGAATGATCATTTAAGTACCGGATTTTTAGGAACTTCCGCCCTGATGGATTTTCTTCCGGCAGTAGATCCGGAACTGGCCTATCAAATTGTGACTCAAAAAACTTATCCAGGCTGGGGTTACATGGTAGAGCAGGGCGCCAATTCAATGTGGGAAGGCTGGGACGGATACGATTCGCGCAACCACACGCCATTCTGCCTTATCAGTGCCTACTTTTACAAGTTTCTGGCTGGTATTCAACTTGATCAGGAAGCGCCCGGTTTTAAACATTTTATCATTAATCCTTCGATAGTTGGAGATTTAACGTTTGTAGATGCCTGGCACGATTGCATGTATGGCCGTATTAAAAGCAGCTGGAAACGAGAGAAAGACAAATTAACACTTAATGTTACCATCCCTGCAAATACCAAAGCAACCATTTATCTTCCATCTCTATCCGGATACGGTATTACTGAATCGGGAATTCCTGTCGAAAAAGCATCTGATATTGAATATATAGGAGTAAAAAGCGGGAAAGCCATTTTCCACTGCGGTTCCGGGAATTACTCTTTTCAAACAAATATGTAACATTGTATGGAAGTAAAAAAAACATTGTGGGCTTTTTTAATTCTTTTTGTTGGTGGCTTTGGTTGTACAACTCAAAAACAACAAGAAAGAGAGACTGATACCATTCAGCTTATCAATCCATCAGAGGTTCAGGTTCGGGGAGAACTCAATACCCGCTTAATGAAAAATTACGATCGGATGGAAGAAGAAATTTATCAGCCGGAACATGTTTTTATGACAGAGGAAGCCAGCAATTGGTGGCCTGGCGACAAGGAAGGAAGAACAATCCTGGCCCTGACCAAACTTGCCCAGGCAACCGGAAGAACACCCAAATACCTTGATGCCATTCTAAAGTTGTTTCCCGGCAAGGTTAATGAAAAGGGATATTTTGGCACTGTTTATCCTGATGGGGTTTTGGATGAGCAGCAGCTTTCGTCGCATGGCTGGGTGCTGAGAGGTCTTTGTGAATATTACCTCTGGAAAAAAGATCCGGCAGTGCTTGGATATATCAACAGGATAATCGACAACCTGGTACTTCCAACCAAAGGCTATCACCAAAACTACCCGGTTGATCCTGCAGGGCGAAAACATGGCGGTCACGAAAGTGGCAACCGTATCAATGAAAAAGTTGGGAACTGGATTCTTTCGACAGATGTCGGTTGTGATTTCATTTTCATGGATGGTGTTGTTCAGGCTTACCAGGTTACGAAACGGGAAGAACTGAAACCGCTGATTGATGAAATGATAGAGGTATTCAGAAAAACAGACCTTGTTCAGATCAAAGCCCAGACACATGCCTCGCTAACCGGTCTGCGGGCATTGCTTCGCTATTACCAGGTTACAGGCGACAGCACATTAGTCGGAACCGTTGAGAAAGACTTTGATCTTTACCGGAAATTCGCCCGTACCGAAAACTATGCAAACTACAACTGGTTTGGTCGTCCCGAGTGGACAGAGCCTTGTGCGGTTGTTGATTCTTACATGTTGTCGTCGCAACTCTGGCAAATCACCGGGAAACCTGAATATGCCGAAGACGCCCAACTGATTTATTACAATGCCCTCGGCTTCGGGCAACGTGCAAACGGAGGTTTTGGAACTGATAACTGCTCGGGCGCAAATTCCACATTTTTACATGCCGATACCTACGAAGCATACTGGTGTTGCACTATGCGGGGCGGCGAAGGGCTGGCATCCATTGCCCAAAATTTGTTTTTCACAGGCAGCCGATCCATTTATATTCCATCTTTCGAAAATGCTTCGGTGAACATTAAATTTGAAAACGACTCCATTTTATTGGATGAAACCACAGACTACCCTTTCGGAAATGAAGTAAATTTCACCGTTAAAGAAACGAGTTTAAGCTTCGCTCCCGGAATTAAACTCCTTGCCCCTGAATGGATTCAGAATCCTGAAGTCTTTATCAATGATAAAAAAATACAAACAGATTTAGAAAATGGATTTGTCTGTTTTACAAAAACACTTAGCAAGGGAGATCAGATCAGCTACCGTTTTGCGTTAAAATCAGGAGCAGAAAAGCTTGAAAATCCAAACAGCCTTGCCGGATATCACAAATATTTTTACGGCCCGCTCATACTCGGACACAGAGGAAAAGAAGAAATCCGGCTTTCGCAGCAAGCTGAATTTGAATTGAAAGGAAATAAAACATACGGCATTAAAAATGATACCCTGCAGTTTATCCCGGTTTATCATCTTTTAAATCCGGAAGTCAAAAAAGAAACGGGTTACCAGATTCAGGTGATTTTTAAAAATGAATAGTAATTTGTTTCACTAAAAAACATTCCGGTTACGAAGTGTTTCGATAGCCTAAGAGCTGAGTTTGATGTATTTTATAAAAGATACATTTATCTGATATTGTGTCATTTTGTGTAAAATAAGAATCATTTCATATATTGATTCAATTTAATTATGAAGTATCTTTACCAGTACCAGCCTAGTTAAATAGCCCGGTAAGATATTAATAGTTTAAATACAAAACTATGAGATCAAGAAAACGCGATAAGACCGATTACAAGAAATTTATAGCCCTAATCTTCTGCTTCGTGCTCATACTGAATTTTGGCAGTACTAGTGCCCAACAATATCAACTATTTCCTGATTCAAATGCCACCTGGCTTGTGCAGGAACATAGCAGTGAATATACCCTCTACCATAATTGGTTCCTAAGTGAACAAGCCAATGATACTGTAATAAGTGGAAAGAAATACACAAAAGTATTTGAAAAGCCTTATGGAACAGATTATGTATCGTATTCCGGAGCATTTCGAAATGACCATTCCGGCAAATCTTATTTCATTTCTCCCTTTGGGCAGGAAGAATTTATCTTACAGGATTTCACAAAAAAAGCAGGTGATACCGTTTTCGACGTTGCAGTTCATTATTATGATTTCTTAGGTGCTTATGATTTTCTGGTGGACTCAGTAGTTTTTTATCCTTGTGGCCCCTATACCTTAAAATTCATTGCTTTACATTCTATTGAATTTATCCCGCTTATGTATGGCACATATTTAAATTGGATCGAAAAAATTGGAAGCACTTCAGGTGGGATATTTAATCAACCTGCGATGGGGTTGAATGTATATAATCTTAAATGTTACAATTCTACCGATACTATATTTTACAAATCAAACATTTTATGGCTTCCTGAATCTCTTGTCTACTACCATGGTAACTGTAACGAATTTTTGGCAGTAGACAAACCAATAAGAGATGAGTTGTTTTCAATCTATCCTAATCCTTTTGCAGACCAGTTATATATAAGAAGTAATCAAAATATCGAAAATTTAAGACTTGATGTGTACGATCTCATGGGTAGGTTAATGCATTGCGAAATGGTGCCAAATTATTTAAACACCTATACTACCAGGACCTTTTCCAATCTCAAACCGGGTAATTATTTCCTCCTGATTACAACCAAACACAAACAGCCATGGAAACAAATCATTACAAAAATGTAAACGAAATTAAAATCCGTTAGATTTACACTACTTTGCTGAGAGCGGGGATGATTCTGTGCGGGATCTTTATTTCAACTGTGAAATTAAATGCCCAATTGGATAAACACATTTCCAATTTAAACTCCGGGTCAACATTTCAGGATATTTTTGTACCAGAAAAGCAGTACCTCGATAATTTAAAATTTACACTTGATAGTACCACTTATTATTCCGGAGGAGCTGAATACAAGACTTATAAAAAGTTTCAGAATTACTGGGAGCCTCGATTGTATCCTGATAAAAAATTTGAAACGTATCTGCTAGCCCAACAAGCTTTTTTTGAGAGTACTTCTCAGAATTATTCAATAGCAAGTTCTGATGGTTGGAAAGAAATTGGGCCCAAGAACAGTACGGTTGGGGTAGGTCCTGTTGAGTTTATTTCATTTTTTGATAATGGTACTTCTGCATCAACACAATACATGTTAACTGGAGCTACACAGTCTGGACTGTTCTATTCAAAAGATTTTGGCGAAACATGGAATCCAACTGGTACCGATACACAATGGGAAACATCAGGTTGCAGTTGGGCTGTTTTTCATCCAACAAATCATCAAATTTGGTGTGCTTCTTCAAGTGGTAATGGAGGAGCGTGTGCCAGCACTTTTATGGGAAGAGTAGGTGGTGTTTATCTCACAAATGACGAAGGTGCAACCTGGAGTAAAAAGGCTGATTACCTTGACTTTGGACAGTGGACAATTATTCGTAAACTTATTTGGGATCCATCAGATACAAGCAGATTGTATGTAGCAACATCGTTTGGCCTATACAGAACTGATGACTTGAATAGCAGTAATCCTACCTGGACAAAAATTCTGGCTTATGATATTAATGATATAGAAATGAAGCCAGGTAGTAATAATACAATTTATTCTGCTTGTAGTGAAAAAATCAATGATTATTTATACAGATGGAGAATAATGAAATCAATTGATAATGGTACAACATGGGCGGAAATTTATACTTCCGACAATACTTCTTTAACTATTGAAGTTTCTAAGGCAAAGCCGGATTATTTGTATATGTGTAAGCTAGTTGGGTATACTGCTTCATTATATTATTACTTTGATAACACATGGGCAACCATTGTAAATAATTACAACATGCCTTTTGGAGGAGGTCATGCTTTTGGTATAGAACAAGTTCAGAACGGAGAAAGTTTGATTATTTCTTATGGTACTGGTTTAAGAAAGTTATCAATTTATGGTGCTGTATTAGCCAGTCAAGCTCCAGTTCATGTTGATTTAGAGGATGTTGTTTATCATCCTTACAACGCCAATGAAGTTTGGATTTGCACACACGGTGGCCCAGAGAAATCGGTTGCTGGTGGTAGTTCTTGGGTACCAAAATACAATGGCGCTGGGACTGCCATTACTGAAAAAATGGCTACCTCATACACAAATCCAGAATTTGTTATGCTTGGCCTTTATCATGATGGAACTCAAATAACAAGAACACCATATAATGCAAACTGGAACCCTAGTTGGCAAATGGTTTTATGGGGTGATGGGCAACAACCCCTAATAGATAATAAAGATCCTAAATATATGTGGGCTTCATATCAAGGACAGGATCCACCAAGTGCTACATCTGTGAGTTATACTGATAATTTTTTCCTAAACACCATAACATCTATCCCAATATACACATACTGGTTAACACAAATGGTTCTGAATAAAGAAAACTCTAATTTTCTTTATGTAAACAGTAAACCCATTGTTTCAGAATCAATGGAAGAAGTCAAACGATTTACATCAAGAGGAGCAGCTACCGGTAATTTTATTTCTAATTTTAAAAGCATGCTTGATCCATCAATAACGATGATTTTAACAATTGGAATGACAACTCCATATTATTCAAATGATGAACTCATTGTTTGGGTGGATGCTAGAGGTGGTTCAACCGATAATGGTTTTCATGTATTTAGGACTAGAGATGCTACTTCAACCAATCCTACTTGGATTGAATTAAGTATTCCACGATCACAAGGTTGGATAGAAGATATTGAATTTAATACTTATAATACCAACATAGTTTATTTGTGTTATGGCAGTTCTTCAGATGAAAGTCTTTGGCCCCTTGCTAAACAATTTATCTATAAAATTGATTACACAAATCCATCAAGTCCAATATTTACAGACTTGACACAGAATTTGCCCTACTCATTTTCAGATCCCTATTGCTTAGAATATGAACGTGGTAGTGATGGAGCTTTATATTTAGCCACTGATTTTGGAGTATTTACAACCAATAATCATTTATTGGCTACAACCAATAGTTGGCAACTGTTAGGTACTGGATTACCGCATTGTCAACAATCACGAGGGATTGAAATCAATTACCCTAAAAACCTACTGCGGGTTGGCACAGGAGGCCGAGGCGCATGGGAAATTCCGCTCCCGTGTAGTTTTGAGGCTACAAAGATTTTTATAAATCAAAATACCACCTGGAATACGGTAGAAAGGTTAGACCGTGGTGTTGTTGTTAAAAGTGGATATACATTAACCATTAATCAGAATGCCAGAATATCATTTCCAACAGGTACTGGTATAGTTATTGAACCAGGAGCAAAATTGATAGTCAATGGCGCAACATTAACAAATGCGTGCACCAACGCCCAATGGCAAGGCATCGAAGTATGGGGCACCACCACCCAGCACCAATACCAAAACCCCCTTTACGGCACATGCTACCAGGGCACCGTGGAGCTTAAGAATGGCGCAGTAATCGAAAATGCCTACAATGGCATTACCAACTGGAAACCTGATGATTGGGATAAGATAGGAGGAATAATTATTGCCACCAATGCAACTTTCCGCAACAACCGCCGTAGTGTTGAATTTATAAGTTACAGAAATTTCGACCCAATTACAGGCCTTGAAAAGGACAATTTAAGCTATTTCAGCAATTGTTCTTTTGAAGTAAATGACGCATATCCTGCAGGTGCTTCGCTATTTGCTCAAATGGTTTCCTTATGGAAGGTAAAAGGGATAACGTTTGCGGGATGCGATTTCGTGAATAACCGTACAAATAATTTTACAGGAATAGGTATTGGTTCACTTGATGCGGGGTATAAAGTTCTGGCTTTATCCGGCACCACGGTAGATAAGTCATTTTTCCAAAACTTTGCTTATGGTATTCAGGCTTCAAATTCCCAAACTGCAAACAGCATTTATGTGGATAACGCGAAATTTACAAGTAATGGATATGGTATTGATTTAACTGCAATAAACGGAGCCGTAATAGTAAACAGCCTTTTCGAAATCGGGACTTCACCAAACTGCCCGAACCAGGGTTTTGGTATTGCAACTAATGCCTGCTCCGGCTATGCCATTGAGCAAAATACATTTACAGGTGGTACGGCAGTTCCGGGAACCTCTTTTACCGGAATTTCAATTACCAATTCGGGCCAAACCTATAACGAGGTTTATAAAAACACCTTTCAGAATGTTACTTATGGCAACAGTTCCAATCTCCAGAATGCCCTTTCCTATCCGCTTTACGGGCTTACTTATTTATGCAACACCAATACCGGCAATAAATATGACTTTTATGTTACAGCCAACCCTACATCCATGATTTCGCCCTACCAGCGCAGTGGCTCATCCATTGCTACCGGAAATACGTTTTCAAGCAATGCCATAAGTAATTTTTACAACGGCGGCCGCACTCCGTTGTTCTATTACCACGCAGCAGGCCAGGCCCCATTGTCGTACTCTGGAATACAATTAATGACAGCCGGTAGTAATACCTGTCCTTCGCATTACGGAGGCAGCAGTAAAAGCATGGTTACCCTTCCCCAATCAGAATTGGATGCCAAAGAAATAGAGTTTGCCGAAGCTTTTGCAGCCAGCAATAACGTAAATACATTATACGAATCCCTGAAAGACGGCGGAAGTACCACAAGCACTGTCGAAGATATCGAAAACAGTATGCCTTCCGATATGTGGGAACTTCGTTCCAAGCTTTTAGGTGTTTCGCCACATCTATCGCAGGAAGCGTTGCGCTCAGCCGCCCTTCAAACCAATGTTTTGCCACAATCAGTATTGTTCGAGATATTAGCCGCAAATCCGGATGAGATGCGTGATGAAAATTTTCTTTCGTTCCTTCAAACCAAGGAAAATCCATTGCCGGAATATATGATTGATTTACTCAGGCAGATAGCCGGTAACAAATCCTATAAAACTATGCTGCTGGAGAAAATGAATGTTTTCGAGAGCCAAAAATCATTAGCAGCTTCCGATATATTACGCAGCAAACTAACTGATAGTGTGGTTGACCAGGCTTCAATAATAAACTGGCTCGACAACAAAGGCGATCTGACAAGTCATTACCAGATTGTTGACGCTTATTTACAAAGTGGCAATACTATATCTGCACAATCCATGCTTAAACTCATACCAACTTTGCACAAGTTCTCAGAGACTGATTCCGCCGAATACCAAAAATTCAGTGAACTGAAAGCTCTGCAGATCGATCTTTCGGAGAATGGCCGGAGCCTGGCAAAGTGCGATAGTACTGAAAAAGCGAAACTGATAGCTATAGCTGACTTTGGTCATGGTATAGCCTCGGCTCAGGCGCAGGGTATGTTAGGTTTCTGGTATGGGATTCCTTACTGCAATTGCTTGAATTACGATGATAAACTGAAACATACCGCCGTAAAAACAAGCAAATTAGCTTCCTTACCTTCTAATATAAAAATCAGTGCAAATCCAAATCCGGCAACCACATGGATAACCTTTGAGTACGAGCTTCCTGATGGTATTAACAGCGTTAAACTGACAGTATCGGATGCACAAGGTCGCATAGTTGACAAACTGACTTTAACAGGAAAGCAAGGCCAGAAACTGCTTGATACAAGAAACTATTCTCAGGGAATGTACTTTTATAAGTCAGGCAAAAACGAAAGAGTTGTGGGAAAGTTTATTGTTAAATAACACAAAAATTCCCTTATACATTCTACGTTCGCAGTAGTTTGAAATTCTCATTCTTATCAAAAATGTACTGGTGGTTAGATACTTTCCAAACGAAAGGTTGAACCTGATATTGTGTCATTTTGTGCAAAATAAGAATCATTTCACATATTGATTCATTTTTATAACAAAGTATCTTTACGGTTGAAAATTTCGTGAAATGACCGTCGAAAAAGGTATCAGCGGGATCATATTTTATAGTGGAATAATACTGAAAGAGGAAGATTCTAAAAAATAAATAATTGTATTAAACGATCGTAATAAACTGAATATAAAATAGATAACTAAATTGTTTTACCAATAAATTAACTGACAACTAAAATGAAAGACGCACAAATTACCCAGGCATTTGAATATGCAAAAGCACGTTATGCTGACTTTGGCATTGATGTAGAAACTGCTATAAAACAATTGGATAAACTTCCAATTTCCTTACATTGCTGGCAGGCCGATGATGTTACAGGTTTTGAAAACGGCGATGGTGAACTCACCGGAGGAATTCAGGCAACCGGAAATTATCCCGGAAAGGCAAGAACAGTGGCCGAACTTCGCGCCGATATCGACAAAGCCATGTCACTTATCCCTGGCGATCATCGTGTAAATTTACACGCTTTTTACGGTGATTTTGGTGGCGAAAGCGTGGATCGCAACCAGATTGAACCTAAGCATTTCCAGAGCTGGATTGATTGGGCTAAAGCAAAAAACTATAAACTTGACTTCAACTGTACCTGCTTCTCACACGAAAAGTCGTCGGATGGACTTACATTGTCGCACCCCGATCCCGCCATCCGCGAATTCTGGATCGACCACGTAATTCGTTGCCGTAAAATTGCCGAAGAAATGGGCCGTCAGCTGGAATCAAAATGTATGCACAACATCTGGATTCCTGATTCCTCGAAAGATTTAACCGTTGATCGTCTGCAATACCGTCAGAACCTGAAAGATTCGCTGGATAAAATCTTCGAATACAAAACCAACGATGTTTACATGAAGGACTGTATCGAAAGTAAATTGTTCGGTATCGGTGGCGAGAGTTATACGGTTGGTTCACACGAATTTTATATGGGCTATGGAGTCCGCAATAATGTAGTCGTAACACTCGACTCGGGTCACTTCCACCCAACTGAAGTTATTTCCGATAAAATTTCATCGTTGTTGCTTTTCCTGCCCGAAGTAATGCTGCACGTTAGCCGTGGCGTACGTTGGGACAGCGACCATGTGGTTATTCTGGGCGACGAACTGCAGGCCATTGCACAGGAAATTGTCCGTTCCAACGCAGTTGACAAAGTACACATCGGCCTGGATTATTTTGATGCTTCCATCAACCGGATCGGTGCTTATGTTATAGGTGTACGGGCAACTCAGAAAGCCCTGGTACAGGCGTTACTTGAGCCTATTGCGCAACTCCGTGCTTACGAAGCAAAAGGTCAGAATTTTGAGCGCCTGGCATTACTCGAAGAAGCTAAATCGTTGCCATGGGCAGCAGTATTCGATTATTACTGCATGAAAAAAGGCGTAATCGCCGGCGAAGCTTTCATTGCTGATATTCAGCAGTACGAAAAGGACGTTACCAGCAAACGTTAATACTAAAGTACAGATTATGAGTTATAAATGGTGAGTTTTGTACACTTATCGTTTATAACTCATCTGTTTTGCTAATACTCAAAAAATATTCATTTTACCTAAAAACTAAACAAGCATGTACACAATACTCGGACTTTTAATTATTGCCATCGGAAGCTTTGGCCAATCGAGTTCTTATGTTCCTATTAATAAGGTTAAAGACTGGGCATGGGAGAGTTTCTGGTTGGTTCAGGGCCTGTTTGCCTGGATAGTATTCCCTTACCTGGGTGCACTGCTGGCTGTACCGGAAGGACATTCATTGATGGAAATCATTTCATCGGGTAACGGAGCCGCGTTACCTGCCATGTTTTATGGAGTACTCTGGGGCATTGGCGGCCTTACGTTTGGATTAAGTATGCGTTACCTGGGTGTGGCTTTAGGGCAGTCGATTGCCTTAGGAACATGTTCCGCATTTGGAACTTTAATACCGGCTATTATGCTTGGCACTGATTTGTTTTCAGGTAAAGGCCTTGTTTTACTCGTTGGTGTAAGTATTGCAATTGCCGGAATCGCGGTGATTGGCTATGCCGGAAGTTTACGTTCGAAAAATATGACCGAAGAGCAGAAGAAAGCCGCAGTCAAAGATTTCGCTCTCGGAAAAGGTTTACTGGTTGCCTTGCTGGCAGGTGTGATGAGCGCATGTTTCAGCCTTGGGCTCGAAGCTGCTGAACCGATAAAAGTTGCCGCTATAGGTTTAGGCTCGAATCCTTTGTTTGCCGGATTACCCGCCATTTTACTGATAACAACCGGAGGATTCATTACCAATGCCATTTATTGCTTGTACCAGAATGCAAAAAATAAAACAGGCAAGGACTATTTCAGTGTGCCAAAAAATGTGTTGATTAACAATGTTTTATTTTGTGCTTTGGCCGGTATCCTCTGGTACTCGCAGTTTTTTGGATTAACGTTGGGAAAAAGTTTTTTAACCGAAGGCAGCGTAATGATGGCTTTCTCCTGGAGCATACTTATGTCGCTGAATGTAACTTTCAGCAATGTGTGGGGAATACTGTTAAAAGAATGGAAAGGTGCCGGATCAAAGACTATAGCAGTTCTGGCTTTGGGAATGATCATTCTTATAGCCTCGCTGATTATCCCTAACCTGATGTAACTTTTTAAAACCATTATCAAAACTGACACTCAAAAATAAAAACCCATGGAACGACTAGCTTTTAAAATGTACCTCAACGAAGGCCAGAAAGAAGAATATAAAAAGAGACATAATGCATTATGGCCCGAATTACATAAACTCCTGAAAGATGCAGGCGTTAGCGAATACTCTATTTTTCTGGACGAAGAAACAAGTCTCCTGTTCGCCTTTCAGAAAGTTAGCGGTGAAGGCGGTTCCCAGGATCTGGGACAAACAGAAATTGTTAAGAAATGGTGGAAATTTATGGCTGATATAATGAAAACCAATCCTGACAATTCTCCTGTTTCAGTTGCCCTGGAAGAAGTGTTTTATATGGAATAAGCCTGCCTTCAAATCAGCAAGCCCAGGTACAAACCTTGTCTGATTTAAGCATTCAGGTTCAACGTGCAGAATGCAAAGTACATGGTGCTTTGCATTCTGCATACTATTCCTTCAACAAAGAGTACTGTGTTTTGAACCCTTCAACACGTTGCACTCAACACGTATGAATATCTGTAAAAGGCATAATCAAAACCAATTAACTTGAGGACGATGAAACGAGCCATGACAATAAATTGTCACATAGAGTGAGGATTACTCTGGCGAGTTCCCTCTGACCCGTAAAAATAAATTATAAACAGATGAAACAAACTTTTCAGTTCACTTTATTATTCGCTATTCTGCTGTTCATAAGCATCGGAAACACCTTTGCCGCTGTTAAAACCGAAGTAAAACAACTAATCTGCGAGTATCACACCAACCCTATGGGCATTGATATTCAAAAGCCCAGGTTAAGCTGGCAGATCAGCTCTGCCGAAGAAAATATTCTTCAGACAGCTTACGAAATAAAGGTGACCGATCAGACTCCAAAAGGCAAACTCCTGTGGACATCGGGAAAAGTGAATTCGGATCAATCCGTTAATGTAGCTTACCAGGGCCCGGAATTAAAATCGATGCAGCGTGTTTACTGGCAGGTTCGGATCTGGGACAACAAAGGAAAAGCTACTGAATGGAGTGCTCCTTCATTTTGGGAAATGG
Organism: uncultured Bacteroidales bacterium; assembly: GCA_903879715.1. Taxonomy (GTDB): domain Bacteria; phylum Bacteroidota; class Bacteroidia; order Bacteroidales; family UBA4417; genus UBA4417. The sequence goes on from CAIRMR010000107.1 coordinate 19,046, forward strand.
GAATCATGGAACCCGGATCATGGAAGGCTTCGTGGATAGAATTTCCATCCGAAACTGAAGTAAAAGGATCAAAACCAGCCCAGTATTTCAGAAAGGATTTTTCAACCGGAAAGAAGATTAAATCTGCCCGGGTTTATGTTACTTCGCTGGGCCTTTATCAATTGTTTCTGAATGGTAAAAAGGTTGGCACTGATCTGTTTACTCCTGGTTGGACGAGTTACAAAAACCGTCTTCAATATCAAACCTATGATGTTACTTCAATAATCCAAAATAAAAATTCAATAGGAGCAATAGTAGGTGACGGCTGGTACCGCGGCAATATCGGATGGGGTAACGAAAATGGATATTATGGAAGTAAGCTTGCCCTTCTGGCTCAGCTTCAGATCAATTATACCGATGGCACCGCTGAAATTATCGGAACCGACCAAAACTGGAAAGTATCAACCGGACCAATCATTGAATCAGACATTTACAACGGCGAAACATATGATGCGCGTAAAGAAATGCCGGGTTGGGCAGCTACCGGATTCGATGATAGTAAATGGGGAAAAGCTGCTGTTGTTGATCAGTCAAAGAAAATATTGATTGCACCCCAGGGTTCGGTAGTGAAAGCTATCGAAGAAATTAAGCCGGTAAAACTCATCACTACTCCAAAAGGTGAAACAGTTCTGGATATGGGTCAGAATATGGTAGGTTGGACACGACTGAAAGTGAAGGGAAATAAAGGGGATAAGATAACTTTGAAATTTGCCGAAGTCCTCACCAAAGAAGGAAATTTTTATACCGACAACCTGCGTAGCGCAAAATGTACAGATGTTTATATCCTGAAAGGTGAAGGCGAAGAAATTTATGAACCACATTTCACTTTTCACGGCTTCCGTTTCGTACAGATCGTAGGACTTTCTGCGCCTCCATCTCTTGATCAGATAACAGGGGTGGTAATACATTCCGACATGAAACCTACCGGTTCGTTCAGCTGTTCCGAGCCTCTCATCAATCAGCTTCAGCACAATATTCAATGGGGGCAGAAAGGTAATTTCCTGGATGTCCCGACCGATTGTCCACAGCGCGACGAGCGTTTGGGATGGACCGGCGATGCACAGGTTTTCAGCATGACTGCCGCTTTCAATTTTGATGTGGCACCATTCTATACCAAATGGTTAGGCGATGTAACAGCCGACCAATTACCTAACGGGCGGGTTCCTCATGTTATTCCTGATGTGCTGAAAGGTGACGGAGGAGCAACTGCGTGGGCCGATGCTTCTGTTGTTGTTCCATGGACTATGTACCAGGTATATGGCGATCAGCGGATATTGGAAGTTCAGTATCCGAGCATGAAAGCATGGGTTGAATACATGAAAAACAGGGCAGGGGATGATCTGCTCTGGACTGGGGACCAGCATTTTGGTGATTGGCTGGCATTTGCTACAAACAATTCCGATTATCCTGGCGCAACTACCGAAAAAGATCTGATAGCCACGGCATACTTTTCTTATTCCTCAGGATTGTTAAGTAAGACAGCTGCAATAATCGGGCAAACAGAGGATGTAAAACGATATGCAAAACTGTCGGATGATGTTAGAAAAGCTTTTATCCTTGAATTTGTTACACCTTCCGGACGCCTGGTTTCACACACGCAAACTGCCTATTCGCTTGCATTGGCGTTTAATCTTCTACCTGAAAATCTGATTCCGAAGGCAGCCGCATTCCTGGCCGATGATGTGAAGAAATTTGGCCATCTTACCACTGGTTTTGTCGGAACACCACTGTTATGCAAAACTCTTTCAGCAAACGGATACGATGAGTTAGCTTTTAAGCTTCTGAACCGTAAGGAATACCCGTCATGGCTTTACCCGGTTACCCAGGGCGCTACCACCATCTGGGAACGCTGGGACGGGCAAAAACCCGACGGATCATTCCAGGATGTAGGAATGAACAGCTTTAACCATTATGCTTACGGGGCAATAGGCGAATGGCTGTATCATTATGTGGCCGGCATGGATATCGATCCTGAAAATCCTGGCTACAAACATATTTTACTGGCACCTCATCCGGGCGGTGGCTTAACTCATGCCAGTGCCGAATTCCTTTCTCTCTACGGGAAAATAAAGTCGGCATGGAAAATGGATGGAAACGACTTCGTTTATGAAGTCGCAATTCCGGCAAATACAACCGCAACCGTTTCTTTACCTGGTGCTAAAAGCGGGCAACTGACAATGAACACACAGCCGCTTACAGCTTCAGCAAAAGAAAGTTTAAAACAATCCGAAAAAGGTGTCACGTTAACTATCGGATCAGGAAACTATACGTTCAGGTATCCCTTGAAATAGGAAATTAAAGGCCTGCAGTTGCAGATCCTTTCGTTCGACCATCTAAATAAGGTTTCAGAGATTTTGAAACTGAATGTTCTTGATAAAGCATTAAGAATGACTGAAATATCTAATAATTAATTTTGTGAACATGAAAACCAAAGCAGTAAGAATATATGGGAAAGACGATCTCAGGTTAGAGGAATTTGATTTGCCTGAGATGAAAGATGATGAGATATATGCGGAGGTAATCTCCGACAGTATATGCATGTCATCATACAAAGCAACCAAGCAGGGTTCCGACCACAAGCGCATTCCTGATGACATACATATTAATCCGACCATTATCGGGCACGAATTCAGCGGGATTATAAAATCTGTTGGCAAAAAATGGCAGCACCAGTTTAAGTCCGGCGATAAATTCTCCATTCAGCCAGCAATGAATTACAAAGGAAGCCTCGACGCGCCTGGTTATTCATTCCGCTGGATTGGCGGCGATGCAACCCATGTGCTTATTCCCGGTTCGGTTATGGAAATGGAATGCCTGTTGCCTTTTAACGGGAAAGAGTTTTTCCTAGCTTCGCTGGCAGAGCCTATGTCGTGCGTTATCGGGGCTTTTCACGCCAACTACCACACACGTTCGGGTTCGTACGTGCATGAAATGGGTATTAAAGAAGGAGGTAATCTGGCTATCCTGGCAGGCGTTGGCCCGATGGGTTTGGCTGCTATCGATTATGCGCTTCACTGCGATCGCAAACCGGGGCTGATGGTTGTTACCGATATTGATCAGACCCGCCTTGACAGGGCAGCCAAACTGCACACTTCGGAAGAAGCTGCCCGCGAAGGGATTAAGCTGATCTATGTGAACACTTCAAATTCTTCAACAGCAGTTGAGGAGCTTAAATCACTAACGGGTGGCGCAGGCTACGACGATGTATTTGTTTTTGCTCCTGTGAAACCGGTTGTTGAACAGGCCGATCAGATACTGGGTTTCGACGGCTGCCTCAATTTCTTCGCAGGTCCTTCCAATCCTGAATTTAAGGCAGAATTTAATTTTTATAATGTTCATTATGCCTTCACTCACCTGGTGGGCACAAGCGGCGGTAATACCGATGATATGCGCGAAGCACTTAAACTGATGGCTGAAGGAAGAATTAACCCGGCTGGCATGATCACCCATATAGGCGGACTTGATGCGGTGATTGAAACCACAAAGCATTTGCCGGATATCCCCGGAGGGAAAAAATTGATTTATACCCATAAGAAATTTCCCCTTGTGGCTCTGGATCAGCTTTCGGTGAAAAGCCAGGAATTTCCTTTTATGGCTGAACTGGATAAAATGGTTAAAAATAATGAAGGATTATGGTCGCTTGAGGCAGAAAAGTACCTGATGGAAAATGCGCCTAATATCTGAAACTAAGAATAAAGCTTCCTATGTAATTAGTTATTATTAGCAATAAGCCCTGTTCCATTCAGAACAGGGCTTATTGCTGTTTAAGTGAGAAGCAGATTTATATGAGATATAGTTTTTCTTATTCAGGCTAAATTCAGCATCAAAGTATGGGATTTTTTGTTTTCAGCTTCTTAATCCGCTTTCTCATACTTTCTCATGTTTTTATTGAATTTGACTTTATTTAGCTTTACTCCTCGATTTCTGTCCCAGGTAACCGCCGTGATGCCGTTTAGCGTAATCAGCGTTTGTGAAACCAATTTTCTTCATTTCCAGCACCACCAGTATATCGCCGATCACGGTCATCATTGTTGTTGAGGTTGTTGGTGTTAAACCAAGAGCACAGACTTCCTTTGGATTTCCTGTAAAAATGCTTACTTCGGCAATTTTAGGAAGTTCACTGTCAGGATTACCTGTAATTACAATCAGTGGAACCTTTTCGTAAAGGTTATGAGTTAATTCAACCAATTCGATGATTTCACGGGTTTTGCCCGAATTGGAAAGAACCACAAGAACATCATTCGCGCGGATAACACCAAGATCACCATGCTGCGCTTCGCTGGGATGAAGAAATATAGCAGGGGTTCCGGTAGAGCTGAGAGTTGTAGCAATATTTGCAGCTATCTGGCCGGCTTTCCCCATTCCGCTTGCAATTACTTTGCCACCTTCCTTATGAACTTTTTGATAAATCAGATCCACAGCTTGCATGTAACTTTCCGAAACAGGAATATTCCGAATAGCTTCAGACTCCTGTTTCAGAAGGTTAACAATTTCATTTAAAACTTCAGAATGTTCTGACATGCGCAAAGGCTAAAGTTTAGCAGCAATAAATTTCTCCAGTTTAACCAGGTCTTCGGCAAATTTGCGGATACCTTCCGAAAGTTTTTCAACAGCCATAGCTTCTTCATTATGCATCCAGCGGAAAGCTTTCTCGTCGAGGTGTATTTGCTGAATATCCATGTTTTTTGAGTTTTCAGGATCCAGTTTTCGCAGGAGTTCACCCTGGGTGTTTTCGAGTTCAGCAAGTAAATTCGGCGATATAGTCAACAGGTCGCAGCCTGCCAGCTCAATGATTTCAGCGATATTGCGAAAACTGGCACCCATTACTTCAGTGTTATAACCAAACTTTTTGTAATAGTTATAGATGTAATTCACGGATAATACTCCCGGATCTTCAATGGAAGGTATTGAATCGACTCCACGGTCTTTTTTATACCAATCATAAATTCTACCTACGAAAGGAGAAATAAGCTGAACCTTTGCTTCGGCACATGCGATGGCCTGGGCTTTGCTGAAAAGCAGCGTGAGATTGTTATGAATTCCTTCCTTCTCAAGTTCTTCAGCCGCTTTAATACCTTCCCATGTGCTGGCCAGCTTAATCAATATTTTCTCGCGGGAGATACCGTTGCTTTCGTAAAGACCAATAATCTTGTGGGCTTTGTCGAGGCTACCCTGGATATCAAATGAAAGCCGCGCATCTACTTCGGTTGAAACCCTTCTTGGTACGATTTTTAATATTTCCAACCCAAAATTTACTGCAAGCATATCCATGCTTTCTGACAGTTTTGATTCGAAGGCACTGCCCTTTTTTCTGCCATATTCCACGGCGGCTTCAACAAGGTGAGCATACTCCGGTTTCTGGGAGGCTGCATAGATCAGTGAAGGATTTGTTGTTCCGTCAATGGGTTTGAATTGCACATAGCTTTCAAAATCACCGCTATCAGCAACTACTTGCGTATATTGCTTTAACTGTTCAAGAAGATTCATTTTACTGTTTTTAAAGGTTAAAATATATTGATTTATTGAGTGTAAGTTTTATTATTCCGCTGCCTTAAAGATGGATTGAAAAAGAGGATTGGATCGATTTTTATTTAAGTGAATGTCGAAAAATTATGAAAACTGAATTGGACCATGTAAAATCCAACCAACAACAATCTTCATTAAAACTCGATATCGTAAAGCCCTTCGGCATCAATCTCAAACTGTTTTACCCCGATATCGGTCATTGGGTGTTTGATAAGCTGATGCAGTAGTTCGGAACTGATGGTTGCTGAATGTGAGCCGGCCATACTGACACGGTAAATCTGGTCGACAGTTTTAAAACTGGCTGCCAACACTTTGCCTTTCAGTCCATAATTTGCAATATTCTGAACGATATCACCCACAACTTCAATACCGTGCGAAGATATGTTATCCAAACGGCTTACGTAAGGTGCCACAAAATCAGCACCGGCTTTCATTGCTACCAATGCCTGCTGCTGGGTAAAAATAGCAGTAGCGGTAACATTGATACCGGCATCCTTCAGGATTCGCATAGCTTTGTAGCCATTAGCTGTTACAGGGATTTTGGCATAAAAATTATCGCCGAAATCGAAAAAGCTGCGGTACTTTTTAGCTTCACGTACCATGTCTTCTGATTCAGCGGAAATCATTTGAACGTGCACCATTCCGGTACCAACCAATTCCTGGATACCAGCAATAGCTTCCGAAAGTTTGTGCCCGGCATGACTAAGGATAGTTGGGTTGGTAGTTACTCCCTCCAGTGGAAAAAAATTGTACAGCTCCCGAAGTTCCTCCAGGCTGGCTGTATCGGCCATGTATATCATATAATTTTAGTTTATAAATGAATTTTTAAATTGTTTGAAGGTAAAGGTATAGGTAAAGGTAAAGTAGTGCCCCCTTAACTTCCTCAATATCAATTTCAATATCGGAATCAATCTCATCCTTAGCCCCAACTTCAGCCCAACCTCAACCTCAACCTACTCCATTACTAGTTCAGCATATTCTGTCCTCCGGTTACAGGAACAGCCTGCCCGGTTTCGTATTCCTGTTCGATGATGTAGTATACGGCACGCATCACATCAAGCGGGGTACATCCACGGCCTGCCGGAACCTGTGCTTCATAGAAGCGTTTTACATCATCCAGTGTTTTAGCGCCTGGCACTTTACCTGCACGCAGATACTGTACAAACAGTCCGTTTTCAGGATCAGCCCACAGCGGACCATCAAAAAAGTTACCCGGACAAACGGAATTAACCTTAATTCCGGAAGGCATCAATTCCAAGGCAAACGACTGTGTAAGGCCTATTCCGCCGAATTTGCCACCGGCGTAAGCAAAATTCCGGTTACTGCCTTTTAATCCGGATTTTGAATTGATCTGGATGATATCGGTAAAATAACCTGGTTTATATTTATTCTGGATCTTCATTACTGCCGAAGCATATTTTGTACAAAGGAAATAAGCAGAGTAGTTCACTTTGGTCATCAGTTCGAAGGTTTCAGGTGTCATTTCGTCCAAACCACCGGCACGTAATATTCCGGCATTGCTGATGAGAATATCAAGGCCACCAAATTCGCAAACGGTTTGAAAAACCAGATTCTCAACCGATGCGGCATTCGATACATCGGCTTTCACAAAAAATGCCTTATTCTTGCCTTTGCCGCTGTTAAGCGATTCTGCAAATTCTTTTCCTTTTTCTTCATTCAGATCGGCAATAACCACGTTGGCACCATTTTCCATCAGGTTCTCAACAATGCCTGCGCCAAATCCCTGGGCACCTCCTGTTACAATTGCGATTTTCCTATCTGCACGGCCCGCTGTAGCTCCCATTGAAAGGGCAAGGCGGTATTGTTCAACTTCCCATGTATCGATAAACTGAACCTGGCTTGGAGTCATAGGGCTTTGGCCGCCAAATTTTTCGGAATACAGGCTGACCAGGCAAGTATCGTTCATCACTTCTTCGAGGGTCGCGACGCCAAGGGCATTGTCGCTAGCCAGAACACAGCCAATACCCTTGATGCAAATGATTTTCGGAGTTTTGGGCTGGGTTTTGATATACGTTTCAATTTTTGTAGATAGTTCACTCAGCAAAGCATCCGTATCACCATTATACTCAGCATAAAGGAATGATGAATTACAGTATACAATCCCATCAGGAATAAAAGGATTAGCAATTTTCTGATATTCGGATTCTGATGAGAGGAAATGTTCGTAGTATGAATTATTTAAAACTTTAAGCGTTTTCAACCCATTGCCCGACAACATCATCCGTATAGCCGGGATCACTTTTGCAGCAGCCGGATCAACAGGTAAGTTTATCAGATCAGGAATCTTGCCGATAGATGCAGCAAGTTTATCAATTACCTTATCATATAGCTTGTGGATTTCGGCAATGCTGTCAGCAGCTACAAAGATGCCATGATTCTGCAGCAGGATTATTTGTGGCTCAATACCTGTACGTTCACGGTAAGCATTTACGCGGTTCTGAACTTCTTTAAATAATATATATCCCGGATCGACATAAGGCACAAAGATAACGTCGTCGCCAAACAGTATTGAGGTTCGTATTTCAGCATCTTTGCTGCACATCAAGCCGTTTACTTTGGTGCTATGTGTATGAACCACAAAATGGAAAGCCATCAAATCGTGTAGAGAAGTTTCGACCGACGGACGCTGTCCTTTTTCGGGATGAACACGTGAATTAAGTAAATCGGTTTTAATCTGATTCTCGCGTTCCATCGCATCGCCGGAATATGTTTTTTCGGAAATCAAATGAAGCATTTTCCGATCGAGTTGAGCAAATCCTGACTCATCTATAGTGGCCAGGCTGGATCCGCTTGCTTTAATGTATATATGACTTTCGTCTTTAAACGAAGTGTTGCCGCCACCGGCTATAACAAAGTCCTTCTTCTGTCCGTAAAAACGTGATATTTCGATTAATTCCTGAATTTCGGGTTTCATGATTATTATTTTAATGTTCAAAGTTCTCTTGTTCAAATGTTCAAAGTTGTTCAAATGCTTCGCGTTCAAAGATTCAACGGTTTCATGTCATAATTTCCAATACAAATCCAAACTTGTCTACGTTAAGCCTCCACGGGGTTTGGGGTTACTCGTTAACTCAAATGTTCAAAAGAACTATTTTCTATTTCCCCATTTCCCATTTCTCTATTTCTCCATTTTTCTATTTCCCCATTTTCTATTTCCTTTCAAAATTCAAGATTCAAAGGCACTGGCTGGTGAATTTCATGTAACATTATTTTTGACCAATGAAATGCGAAATCACAGCCTGTCCGAGTTGGACAAATAAATTGTATTCGGTTAGCTTTGCATATCCTGTATTATCCAGATACCCTTCCTGGTCATTGGCAACCAGGTATTGATGGGCGGCCAGGATACATCCTCCTTCGAACCCGATTTGTTCCAGTTCAGCATCCAGATCAACTCCTCCGCTGCACGAAACCTTTACCGGATCGAGTTGCGGCGTATTATGCTCAGTCCCGAATGTGATCAGGAAATTCTTTGCCCGGAAGTAGGTTATAAAATCTTTCAGAATGGGAAACGTATTTCGTCCCGGGATCAGTTCAACACTATAAATCCCTTTACTGACAAGAACTTCATACAAATCTTCCTTGTTTCTTTCGTAATCAGTAAAATTACCTTTAGCGTCATCGAGCAATACCGGGTAGCATGGAATACCACCGGCACTGATAATAACATCTTTTACCTGTTCGAGGCTTAAAAAAGCTTTCGGATCTTCAGGCACAAAAGCCCGTCCACCTGTTTTCAGGAGATTTCCACGAATTTCGTTTTCCAGTCCTGCAGTATCGTTTAATTCTGATTTCATTTCTTTGCCGGAGAATATCTGCTTATAAAAATCCGTCTTCTGTTCCGCTGTATCGAAATTTTCGTTGATAGCTTCCCGCAATGCCTTGGCAATATGCCTTTCCCGCAGCATGTTCTTTGCATACTTAGCTTTTAATTCATCAAAAGTAAAGCTGAATCCTGCATTCAGTTCGTTCAGAAAAGCATTCAGTTTTTCCACCATTTCGGCGGTCTGAATATTGCTTTCTGTCTGTACCTGTTCAAGTAAAGTAAGAGCATCTTTACCAATCTTCAGGGGCTGGGTCAATCCTTTCCCGCTCATATAGGTGCGGCCCGGATTGGCCGGATCGTTAACCCTGATACCTTCCGCCTGCAGATCTTTCTGCAACGACATGAATTCTATATTGAACAACGGGAAAATCCGGTATTTTTGAGCCAACTCAACAAATTCAGCATACCCATCAGTGGTATAAAAGTCATTGATGCCAAGTACCTGTATGCCTTCATCTTTCGCCATCCGAAATGCCTGTTCAATTTCAGTAAAGGCACTGAACGAAAACGGGGTATGAAAATGGCCGTTTACTAAAAGCACGTTGTGTTTGCCTTTGCGTTTAAAGTCTTCCAGCAGTGTTTGCCTTTGAGGAAATCTTTTAAATATGGATTGATCATTGCTCATAATTTGCTTTTAAGTTAATTTTGAATTTCAGCATTAAGTGTGGTTTTACCTGACTTTTCGTGTTATATATTTTCTCGCATTCCAATATGCTTTTCAGAAACTCAGGGGATTAAACGGAACGGCTCAATTTTCTTCAGCCCCAGATCCAATTTGGTTTCGGCACCTGTAAATGCCTTATTCCACATAATCATTGCAGCACCTAAGGCAGTAGCATTGTCAATCTCGGATGTAAATACAGACTTCCAGGGTAGTAAAGCGGCCAGCAAACGGACAAAGATTTCGTTGCGGGCAAATCCACCGGTGATATAAACCGAACGCGTGGAATCCTTTTTAGGAATAACAAGTTCCAATGAATCCAGGCACTGGTAAGTTAAATCGATAATAAGCTGGTGATATGCTTCTTCATATGAAACAAAAGCTGAAAGATCCACCGATGAATCAACATAGTCTGCCGGAATACCGTTAATGAAAAAAGCCCGTTTGCGAAGCAGTTTGAGCATCAACGATTCGTCTGGTTTAACACTTTTAAAATAATCGGCTTTAACTCCGAAATAAGAAGCAATGTGGTCTGAATTCACATCATGAATATGACCCATAAAAAGGCGGGCAGATTTTACCTGTTTTTGCCTGGTACTCATATAACAGAGGCCATCTTTTTTTAGTTGCTCAGCAGTTAATGGTTCATCGTTAAACGGATTCATGAAAATGCACCAGGTCCCTGTGGAAATCAGGATGAAAGGATCGGCACTGCCTATTAAATATGGAACCAGGGATGATGAGCTATCGTGGATACCGATTCCGACCTGTATTTTTTGTCCGTTAATAACTGTTTCAGCGGCATCTTCATTCGAAACCGGAGCCGGCAATTGTATGTTTTCATTTGCAAGCCATGAATGATAGCAGTGCTTATCGAAATCCCACATTGCTGTATGACAGCCGATTGATGTGTATTCAGAACAAATACGCTTTGAAAAAATATAACTCAGGTATTGAGGGAAATGTAAAACGTGATTAACATTGCTGAAAAGTGTTGGCATGTGCTTCTTTAACCAAAGAATCTGTAAACCGGAATTCAGCATGCCCAATGCCGGAGAAGCTGTTCGGCGCGAGAACTCATCAACACCGCCATATTTTTCATAAAGACCTGCAAGAACTTCATCAGGCATAGGTTTAAGGTAGTTGTAAATTGGAGTTAGTCGTTGCCCTTTGAAATCCAGGTAAGCTAAGGATGCTCCATAGGTTGCAAAATTTATTGCTTTCAGGTTAAAGTCTGATCTTGCCTGAAATGCTGACACAGATTGAATCATCCATTCTTCAACTTTAGCGATATCGTCGCACGAAACCCCATCTTCATCGGTTATTTCTGCAAATTTTTCCTCTGTCTGAAATACGAGTTTTAATCCGGAATCGAATAGAAGAATCTTCTTATTGGTTTTACCTATATCGAAAATGGCAATAACATCTTTTTTCATTGTATCCTGATTTTTATGGTGTAGTTGTAATTGCTCAAGTCTTTTCTGTTACTTGTTTACTTCGCTGAAGTGCTGACAGTTATTTATCTCATTTCTCGAAATCAATCATTGCTTTCATCACTCCGTCTTTATATCCGGCAACCAGTTCAAACGCTTTGTGAGTATCTTCGAATGTGAATCTGTGAGTTGGCATTAAACTAACATCAACAAGTCTTTCCGACATCATTTCCAGTGCACGTTCCACACAGCCGACTTGTCTTCGTACATTGGTAATTGTAATTTCTTTACGCCTGAGTGTATCTACATCAAACGACCATCTGCTGAATTCCGGAATGCCAATTATCATCAGTTTGCCGCCAGGTTTAAGTATTTCAATTGCCTGGTCGATAGCTTCCTGTTTACCACAGCATTCAAAAACTACATCCAGCAATAGTGGCTCTTTTCCTTTTATTGAAGCTACAATATCTTCATTATCAGGATTCCCTGTCCAACTTGCACCGCATTTTTTGGCAATTTCAAGACGCTTATTTAATTTATCTGTCACATACACTTTTTCAGCACCCTGTGCCAGTGCCGGAAGTAAAACGCTCATGCCGATTGGTCCAAATCCCAGTATTCCAATTTTTGTTCCTTTCATTGGAATGGACTGCTTTACTGCATAAACACCTATGGCCAATGGTTCTGAAATTGCTGCCTGGTCATAACTGAGTTTATCCGAAATCGGGATACAACTTGATTCAGGCATAATAATGTATTCGCTCAGGCATCCTTCAGCCTGTCCCGGGCAACCCAGGAATTTTAATTTCCGACAGGTATGTTCACGGCCTGTAAGGCACTGATCGCATTCTCCGCAGGGCATAGCGGGTTCAATAGCAATACGCTGACCAACTTTAAGGCTTTTTACGGCTTTCCCGACAGCAATAACTTGTCCGGCGCCTTCGTGTCCAAGTGCGAACGGAAATTGAACGACCTGGCTCCCGATTTTACCATATTTAAAATAATGCACATCAGAACCACAAACGCCAACAGTTTGCATTTTTATCAGAACACCAGTGTCGTTGATAATTACAGGATCCGGTAGTTCAACCATCCTGATCTGCTGTATCCCTGTGAGCTGCATTGCTTTCATATCAGTAGCATTCTTTCGGGTTCCTTAAAGATAAAATTAAAATTTCTGTTACCACATCAGGCAGGCTGCAGGTGCTTTAGTAAGGTCGCCTGTTTTCCAGTCGGCTAATAAAAACTCCTCAGCAGCGAAACTTCCTGTTATGGCCAGAACTTTGCAGCCGGCTGCTTTACCGGCTTTTTCACCGCTGATTGCATCTTCAACAACCAGGCAATTTTCCGGTTTTACCTCTAATCGCTTTGCTGCCTCAAGATAGATGTCCGGAAAGGGCTTCTTCCTTTCCACTTCGAGTCCGTTAACCGTTGTGTCGAAAGTTGCTGCAGGAATCCCGATTTCGCGCAGATTACAATGCATTTTAATTTCATCGGCACTGGTGGCAACAGCAATTTTCAGATTTTTATCTTTACACTTCTTTATGAACTCTATCACTCCGGGAAGTGGTTCGAGTTTTCCCCTGGTAATATTTTCGTAGATTTCGTAGGTTCTCTTCTTGTCCTTTTCAACATCAAACGGAAAACCGTATTTTTCAGCTACTCCACCCAGAAATCGGTTTTCGCCCATTCCTGTAAAAGGCTTAAAGTCTTCTTTACTTACTAAAAGCCCTTTTTCGGCAAACATCACTATAGCTGCTTTACAGATAAATTCTTCCGAATCCACCAGTACCCCATCCATATCAAATAACACGGCTTCAATCATTTCTCACTCTTTGACAATCGTTATTCGTTAATTGTTATTCGTTATTCGTTATTCGTTATTCGTCACCCTGAGCGAAGTCGAAGGGCATTATTCGTACATCGTACATCCTTCATCAATTATGTCAATTACACCATTCAGAATATAACGGGGCTGGTAAGGGAAAGATTTCATGGTTTCCCTGTCAGTTATTCCGCTTAAAACCAATACAGTATCAATTTCGGATTCAATTCCTGCGATAATATCCGTGTCCATGCGGTCGCCAATAATTACAGTATCCTCAGGCTCAATTCCTAGTTTTTTTACAGCAATCCGCATCATTAAAGGGTTAGGCTTTCCGATAAAATATGCATTGCGGCCTGTTACCATCTCAATTGGAGCTATAAGAGCCTTGGTAGCCGGTGTAATGCCATTTTCAATAGGACCACTGATATCAGGATTTGTGCCAATCAGTTTCGCACCCTTGATAACCAGGTTTACGGCGAGTTCAATCCGGTCGAAGCTATAGGATTTCGATTCACCCATTACCACATAGTCAGGATTAACATTATTCATCGTATATCCTACGTTATAAAGCGCATTGATAAGGCCTGCATCACCAATTATGTATGCACTCCCTTTTGGGTGCTGTGAATCCAGGAATGTTGCAGTTGCCAGGGCAGAGGTGTAGAAATGGGATTGATCAACCTCAATGCCAAGACGACTTAGTTTTTCCTGGAGTTCTTTTGGCGTCCGCTCACTGGAATTCGTCAGAAAGACAAAACTTTTTTCTTCCGTTTTAAGCCATTCAACAAACTCTTTTACCCCGGGGAGCAGCTTATTGCCATGATAGATAACGCCGTCCATATCGCAGATGAAACCTTTCTTGGCCTTAATCTTAGCAATGTTTGTCTTATTGACTTTCATAATTGGTTATTTTTCTGAGATAGAATAAAAGAAATGGTGTATTCATTTACCTGTAAAAGTTTCAAGTTTTACAGGTAAATCATCACTTCACTCTTCCTGCTATATCCCTTTTTTATTCCTCATTTTGATGCTTGCATCTCCAAAGTCGGTACCCGAAATATGGCCTTTTAAAGGTACAATTTTTTGGTCAATGGCATCGAGTATCCATTCTGCCTGAGGGAAGAAGTGATCTTCCAGTTCATGAGCCGGAACAATCCAGTTTCTTGAGCCGACAACAACCGGTGGAGCATCCAGGTCATCGAAAGCCAGTTCGGAAATGGTATGCGCCATTTCTTTAAGGAATGATCCCCTGGAATTGGCATCGCTGGTGAGAACGATACGGCCAGTTTTTTTAACCGATTCAATCACTATATCATAGTTAAACGGAACAAGGCTGCGGGCGTCAATTACTTCGGCCGTCATTCCATACTTTTCTTTCAGGATATCAGCAGCTTCGAGTGCCCTGTAAAGTGTAGCCCCGATGGAAAGAATCGTAATATCTTCACCTTTGCGTTTGATATCTGGTTCGCCGAAAGGAATTTCATAATAACCCTCAGGTACGCCGCCTTCGTGAAACAATTCAGCTACATCATAAATCCTCTGGCTTTCGAAGAAAATAACCGGGTCAGTTCCCTGTAATGCTGAATTCATAAGTCCTTTGGCATCATACGGTGTTGCGGGGAAAGCCACTTTCAGGCCTGGAATATGAGCTACTAGCGATGTCCAGTCCTGCGAATGCTGTGCACCGTATTTCGATCCTACCGAAACCCTGATCACTACCGGCATTTTAATAATATTGCCGCTCATCGCCTGCCATTTGGGAAGCTGGTTAAATACTTCATCTCCGCAACGGCCCAGGAAATCGCAATACATAATTTCGGCAATAACCCTGCCTCCGGCCATTCCGTAACCAATTGCGGTTCCAACAATAGCGCCTTCGGCAATTGGGGAATTGAACAGCCTGTGGTATGGCAGAGCCTCGGTAAGTCCACGGTAAACGGCAAATGCGCCGCCCCAGTCGCGATTTTCCTCTCCGTAGGCAACAAGCGTAGGATCTTTGTAGAACCTGTCGATAATGGCTTCGAAAAGACCGTCTTTTAACTGGTAGGTTTTAAGTTTGGAATGAGGTTTCCCGTCTTTATCAAGCCCGAATCTCTCTTTTTTCTTAAGTTGCTGTACCCTTGGATTTTCTTCCATAGTCATCAGGGCATCAGGGGTACGATCTTCCATTTTGTCAATCGATCCATTCGAAAATATCATTTCACCGATTGTTTCCGGATAAGCGACTAGGTCCATCCGTGGCGAAACGCTGTCGTCGATTGCTTTTTTCAAAGCTTTAACAATGCTATCAACAACTACAAGTTTTACAGCTTCAATTTCCTCTTTTTTAGCAATTCCCGAACGGATAAGATCGGCTGAATAGGTAAGCAGCGAATCCTGTTTTTCCCATGCGTCAATTTCTTCCCTGCTGCGGTATGAGGAAGCATCGGAAGGGGAGTGGCCTGTAAAACGATAAGTTAGTGTGTCGAGCAGTACCGGTCCTTTTTTCTCTTCAAGAATTTTCTTTTTGCGGCGGAATGCATCAATCACAGCGAGTGGATTGTATCCATCAACCCGCTCGGCATGCATCATTTCAGGGTTTACACCTGCGCCAACGCGGGCAAGCATATCGTAACCCATTGTTTCGCCGCGGGTTTGGCCACCCATCCCATACTGGTTATTCATGAAATTGAAGATAATCGGCAGCCCTCCTCTGTAAGGATCTTCCCATAAGGTGCGGAACTGATCCATTGTTGCAAAACTGATTCCTTCCCATACCGGTCCACAAGCCATAGAAGCATCACCAATATTGGCTACTACTATGCCGGGTTTGGAATTTACTTTTTTGAATAAAGCTGCACCGACCGAAATATCACCCGAGCCACCTACAATAGCGTTGTTCGGATATACTCCGAAAGGAGTAAAAAAGGCATGCATGGAACCACCCAAACCTTTATTGAAACCTGTTTTCCTGGCAAATATCTCAGCCAACGTTCCATACAAAAGAAAATCAGTTGCCAGTTCCTTTGCGTCACCTTTAAATCCTTTTTCAACTACCTGCAGAGTTTCACCGTTGAAATGTACTTTCATTATATTCATCAACGCTTTTTCGTCGAGCTGATGAATTGCGGATAAGCCTTTTGCAAGGATCTCGCCATGCGAACGGTGCGATCCGAAAATATAGTCATCTACGCTCAGCGTGTAAGCCATTCCTACCGCAGCAGCTTCCTGGCCCATCGAAAGGTGAGCGGGGCCCGGATGGTTGTATGGAATTCCCTGGTATTCACCTGCTGTCTTGATGAGGTTCAGCATGGTTTCGAACTCACGGATCATCACCATATCCCGGTATATGCGGAGAAAATCGTCTTTTGAATAGATTTTCTTTTCCTGCTCAATGGTTTTGCTGTATTGGTTTACTGGTATTTTACCAAAGCTGATTTCGCCTTTTTTTCTGGCTTCCGTCGGATCAATAAATAATGATTTTGGCATGTTTTTGACTTTTTGTAAATGTTTTTATTTAGAAAGAAACCAGACGTTATCTAAGTTCCATCCGTGTTAACTGTTTTATGTTTTGCTATACAAGATCGTTGCTTAGATTTTCAATCTGATTCCTGATTTCTTTAAGAAATGCGGATGCCGGTGCACCGTCAAGAGCCCGGTGATCGTAAGTAAGAGACAAACCGATAACAGGTATAAAAGCAATAATTCCGTTTCCAATGTCAGCAGGACGATATGTGATTGTATTCACTCCAAGAATTCCCGACTGAGGCAGGTTGATAACGGGAGTAAATAATTCAATGCCATATGCACCTAAGTTCGAGATTGTAAAACTGGCGTTTTCACTCCGCAGAAGTTCAGGGTCAACATTTCCCTTACGGCAATTTTCAGCCATTGCTTTCATCTGGGTCGCCAAAGCTTTTAATTTCAGATCATCAGCATTGCGGATAACAGGAACCATCAGGCCGCGGTCGGTATCAACAGCAATTCCAAGGTGAACTTTTTTAAATGTTTTGGTCCTGTCGCCCAGAAAATGTGAGTTGATGGCAGGCATTTTCTCCAGTGCACGAACGGTTGCGTAGCAAACCAGGTCGTTCAAAGTAATATTAGGTATTTCACCTTTTTCGGCCCTTACCTTATATGATGCGCGAAGTTCGAGCAATTTACGTGCATCGGCACTGGTATGGTGGGTAAGTTGGGCTGAATTTTGGAGGGAAGCATGCATCCCTTTGGCAATCAGCTTGCGCATATTGCTCAGAGGCGTTTCCACAAAATCATCATTTGAAATAATCGGTGCAAAAGCTGGAGTGCTGACATTTTGTTCTGCTTTCACCGTTTTAATAGCTTCAGGTTCGGCTTTTGGAACGATCAGGACGGCGGGTTCAGCTTTCGGAGCATTTAAACCTGCAGATTCAACATCCCTGACAATAATTCTGCCATTTGGGCCGCTGCCATGTAATCCCTGAATAGAGATTCCTTTAGCCTGGGCAATGCATCTGGCCCGGGGAGAAATCCTTATTTTTTCATCAGAGGGAGTTTCAACGCTTGCGTCATGCTGGCTTGTTTCAAGAGGATTCACATTTACTGAATCAGCAGCCGAAAGTTCAACAGCAGAAGTTGTGGGAGAGGAAGAACGAAATGCATCAACAGATTCACCCGCTTTTCCGATAACTGCAACATTAGCCAGAACAGGCACTTCATCGCCTTCTTCGTAAAAAAATTCCAGTAAAATGCCTGACACTTTTGCTATTTCGTCAAAAGAAGCTTTGTCAGTTTCATAGCAAAATAAAACATCACCTTCTTCGACGATATCGCCTTTTTTCTTTTCCCACCTTGTAATGATGCAGGATTCGACCGATTGCCCGAGCCGGGGCATAAATACAGCTTCTGCCATATTGTTTAGGTATTAAGTTGAATTATGAAAATATTTCTAACTTGTTAACATAAGATAAAACATGTTCCAGATTGTAGTCTCTAAAGTATGACTTTATCAGTATGTTAAAAATTTCTGTAAAATTAAACATTAAACTTGTATATACAAGTATTTATAATTAATTTTGTAAAATTATTTTTGAAACCAATTATTTAGCCCTTGAACCATGAATCAGCCAGTTCAAAAATTGCCGCATTACAGGAGACTTTATGAAATGCTCCGTAAGCAAATTATTGATGGTGTGTATAGCGAAGATGATTTACTCCCTTCGGAAAATGAACTATGCGCTATTCATGGACTAACCCGTCCGACTGTCAGGCATGCTCTCGATGCACTGGTAAATGAAGGTTTTATCGGAAAGCACCAGGGAAAAGGAAGTATTGTACAAAAGCTGCCGAAGGGAATTGGGATTCTTTCAATTGCCGGTACAACTTCAGCTCTTGGAGGGAAAAACCTGCGGTCGGAGATTCTGGTTAAACCCATCGTGAAGCCCTGGGACGATCATTTTATGTTCAAGCTGTCAGAAACCGAAATAAATTCAGGTTGTATTTACATGGAAAGGATCCGGTACTATAATGATAAGCCGATATTTTATGATATCAATTTTATTCCCAATATTAATATCCCACGTTTTACCTCCCGTTCATTTGAAAACCGTTCTCTTTTTGATATTCTCAGAAAAACCTACCAGATTGAAATAAAAGGAGGAGAGCAGAAGATCAGAGCCATAGAGGCAGACTCTCTGATAGCAAAGCATTTATCTGTTAAACCAGGTCATCCTGTTTTGCACCTCGAACGGAAGTTCGACACGAACAAGCCCGGTTTTTTTATTTATTCATCAATTTATTGTAATACGGAAGAACAGGCTGTTTATGGAATATTTTAATGTTAGTATTCCTAATTTAGAACTTGCACCCATTATAATTCAAGACTAACGATCAGCAACTAATTTTTTGCACCAGTTCAAATAAACATACTAATCAATTCAACATCAATGGCAAACGACACAATTACAAAAGCGGCTGACAATATCCGGATTCTTTCGGCAGCAATGGTTGAAAAAGCTAAATCAGGGCATCCGGGCGGAGCAATGGGTGGCGCCGATTTTATCAACATCCTGTACACTGAATTTCTCAGGTACGATCCTACAAACATGAACTGGCATATGCGTGATCGCTTTTTCCTCGATCCCGGCCATATGTCGCCCATGCTATACTCTGTTTTAGCACTTTCAGGCAATTATAGTCTTGACGATCTTAAGAATTTCCGCCAATGGGGAAGCTGCACTCCAGGTCATCCCGAAGTTGATCCTCAGCGTGGAGTTGAAAATACTTCCGGCCCGCTTGGCCAGGGACATACTATGGCTGTCGGAGCAGCAATAGCGGAGCGTTTCCTTTGTGCACGCTTTGGCGAATGGATGGCTCACAAAACCTTTGCCTATATTTCGGATGGCGGTGTTCAGGAAGAAATTTCACAGGCTGCCGGTCGTATTGCAGGTTTCCTTGGGCTTAATAGCCTGGTGATGTTTTACGATTCAAATGACATACAGCTTTCAACCGAAACTAACGCTGTTTCATGCGAAAACACTGCAATGAAATACGAATCCTGGGGTTGGAATGTGATTACAATTGATGGTAATGATGCGGATCAGATTCGTACCTCGCTTACAAAAGCCATAGCTGAAAAAGACAAGCCAACTTTGATCATTGGCAAAACCGTTATGGGCAAAGGCGCGCAGAAAGCTGATGGTTCAAGTTTTGAACGGAATTGTGCCACCCACGGAATGCCATTGGGTGAATCGGGTGCAAGTTTCGAAAAGAGCATTGAGAACCTGGGCGGAAATCCAACTGACCCATTCGTCATATTCCCTGAAGTAGCAGACTTGTATGAAAAATCCAAAGCATTAAAGATCAAAGCGGCAGCTACATGCAAAGCTATCCAGCAGGAATGGGAAAAATCCAATCCCGGACTTGCCGCTAAACTTCAGCAGTTTCTTTCAGGCAAACTCCCTGCTCTGGATTTTGAATCCGTTATTCAAAAAGAAGGCATTGCAACGCGTGCTGCTTCTGCCGCTATACTTGGATACCTGGCACAGAATGTTGAAAATATGATCATTTCTTCTGCCGACTTGTCGAACAGCGATAAAACAGACGGTTTTCTTAAATACACAAAAGCATTTACCAAAGGTGATTTCAGCGGAGCTTTCCTGCAGGCCGGTGTGAGTGAATTAACTATGGCCGCTATCTGCAATGGTATTGCTCTGCATGGCGGAGTTTGGGCTGCCTGTGCCACCTTCTTTGTTTTCAGCGATTATATGAAACCGGCAGTTCGCCTATCGGCTTTAATGGGACTTCCTGTTAAATATATCTGGACACATGATGCTTTCCGCGTTGGCGAAGATGGCCCAACCCATCAACCTATTGAACAGGAAGCTCAGATCCGTTTACTTGAACAATTAAAAAACCACCATGGCCAGATGAGTTTGCTGGCACTCCGTCCGGCTGATGCATATGAAACTTCTGTAGCATATAAGATGGCAATGGAAAACACTACTACTCCTACAGCTCTTATTTTGTCACGTCAGAACATTAAAGATTTACCTTCACAACATGGTTTGTCGCAATATAAAACTGCATTACAGGCTGAAAAAGGCGCTTACATTGTACAGGACTCCTATGCAAAACCGGATGTAATCCTGGTTGCAAGCGGTTCGGAAGTTTCAACCCTGTTGGATGGTGCAGCTTTGCTTAATTCGGAAAAAAATCTGAATGTAAGAGTAGTTTCAGTTATTTCGGAAGGATTATTCCGTCAGCAGGATAGAATCTACCAACACGATATCCTGTCTGATAATATTCCTGTATTTGGACTTACAGCTGGCTTACCAGTAACGCTTGCCGGAATGGTTGGCAAAAAAGGAAAGGTCTGGGGACTTGATCATTTTGGATATTCGGCACCGGCGAAAGTGTTGGATGAAAAATTCGGGTTCACGGCACAAAATGTTGTTAAACAGGTTGATAAACTATTGTCAGAATACAAATAAGCTTTTACAGAGAAGGCAATCACGTTTTTTTAGTCATTCTATTGGCTATAAATAAACGTGATTGCCTTTTTTATTATCCTCTCATTATTATCCTTGAATTCCCATACTTAATAGTTGTTATCTATGGTTTTAAAAGTGTAAGAATCCATTTGTTTAACAACAATCAGATTGAGATTATGAGATTAATCGGCTAATAGGAGAAAAAGCATGGTAAAAGGACATATATCAGCAATTCAATACACCAGCCAGGCTTACCTTTGGAAAAACCTGTAGCACCAAAAATTTCGTATGTGATATTGAGTTCAGTAAGACTGAAAACATATCTTTTGTATTTTTAGGATAATAATGATTTATATTGTAAAATTCTATATATATTTGATATAATTATTAATTGATAGTTTTCAGATTTATCCGGCCATTTCAGTTGGAAGATCTCGTATCGTTAAACTTACAGTCATTTTAGCGGTAATTATATAACCATTACTACGATGAAATTTTAATATAAAAAAACAATACGTCATGAAAAAGATTAGTCTGAGTAGTTTACTGCTCCTTTTGATTTCTGTTGATTTGTTTGGATACAACTTTTTAACGGTTGGTGATCCAAGAGCAAGTTGGTATACCTATCAGGGAACAATCGAAGAAGCATCATTATCTGTTCGTCCCAAAGGAATTTATTTAGAGTATGGTTTGTATTTAACTTTTTCAGCCAGAGGTACCTATCTGAATTCATCTCAGGACACATTAGAAGTTGTATTAAATTTTGATTTGCCCGAAGGTGCTATAGTTACTGATTCATGGCTCTGGATAGGTAATGATATTGTGAGGGCAAAAATTCTTGATAAGTGGTCGGCATCTTCAATTTATGAAGGTATTGTAAACAGAAGAAGAGATCCATCCATATTATCTAAACAATCGGCTACTCAATATGAATTAAGGGTTTTTCCCATGGTTGGAAATGGAACGAGGAAAGTAAAAATTACCTATTTAATGCCCGCTAAATGGAATAAATCTAACATTACTGCCGATTTGCCGACTGCAATAGTAAACACATCAATGAATAAACCTCCATACCTAAGCTTGTTTGCATTTACAGATAGCACCTATACCACACCGGATATTGTGAATGATGAGATTATACAGTTTACTTCTGAAACGGATTCGGTATTTGGCGACTTTAAAAAAGCTTTCGTCAGTCTATCTGAATATGATAAAAATATTAAAATAGGATATAATAACCCAATGGAAAAGGGTTTGTTTTTTTCAAAATTTCAACAAGGGAATGAAGGGGTTTATCAACTTGCTGTCTTACCTGATGCATTTCTCGAGGCAGCAAATATCCGAAAAACGGCTATACTTGTTGATTATGATATTTCCAATACCACCATTGCTATTTCAGAATTATTGAACACATTAAAAAACGAAATGCTGAACTACCTGAATGAAAAAGATTCGTTCAACCTGATTTTTTCGAACCTTACTATTTCAAGGTATAGTGAAAAATGGGTTTCTGCATCAAAAACCAATATCGAAGATGCATTTAATAGTTTATCTGATCCTTTGTCAACCTACAGTAATTTACCTGCTTTGCTTGGGAATGGCATTGATTTTATAAAGAAAAACAGTAACGATGGCAAAATAATACTTGTATCAAATTCCGATAGTTACGGAGAGTCTCAGATTGCCAATAAACTAATAAACGACCTCGTTGCACTAATGAATCCAAAAATTCAGATTCATATTTCTGATTATCAAACTGTGAATTTCCCGTATTACTACATAAATAATACATATTACACCGGGAATGGATATTTATATGATAAACTTTCACGCATTACTCTAGGATCGTATCATAGGCAGACAGATGGACTTTCAGTATCAGAAATTATTGACAGGTCATTCCAGTATATAGGTGGGGCTATTACATTGTTTGATCTTTATACACGGATGCAATCAGGATTATGCCATAGCAGGTATAATTTAATAGGCGATAATAATATCGCCTACTTAAGCGACCCACTCATTCAGGTTGGTAAATTCAAGGGAACCTTTCCTTTTAAGGTCGAAATTACGGGTGAATATAATAATGAGATATTCTCAAAGGAATTTGAAATACAGGAAAATGAGGCACTTATTTCCGACAGCACATCCCAAATATTCTGGACAGGACAGTATATAAAAAACCTGGAATCGGGCCAGCAAACCAATAACATAATTAATGAAATAATTTACAATAGCTTAAATGACAGGGTATTATCATTATATACATCTTTTCTTTGTTTAGAGGATACTGCTATGATCTGCAATAATTGCCCGGATGAAACGGTACTGATAGGAATTGATGAAATTGAATTAATTCAGGATTCAATTATTGTTTATCCCAATCCATTTGCGGAACGACTCACAATTGAGTTGATTTGTACAAATCCGGGGGAAAACGGCAGATTGGCAATTTACAACGTTACAGGTACTTTAATCCATCAGTTCGAGCTGGCTGGTTTAATCAGGGGCAAAAATACTTTTACCTGGAACAGCGAAAATCTGAGCAGCGGAATTTATTTATTAATTTATCAGAATGAAAAAACTTCAAAAACTTTGAAACTGATTAAAAAGTAACTACATCCGCTATAACTACCCGCCTCGGCGAATGCGATTTAGGATACAAAAAATCACATCTTCGTCCTGTCCTCAACCGTCTGTTGATGCATTCGCACAAATTCTGATTACATGCGTTACACAGGTACATCCTAAACCGGTTTGCTTCCGGTATAGTTTGTATTCGTACTAAATTTATAACACCATGGATTTTCACTGAGGCCTTATTCAACATGGTTATTGTGAAACTAATTTGGCTTTTCGGGAATAATTTTTTTGCAGTAAAGTTAATTTCTGCTGCTCCAATACTGCCATACTTTGTATTTAGTAATGCGTTTCAATTTCTTACACGCCTCCATAAACTGGTCAAGGATTTGCTGATACCCATCAGGCCTTTCATTTTATAGTTTTTTATTATTGGATATAGATTACAGATGCAGAGAAATTACAGCTAGGGAAGAAAGTCAGCACATCAAAATAATATCTTGCCGAATTCCCAACACTTAGTAATTATTTTTTGTAAGTTTGTGAAGGTTTTTCAAAAGTGTAAGAATTCCTTTGTTTAACAATAATCAGATTAAGATTATGAGATTAATTATTGAACCCGATTATGATACCGCTTCACGCTGGACCGCAAATTATATTGCAAGAAAGATTAACCGTCACACTTCACCGAAACCATTCGTTTTAGGATTACCGACCGGATCTTCACCCCTGGGAATTTACAAAGAGCTTATTGCCCTGAATAAAAGCGGCAAAGTGTCGTTTCAGAATATTGTAACCTTCAATATGGATGAATACATTGGTCTTCCAAAGGAGCATCCACAAAGTTACTATTCGTTCATGTGGAATAATTTTTTCAGTCATATCGATATTAATCCCGGCAATGTCAATATTCTTAACGGGAATGCTCCTGACCTTGAAAAAGAGTGCCTTCAGTATGAAGAAAAGATAGCAAATCTTGGTGGAATCGATCTTTTCGTCGGCGGCATTGGTCCTGATGGACATATTGCGTTCAACGAACCAAGTTCATCTCTTCAGTCACGAACACGCATTAAATCTCTTACCCGTGACACAATAATTGCCAACTCACGATTCTTCGATAACGACACTTCCAAAGTACCGCCAATGGCTTTGACAGTTGGCGTAGGTACAGTTATGGATGCCAGGGAAGTAATAATTATCGTAAATGGTTTTAATAAAGCACGGGCGTTACAGCATGCCATTGAAGGAAGTGTTAATCACATGTGGACCATCAGCGCATTGCAAATGCATCCGAAAGGAATTATTGTGTGCGATGAACTGGCTACGTATGAGCTAAAGGTTGGAACCTACAGGTACTTTATAGATATTGAAAAGGATAATCTGGATCCGGATAACTTGTTATAAGCATATTTTTCACTTTTTTGAATTATTACATTCAGTTTTCCTAAACCTTCGCTTATAAAGTTTATTTATTCATCTAATTATCACCAGGTCAAATAAAGCCTTTGATAAGCTTGTGTTTTAGCTTATTTTGGTGGATTTTACCGGCACTCTTGACTCAATATTTTCCGATTCATCAATTATTGTTGGATGACCTTTCGTATATTATTTCAAGTTATACTAACGTTCCAAGATTTTAGCTAACCAAATAAATATTGATTTATACTTCTTATATCACACATTTACAGCGCTTTGGCTTTTTTTATAATTCTTGCGTTCTTACCTTTATGGCATGGAACAGGAAATAAATAAAATTCTAAAATGCATTGATGAAATCTCAGAGAAAGGCTTAAAATCAAAATTCTCAGAAGAATTTCAGAAATCTGTGGTTAAACAAGCCAAAGTTGTAGCTGAATATCTGGGCATAACTTCAGAACGACAATCAATCTGGTTTGCCATTCTATTTTCTATGTCCTTGCAACGGTCTGCAATAGACCTCGAGGACATCAGCCGTTACCTCAACACAACAGTATTAAAGATTCTGCAATATCATACAGATTTAGATGAACTGGTTCGAAGAAAAATACTTCGCAAGGAAAAGCCAGACAGGAGAAGAAGAAGCAATCCTGATCGCCTGACTTCACTTTGTATATATGTTCCCAGTGATATAATTATTTCATTGACGAATGGGATAACGAAACTACCGCCACGGACTAAACAGAATTTGAATTTATATGAACTATTTGATGTGGTTATAAGTATTATCCAGGAAAAAGAAGCTGATTTACTTGACTATAATGAGTTTTGTGAAGAAATTGAAATGCTGTTAAGCGAGAACTCTGACTGTCCATTCGTTCAAGAAATCAGTAAATATAGATTACCCATTCTTGAAAAGATAATATTGCTGTGTGTATGTATTCAGTATACAGAATCGGTAATATCGGTTGACCTTTTGCAGGTGCTAAAAACGATATTCAATGAAAGCTCCAATCAAATGAAGACTCGTAAAGATTTTCTTCAAAGCAAAACGAAACTTCAAAAACTTGAACTTGTTGATTTGGAAATGGAATCTTTCCGAAGTGATAAATACATTCAACTTTTACCAAATGGGAAATCATTGTTTGGTGAAGATCAGAACCTATTTAATAGAAATGAAAACAATGATAAAAAAGATTTAATCCTGGCATCGGGAATTATAGAACAGAAGTTGTTTTTCAATGAAAAGGAACGAAAGAGTATCGCTTTTCTAACTGACTTGTTAAAGCCGGATAACTATAATTCGGTTATAAGTAGAATGAAAGAAACAGGGATGAAACAGGGATTCACAGTCCTTCTACATGGTCACCCTGGTACAGGCAAAACAGAATCAGTTTATCAGTGTTTTTCCAGGTTATCGGGACGTGATATTAAAAGAATTGAAATTTCCCAGACAAAATCAAAGTGGTACGGCGAGAGCGAAAAGCTGATTAAAAATGTATTTGATTCTTACAGGAAACTGGCTGAAACATCTGAGTTAACACCAATTTTGCTATTTAACGAAGTTGACGGCATTTTTGGATCACGTAAAACAACCGGGACATCAACATCTATTAGCCAGACGGAAAACGCGATACAAAATATAATACTTCAGGAAATGGAGGACTTTCAAGGTATTTTGATAGCTACGACGAATTTAACTTGCAACCTCGACGTGGCATTTGAAAGACGATTTCTTTATAAAATTTTCTTCGACAAACCTGAAAAGGAAACACGATTCATGATCTGGAAGGACAAATTACCAATTCTCTCAGATGATGAAATTAAAACTCTTTCCAATACATTTGAATTGAGCGGTGGTCAAATCCAGAATGTGACAAAAAAAATCACATTAGCCCAAATATTAACTGGCATTACTCCAGACTACCAAGAGATAAAGGAGTTTTGTGAAAGTGAGTTTCTCCAACAGTCTACTAGTGAGAGGAGAATAGGGTATAGGGTTTAAACTTATTAACTACCTGTTTCACAGTCTTTAAAATCCCCTTTGAATTTGTTTTAAAGTGATATAAGGTTCTAAGAAATTGGCGAACCCTCTTGATAAACTTCTAAAATATTCTTAGTAACAAGAAGGGAATTTGCTCAGTTCTTCTGAAAGCGTATTTGAAAGTTCCAGTAAATGCTCATTAGTCAAGGCACAATCTACAAAACAGTCAACATCTCTTGAAATGAATTGAGGTTTTAATTCGAATTCAAATTTTATTCTTATCAATTTTTCAAAAGCATCATTCTTTAGAACCTCAAAAAATAAAACAGGCTCTAAAAATACTAATTCAGTTGGTGGATTTGGTTTATTTTCTGCCCAATCTCGAAACCAATCGATTATTTTCATGACTTCATAAACTTGTAAAGAATGGTCTTTGATTTCCCAACTCCCTTGTTTACTTTTAACGTTGAAGGACATAAGGAACCAAGTTTTATCATCTTCTTCAAAATCTAGAATTTTCATTTCGATCTTTTGATTTTCAATCCCTGGAATTGTCATATCAGAAACATTTAGATTGATTTAAATACGATATCGTAAAGACAAAGATATAAATTGGAATTCAATTTTCTTATCTCTTCGTTGAAATCAAAATGTGTGGTTTGATTAAGTTAAAGAAAATCTGTAATTGCCTTAATCATGAACTCCTTTAAAATAATTTACTTTGATTCGAGATAAGCTTCATAGAAAATAGCGAACCCAGAATGTAAGTTCTTTTATTTTTGAACTTAGATTCTGGGTTATCTGGACTAATTCCCTAGCAAGTATTAAAAAGATTAATTTGTTCTTCTCCTATTTTGGCCTTTTGCTTTTTCTATTTCTCAAGGCTTCTAATACTTCAGCTTCATCGAAAAGAAAAGTATGACCATGCCGGATATAAGGAATAATTCCAGTTTTCAACCACTTGTGAGCTGTTGTTGTTGAACAACCCATTATTTCAGCTAATCCTTTAAGTCCTGTTTTCTTGGGAGAATTGGAAGTTAATGACATCATTCTTTGTTTAATATCTGCTATTTCATCGGTTTGTTCCATTATTAAATCGTAAAGAGTTTCAAGCATTTTTTTTAAATCTGTATACACTGTATTGTTATTGTTTTTTATCATTCACTCCTGAATGCTATTTTTTTTTCTAATAA
Source organism: uncultured Bacteroidales bacterium (assembly GCA_903879715.1). Lineage (GTDB taxonomy): Bacteria > Bacteroidota > Bacteroidia > Bacteroidales > UBA4417 > UBA4417. The sequence continues at coordinate 47,502 of CAIRMR010000107.1, forward strand.
ATCGCTGTTAATTTTATTCTTCGCGTTTTGGATTAGTAACTGTCTCAAAATTGAAATATGCCGTTTGTTTTAACATTTCAGCATTCCTATTTGGACGAATCTTTATATACTTGAAAAATGATTCTTCAGTGCTATGACCTGTTACTAACATTATCTGAGGTACATTAACTCCATCCAACATCATGTTTGTTGCAAATGATCTTCTCGCGGTATGAGTGGAAACTAATTGAAATTTCGGATATTTATATGGCGTATGAAACCCACCATTAGAATGGGTGATAGTAACTTCATCAGTCAACCCTGCTTTCTTAGCTATAATTTTTAGATAATCATTAAATTTCTGATTACTGAATATCTTCGGTAGTAGAGGGTAATATTTTGTTAAGATCGATTTTGTAATATTGCCTATAGGAATACACACTTGTTTTTTTGTTTTAATAGTTGTTGTTTTTATGATACCATCTGTTCCAATATTTTCAGGTTTAAGATTCTTGATGTCAGAGAATCTTAAACCTGTAAATGCTCCGAGTATGAAACCATCCCGTGTTTGTTCAAGTGTCTTATTTTCGGAAAGATCGAGGTTGAAAATCTTAAGAAGCTCTTCTTTTGTCAGGTAAATACTATCAACTTCTTCTTGAAGTACTTTAAAGTCCTTATGACTGTATATAGTATTCTGGTGAATCTTTTGAGAATAAGATTGCCTTAGAAAAACTTTTAGATTTTTAATATGTCCTCCTATAGTATTGATGCGTAGATTTTTACCTTCCAAGTAAGTTACAAAGGAGTTATAAAAAGCCATATCAATATCATTAAAGTATAATTTAGTTCTTTTCGATCCTGAAAACGCCTTTAAAATATTAATTGTAGTTCCATAGTGTCTTTTGGTTTTATAATTTTTTCCACAAGTCTCTTTGTAATTTACAGCGAACCCGATTAACGTAATATTATTTACCTTTTTTTTGTGATTTTCTTGGTGCTTATAATTCTTAAGTGTTTCTGGGGTGATTTCTAAATTTTCTTTACCCATTTCATCAAATTTGTTGACAATATCAATTTCAACTTGATTAAGTCTCCGGTTGATACCATCCCAATCTGGGACAGAGGCTTTAATAGTTCTTTGAGTTTTGCTATCCCAACTTTTAATTGGGACTTCTTCACCAGTCGAAACTTGATAAAATCTATACTTCCCATCTTCTTTATAACCAAAATTGAATATTGCTACAATTGAACCCCAGCCATTCTTTTTATTTTTCAAATAAAACCTAACTTTGTTTGCTTTACTATAATTCTTTTCCATATATTAGTCATTGTATTTTAATACATATAATGCTGTTTAACTAGCAGTTATATAGATTAAAGTGACAAAGGTTTAAAAAAAAATCGATGTAAAAAAATAAGTAAGAAAAGCTATTACATGGATTTAATTGCATTATATTGGAGAGAAGTATAATTTACAATAAAACTGTATACATACATTAAATCTATATCAATCTATATAAGGAAAATTAATACGGCCCGGGGTACTGAAAGCTCTGCAATAGCAGGGCTTTCGTCGTTTTGTAGAGTACTGTGCAGAGTGTCGCGTGCTAAAAAGGCACATTGGGGAGCATATTTCAACAACTCAACACACTTTTATAGACGTAACTATAAGGCAAAAAAGCCTCGCTGGATTGGCGAGGCTCGCTGGTTTCATTGATATTATTTTTGATCCTGAATGGTTGAATCATAATCGCGGTCTAGCCCCATGATAGAATAAGCCTTAACGGTTGCCAGGTCTTCCGGATACCCCTCAGCCTTGTAACTTTTAATCAGGCTATCTGTCTTTTCCTCTACGGTTTTTACATGGGGTGATATAATCGCTACCGGTTTAGGTGAACTACTTAATGCTAACGAAATGATTAGTCCAAGGACAATGGCCATCATAATTAATGAACTGACATTTATGTATTTTCCCAAGGTAGTTAGATATGGGTTTTTAAATTTAGTTCCCGGAGTTTCTTCCGCTTGGGTCTGATCCGGTGTTATATGGTTGTCTTCCATCTTCTTTAAATTTAACTTTGGTGTTTTCCATATTAACCTCAAAGAGATACAAACCTTAACCTAAATTCTGTTTTTTAGACTTAATTTCAAAACAGGCTATTTATATTCTCTGCTTCCCACTACATCCAATCACAATATATAAACTTCTGATTTACAATAATAGTATACACTCCAAAAGAAGGTGGACCTGGAAAGCTCCTAAAATGGGATCGAAGACTAGGCCGGTTTCATATAAGCCCTGAAAAGTTAATACAATCAATTTAGGTGTTTGATCAAAATGTCCCTTTAAAAGTGAATTTGATGGGATAAGTATTCTGAAAGTAGTGAGTTTAATAAGGCAAATATAATATTCAACTTAATATGATTTCGAAAATTGGGCATTGAAAAATTGAGTGAATCACAGCATTCCTTTGACAATACTAAATACTCATTAGTAAAATATATTTACTCTCTTTTTAATTATAACTATAAATGAAGATATGACGCAAACGCCGTCAGCGATTACGGAATTCACTATTCAACTTATTGATTTTATATTTATTGGATTAAACATAACTTTTATATTGATAATAGTTTACTTTAGCTTGGTAAAACGCAAAACGCATTAAAATAATATATTATGTTACTGATAACCCGTTAATAAAGCAAAATAATTTACTTTCCTTGGTTTCTTATTTTGCGTTCTCAGTAATTATGAACAATCAATCACATTAACTTTTACTGCCAAAGATGCTAATACACAAAACACCATTTACACAAGCCACCCCAAAAACCTGCTATATGAAGAAGTTAGTACTATTATTGCTTGTATCACTTGCATGGGCCAGCCGCTCACAGGCGCAATACACCCTGCCTTTTACTGAAACGTTTCCATCCTATTCTGATTTGCCTGCAGGATGGGACTCCTGGAAATCGGCTGGCACAGGAGATTCCTGGGTTGCGACTTTCGGGATGGGGGGGACAACCGAAGGCTGCGCCTTCAGCTGGAACGACGGCACCCTCTGGCTAATCTCAAAATCAATCACTGTCCCGGCCGGAGGATCGGTTGACATCCGCTTTTATCAGAAGGCTGGCTGGCCGGATTCTTATTTAAAGCACGGACTGTATTACTCCACCACCGGCGAACAGAACCTGTCGGCATGGACGGCCATCAATGACAACCTGGGAGCTGGTGACTGGGACTGGATACTCTCCCCTACTTATACGCTGACCGGTTATGCGGGAACGACCGTGTACATTGCCTGGAAATATGAAGGATCTTTTGCGGATGGATGGTACGTCGACAATGTTCATATGGAGGTCACGCCCTCATGTACTTCGCCCACCGCTGTTAACGCAACCGGAATTACTGACAATTCTGCAACCCTTGGCTGGACTGCCGCCTCTCCTCCTCCCTCAAACGGGTATGACATTTACTACAGTACCTCTTCCACACCCCCGACTTCGGGAACAGTGCCCACGGCAACCGTAGGAGCCGGAATCACCACGTGTTCCATGGTTTCACTAAGTGCAAACACGGTTTACTATGCCTGGGTCCGCTCAAACTGCGGCGGCTCCGGCGCTTCCTGGACCAGTGATTACTCCTTTACAACGCTTTGCAATGCGGTGAGCGAGCTTCCGTTCAACGAAGGATTCGAGTCGGGGAACACCGATCAGACCTCCGTGGGAGGTTGCTGGACCCAGTTTGGAGGAGCATGGGGTAAATACTGGACGGCCAACAGTTCCGAAACGACGTTCAACCGCGGTCCACGCACTGGAAACTGGGATGCAACCTTAGGGATGTACGGGGATACCTGGATGTTCAGGAAATTTACCCTTACCGGCGGAATGTATTATACCGTTTCCTGCTGGGCGCAACAGAATGGCTCAACTCCCTCCTATGCCACCATTGAACTGAAATACGGCACTGTTGATACCCCTGACGGGATGACCGGCGCCATACAATCTCCCACAGGCCTTACCACAAGCTACACACAAATTTCGGGATCCTTCGCTCCCGCAACGACCGGAGACTATTACATCGGCATCCATGGCTGGCACAACAGCTATCCCCACGCGGATTACATCACCCTCGATGACATACAGGTTAGCCAGACGTATTCCTGTTTTCCTCCCACCGCTGTTGCTGCAACCGCCATCAGCCAGACTTCAGCCAGCATCACCTGGACACCACCGGCATCAGCGCCTGCCAGCGGCTATGACATTTATTACAGCACCTCCTCAACAGCCCCAACCATGAGTACCACCCCCACAGCTTCGGTTGCAGCCGGGGTCACCGCCTATACGATGACTCCCATCACCCTTGGTACGACCTATTATGTATGGGTTCGTTCGAACTGCGGAAGCGGAAATCTCAGTATGTGGTCAACGGTATATTCCTTTTCAACGCATGGTACCGTTCCAACAGCGATTACAGTCCCGGGAACCTATCCGAATTTAACCGGTGTGGGTGGTGCATTTGAAGCAATCAATTGCGGTGTATTGAATGGGAATACCACCATCAATATCACTGCCGATCTCACCGAACCCGGCACCTATGCCCTGAATGCATGGACCGAAAACCCTGCAGGGTCAAACTACACCCTGCTGATCAAACCTGATGCCAGCACCCTGAGAACGATCAGCGGTACTTTGACCTATTCGGCCTCCCTGCCGGCCCTGATCAGAACCAATGGCGCCTGCCGTTTCACTATCGACGGACAAGCAGGCAAATACCTGACGTTCAGGAATACTACGTCATCACCCACAGGTACTGCAGGCACGATACTGTTCAACAATGGTTCACAGAACTGTTATCTTAAAAACTCTACCGTCGAAAGCAATTACAGTGCGTTCGCATATGGTACCGTGACCATCGGAAGTACCGGCAGCAATTCGGTCGAGATCTCAGGCAACGATCTGCGTGATGCAACTGCAGGTACTACCGGGACCCCCGGCGTGGGGATTTTCTGCAATAACTCTTTAAGTTCACTGAACATCCTGAATAATAATATCTATAACTTCAACCTCATCGGCATATACATCATGGCAACAGCTAATGGTGCGGTCATAAACGGGAATAGTTTATATTATAATTCCCCCACGGCACCTGCCACAGGTCAGTGGGGCATTTATTTGATGACTGCGACATTCAACCACCTGGTCACTGGCAATTACATCGGCGGTCAGGCCCCGCTTTGCCAGGGAAATGCCTGGACCTGTCCGAGCGGTGGTAACTTTGAGGGGATATTTTATGCTGGCTCGGGTGCAGGGACCAGCACTTTTTCGAACAACATTATCCGCAATATTGCATTCACCAGTTCCCTAGCATCAACCTTTTACGGGATGAGAATAACATCGGGACCGGTCAATATCATGAACAATACCGTTGGCAGTGAATCTGTGGCCGGCTCCATTACCTATGCAGGTACCGGAGAAGTATACGGACTTTACCTTGCCTCGGTCAATCAAAGCAACGCGGTGGAGAACAACATCTTCGGGAACTGGGCCCTGACCGCTGCCACGGGAACCCCGAATGTGTGCGGAATTTACGTACATTCCATGAATGCCAGAAAAAACAAGATTTTCAATATCTCTGCTTCCAATGCTGCACTGACGCCGGTCATCAGAGGGATCTGGCAAAAAAGTCTGGATGTCGGAACGAATGAATACTCCAATAACCTCATATCCCTTGATGGCGGGTCTGCAACAAACGCGTTCATCGCTGGATTTGTCAATGACGGCAACAGTTACGGCATGACCTTGAAATTCTATTACAATGATATCCACATCAGCGGTCCGCCAACGGGAAATTTTACATCAAGTGCTTTTGACATGGGGACATCTAATAACATCGAGTTAAAAAACAACATTTTCTCCAACCTAAGAGGCTCCGCATCGAGCAATTATGTTTTGTTTTTTGCTAAACCCGGTGCTCTGACTTCCGACTACAATGATTTTTATACTGTGACAGGATCGATTAGCTATTTTAACAATGGGGAGCAGAACAACCTGGCTGAGTGGAAAGCTGCTACAGGACAGGATGCCCATTCAATCAGTACCGATCCTTTATTTGTTTCCTCCTCAGATCTTCATCCACGGCAACCCCTGCTCGTGGCCGGGACGCCGGTAGCAGCCGTCACCACCGATTATTCCGGGATAACCCGCGCAACGGTTCCGACCATGGGCGCTTATGAGATGCCCCAGGTAACTACCACGGCTGCGACTTCGGTCACCCAGACTTCAGCTGTCCTGAATGGCCAGGTGAATGCCTGCGCACAAACTGTTGTCACTTCGTTTGATTATGGTCTCACGACCTCTTACGGAAGCACTGTGGCCGCCACTCCTTCACCAGTCACCGGGACTACCTCAACCGCAATCTCTGCTTCGCTGCCGGGACTCAGCCCGGGTACTCTCTACCATTTCAGGGCTGTGGGAACTGTTGGCTCAACAAAATATTACGGGGCGGATTTGACCTTTACCCTGCTGCCCGCATGTACTTCGCCCACCGCTGTAGCTGCAACGGCCATAGCCCAGACTTCAGCCAGCATCGCCTGGACTCCACCGGCATCGGCGCCTGCAAGCGGATACGATATCTATTACAGCACTTCCTCCACACCCCCGACCCTGAGTACGACTCCCACAGCTTCGGTTGCAGCCGGGGTGACGGCCTATACGATGACGCCCCTCACCCTGGGCACGACGTATTATGTATGGGTACGTTCGAACTGCGGAGGAGGAAATCTCAGTACATGGTCAACGGTATATTCTTTTTCCACCCATGGTAACGTTCTAACAGTAATAACAGTCCCCGGGAACTATCCTACCCTTACCGGTGTGGGTGGCGCGTTTGAAGGGATCAATGCCGGAGGATTGAACGGAAATACCACCATCAGCATCACTGCCGATCTCACCGAACCCGGCATCTATGCCCTGAATGACTGGACCGAAAACCCTGCAGGGTCAAACTACACCCTGCTGATCAAACCTGATGCCAGCACACTGCGAACGATCAGCGGTACGCTCACTTATTCGGCCTCCCTGCCGGCCCTGATCAGGACCAACGGAGCAAGCCGTTTCACCATCGACGGACAGGCAGGCAAATACCTGACCTTCAGGAATACTACGGCAACTCCGGCCAGCACGGCTGCTACGATACTTTTCAACAACAGCTCGCAGAACTGTTATCTGAAAAACTCGACCATCGAAAATAACTGCAGCTCGACATCTTATGGAACCGTGACCATCGGAAATACCGGCAACAATTCGGTCGAGATCTCGGGCAACGATCTGCGTGACGCAACTACAGGGACTACCGGAATCCCCGGAGTGGGGATTTACTGTGCCTCCCCGACCAGTTCACTGAGCATCCTGAATAATAATATCTATAACTTCAACCTCATCGGCATATACATCATGTCAGCAGCCAACGGTGCGCTTATAAGCGGGAATAGTTTATATTATAATTCCCCCATGGCACCTGCCACAGGGCAGTCGGGCATTCACTTGATGTCTACGGCATTCAACCACCTGGTAACCGGCAACTATATTGGCGGTCAGGCTCCGCTTTGCCAGGGAAATGCCTGGACATGTCCGCTCACAGGAGACTTTTCAGGGATACATGCATCTGGCACTGATGCAGGTCCTTTAACTATTTCGAACAACATTATCAGGAATATTGCCATGACCAGTTCCGGGGCGTCAACCTTTTACGGGATAAAAATCATTGACGGACTGTTCAACATTATGAACAACACCGTGGGCAGTGAAACTGTGGCTGGCTCCATTACCTATGCAGGTACCGGAAAAGTATACGGACTTTACCTTACCTCGGTCAATCCAGACAACGCGGTGGAGAACAACATCTTCGGGAACTGGGCCCTGACCGCTGCTTCCGGATCCCCGAGGGTCTGTGGAATAAGCGTTAAAGAGGCGAGTGCAAGAAAAAACAAGATCCTTGGCATCTCTGCTGCAAATGCTGCCCTTTCGCCAACCATAATTGGAATCGAGATCGTTGCCATGACTGCTAGTACAGTTAATGAATACTCCAATAACATCATCTCTCTCGACGCCGGGGCTTCCACCAACCCCATCATTTATGGAGTTTTTAATGCCGGCTGGTACAATACTAACTTTAAATTCTATTATAATGATTTCCATATCAGCGGTCCATCTACCGGAACATCTTCAACATATGCATATTATGGCGCAGTACCCAATGTAACCGAATTTAAAAACAACATTTTTTCCAACCTGAGGAGTTCAGGCGGGACAGGCAAGCATTATACAATCTATATATTGGAGACACCTGTTATGACCTCAGATTATAATGATTTTTATAGTGTGGCAGGACCGCTTGCCAATTATAATTATACTGACCGGAGTAACCTGGCTGAGTGGAAAGCTGCTACAGGACAGGATGCACATTCTCTGAGTATCGATCCTTTATATGTTTCCTCCACAGATCTTCATCCACAGCAACCCCTGCTGGTTGCAGGAACGCCGATACCCGGCATCACCACCGACTACGCAGGGATATCCCGCGCAAGTGTTCCGACCATGGGCGCATATGAACTTACCCAGGTATCTACCCCTGCTGTCACTCAAACAGAAGCGATTATGATCTTCCCGGTTCCAAACGATGGAAAGTTTATGGTTTCGATGACCTCCGCCTCAAAGGAAAACTTTACTATCACTGTTTTCAACAACCTGGGCCTGCAGATCCGTGAAATCAGAGATATTCAGGTGAATGGCCGTTTCGAACAGCTTATCGACCTGAGGCCGGTTGATCCCGGAATTTACATGGTTGTGATCAGGAATAGTGAACAGCAAATCGTAAGGAAGATCATCGTCGGTAAGTAAAATTCCACCATCAGGCTAACTCATTTTTATGAGTATCAGTGTTTATTCGGGCCATCCCCTGGTTTGGGGATGGCCTTTTATTATACCTTCAAAGGTGATTACAAAAAGAAAAGTCGTTGCAAAGCCCAGCCTGACTCCCGGCAAGATAAATTACCCAATTTTTAGAAAATGGATTATTGATTCTTTTAATTCAACCTTCAGGTATTAAAAAAGAGTGCTTGTTTTTCTGCTAAACTCACTCACGTAATATTGTAATTTCCAGTTTTTAATCTGTTTGTTTATAAAATATTTAACAGGTTCAAGGGATTGCATAATAGGCAATTAGCTCCATTTGTTGTTAATTCCTCCTTTGTCCGGAAGCCCCATAACGCTCCTGCCGCGTACATTCCGGCATTATTTGCCGTTTGCATATCGGTGCCGGAATCACCTACATAAACTATCTCTTCAGGGCTGAGGCCAAATTTTTCACTTAACTGCAAAGCTACATAGGGATTTGGTTTTTTATGTGCTTCGGTGCTTAATCCGACTACGGCTTCAAACTTCCATCCCGGCAGCAAAGCCTGTACAATTTTCCTGGTAAATTCATCCGCCTTGTTCGAAAATACAGCCATTTTAATATCACGGGAAACCAGCGCATCAAGTAACGCTGTGATCCCATCATAGGGTTTTGTTTTATTAATACAATTGTCGCGATAAAACTCAATCATCAAATTGAAGCATGTATTAATTGTTGCCTCGTCCCGGTTTGCTTCGGGCAATGTTTTGTACACGAGATTCCGGATTCCATTGCCAATAAACTGTTTATAAGCAACAAGCGGATGGGTAGGGAAATTGAAGTTTTGAAGTATGGTATTCATTGAATCTGCAAGGTCTTCAAGTGAATCAACCAATGTGCCGTCTAAATCAAAAATTACTCCTTTATAATTCATAATGCCTGTTTTGCGTGATGATATTAAACTTTAAATAAGCGGAGGTCGCTCCTTTGCGTGAACGCTAATTCGTTTTTAAGTATAAGGAAAGGGTTTCAAATTAATCTTACCCCTGGCCGTCCGGATACGATTATTTTATCAAAGGTAAAGCTACTGAATTTACCGGTTCAAATTGTAAGATGGCAGCTTTTTGCAGACTGTTTTTAAAAGTATGGACCAGCTTAATGATTTGTCCCGTTTAAAAAATGTCATTTAGTGAAGGAATAAATGATTTAAGAAAGAGTATTAATGGCTTTAGATTTACATCGTTGATTTAGCCAAACTTCTAAAATCAAACATCCTTGCCTGAAGCAGGCAGGGATGTTTCTTGTTCGAAATTCAAAAGAAAAACCCTTAACTAAGTAGTAATTCCTGTTAGTGCAATATAAAAATACTGTCGGTAAACCATTCTTGCCTGACAAGATTCTTAATTCCGCGGCTCAGAAAAAGACAGGAAGTAAAATACTGGCCTTAGGTTGTGCACTGAAAACTTTCAGCTGGGTGCAGATATCTTCAGATTGCTTCCATATAATATATCAGCGGGTATAATTTTTCATCGTACCAGAGCATGGCAAAATATATACTGCCGCATATCATGCTATCTTTCAGATAAATAGCCACCTTGGCAGTTCCGTAAACGGATTTAATTCCAAAGATGAAGCAGTAAAAATTAACTTTACCTTTGAAATAAAAATAATATGGGGAAAATTGGCCCAATCGAATTACTGCTATTTATAGGTGCCCCTCCATTAATATTGTATTTTATTTTTAAGGCTAGCCAATGGTATAGCCAATCAAAGAAAAATAAAAAGCATTAAGAGACTGCCTGAATTTTATTTTTTAATTCTATTAAGCATAAGTTTTATCGTGGCTAATTGGATCATTGCTTGACTTGTTTCGGTTTGAAACTCAAAATCTTTGCTTAATCTGCGATAACTTTCAAACCAAACGAATGTTCTTTCAACAATCCAACGTTCTGGAAGCACTTCAAATTTAGTAGCAGTATCAGATCGAAGCACCACTTCAACTATCCATCCATAGATTTTACGAGTGTTCTCGATCAGTTCACCTCTGTATCCTCCATCGGCAATTATCTTCACTAGTAGAGCAAACCTTCCCCTGAGTTCTGCTATGACCATCGGAGCCGATTTACTATCATGCTCATTGGCAGCATGAACAACTACCGCCAACAACAGTCCCATAGTATCAACAATAATATGTCGTTTTCTTCCTTTGGTCTTTTTGCCTCCATCAATCCTTTGGCTTAATCCTCCTATTCTAGTCGTTTTAACGCTTTGGCTATCAATGATTCCAACGCTCGGCGATTCGTTCTTTCCAGCTTTCCTTCGCGCCTTATCTCTGGTTAATTCATGTATTAATTCGATGGCACCATCATTCTTCCATTTGGTAAAATAGTAGTAAACAAGTTTCCATGATGGAAAATGTATTGGCAGCATGCGCCATTGGCAGCCTGTTTTAAGTAAATAGAGGAGTGCATCAAAAATTTCTCTTAAAGTATGTTTTCGCTTTCGTTTGTCTTTCAGAATGTCTAATATTGCCTTCCATTGACTATCGGTGAAGTTGCTTGAATATGTTTTCATGTTTCTTTATGTGTTTGATTTCCATAAAGTTATGAAATATTGTTAATTTAAACAACTGATAGTCATTACTTTAAATCATTTTTACTGCATTTTTATTAACATTTTTTACCACTGTTAAACGAAGTTGCTGTTTTTAGACAGTCTCTAAATTTATTTAAAATTTTCAATAGTTTTCTTTGCTGTCCTACCACTACTGAGCGAATCCTTTTGCGTGGATTACGGATCATAGAACCCACTGGCGCGGATTTGTAATCCGTGCCTCTTAAAGCTGGGTTTATCTGCACGCGTCTATAAAAAGATGAGCGCGAATGGTGGGTTAATTATACCAGCACGGATTACAAATCCGCACCAGCGAGTGAGGGAGTGATGGGGAGAGAGCGACTGCACGATTGAGTCCCCTAACCCCTTTATTCCATTGTGAGATAAAGCTGAAAGTTACAGGGTAAATTATTCGGGCACTACTTCAGTATCGGTTGTGTGCGATTTCCGTTTTTTAAGTTCGCGTTTCACTTCCAAAGCATATTCGTTTGGCGTAAGGCCGGTATATTGCCTGAAAATCCTGTAAAATGAAGTACCTGAATTAAAGCCGGCTGCCAGGGCGATGTTATTTACAGAAATCGTTTCCTCTTTGCCCACTGTTTCTTCCATTATCTGTCGAACCTCGTTTATCCTGTAACGGTTTACCAATCCCCTGAAATTAGTACCCGAGAACTGCGCTATAGCCTCATACAGGTACTTCTTGTTTGTTCCAAGCTTATTCTGCAGGGTTTTAACATTCAGCTCCGTATCGAGGTACAGTTTTTGGGTTTCAATAAGGTTAAGCAAACTGCCGTAAAGTATTATACTCCTTTGATTCTGATCTTCTTCCGGCAACGAGTCTGAATCATTTTCCGTGTTTTCGCCATCCTTTGCCGGTTCAGTGAGTTTCATTTCGAACCTTGACCTTGCTATTTGCAGTTGCTGATCAAGTTCCTTGTTTATAAGAAAGAGCTTGTTACGGTATCGCGACACCCTCACAAGGTAAACCAGCAACACTCCTGCAAAAAGAAGTATGAAAACTGCGGCAATAATAAGGTTCGACAAACTTCGTTTTACCTTGCTGAGCTCCAGTTCCTTTTGAAGGATCAGCAGGTTCTTTTTATGGGTTTCATTTTCAACCATTATCTGGTTAAGTGATACGGACTGTTGTTCGGTAAATATCTGCCTTTGAAGTGTTGTGTACGATTCCAGCCACTTCAGCGCTTCGGCATACCGCATCTGCCCCCTGGCAGTGAGGTACAACATCGAGTCGACCCTCATCTGTAATGCAGGATAAGGCTGTTTTTGCAGTGCTTCGCGGGCTTTTATAAGGTAATTGCATGCGGCAGTGTAATTAACCTTGCTTAACGCTTGCTGACCAAGCTGGGTAAAACTCAATGCCACAAACTGTTGGTTGCCGTTTTTTGCTGCCGCTTCATTGGATTTTAAAAGGTATTCTTCCCACAACGGAATATTCCCTTTGGTATGGTAACAATCAGCAATGGCTTCCAATATATAGGCATTCAAATCCCCTTTGGGATAATTCCTGTAGGTATTCAGGCTCCTGAACAGGTATGCCAGGCTGCTGTCAGGTTTATTCAGATTGAGGTAAGCGAGGCCGATATTATATTCTGAAGCAGCCAGAAACAGGTTGTCGGCATACTTCCTGTACAACGCATTGGCTTCGAAATTGTATTTTAATGCTTCCCTGTACCTTTTGTTTTGCATCAGAATGGTCGATAGCGAGGTAAGGGCATTTCCGTGCTTTACATGGTCGTTATTTCTGATGGAATAATTAAGTAGCTTATGGGAAAATAATATAGCGCTGTCGAACCGGCCTGTACGGTTGCAGGCGTAAGCCATTAAAAGCCAGGTGTCGGAAATCAGCACCGAGTCGCGGGTTTGGCTTGTTAGTTCAAGCGCCTGCCTGCCAATACGATAAGCGGTATCAAAATTCCCCATCCTGAACCGGGCAAGCCCAAGTTTAGTAAGATAATACAACCTCTCATTGGTTGCCGATAACGGCAGAGCTTTCAACCGCGTAGCAGCAACACGGGCAACTTCCGGATACTCAGCTTTTTTCATCAAACCGCTTACCTCCGCATTGGAATATGACTGTGCATTTACCTGTACGCTTAGTGTCAACAATAGTGTAAGATAAAGAAACACATGATTAATCAATCGCATAACCTGGGATATTGGCAATGCAATTTACGATTATTTTCAATCCATTCTCACCGTATTCTTAAACCATTTTCAGGAAGGCATCAGGTATCCATGCTATAAATACCGGTTTTATAAATACATACATATAATAATTCCGGGACAGGGATAACCATAAGTTCATTTTTGATACACTGAAGTTCGTTTTTGGTATTGATATTTTTACACCCTGGTAAAAAAAGTACGAATTTGAAAATCGAAAGTTCTTTTTTGAACACCTGTTCAGCGGCTCATCGGGTACATTTGTGGTCCCAAGTTAAAACACCATGTTTGCAGCATGTTGAAATGTTCGCAGATAAAAATTTATGGCCAGGTACAGGGCGGCGGGTTCAGGTCTGCAGGTAACATGCAGCGAGTAAACCCGCACCACCACTAAAACGTTTAAACATAGTAAACCATCAGCATTTTAATTCAGCTCTCACACTTATGAAAACTAACTCTCCGAAACCCGTTATTCCGGATGCAAAATTGCAGAAAAGCGCTTTGCTGTTACTTCTGTTTTTAATGATATTATTGCCAGGGGCGAATGCACAAACGCTAATCCCCATTGCGGGTATAACAGGGGTTTCTCCTTCCTGGTATTCTGATGTATGTGCAGCTAATACTGTGGCTGGTGTAACAGACGGAAATTACGGTACGGGCAATGAAACAAATTATGGATATTCATACATCATTTATGATTTGGGTTCGTTAAAATCAATTTCAGACATGCAAGTTGCTCCCCAGGGAGGTTGTAGCTGGGGAGCCAGTTACCTGAATGCAGCAAAGGTATATGGTAGCTCAGATAATAGCACATACACATTGATCGGAAGTATTCCCAATGTGACCTTAGGTGTTATGACCACCACAGGATTAAGCTTCACTGCAAGGTATGTTAAATTTGAATTAGTTAATAATTACTTAGGCATTGGTGAACTTCGTTTCTATGGTGGAGCCTCAAATCCTCCTCCAACCATTACGTCTTTTAGTCCGGCGAATGGTATTTCGGGTACCACCGTTACCATTACCGGCACCAACTTTACCGGTGCTTCCGCTGTTAGTTTTGGAGGCACAGCCGCAAGCTCTTATACAGTTGTCAGTGCCACAAGCATTACCGCTGTGGTAGGCAATGGGGCAACGGGTAACGTAAGTGTAACCACGGCAGGCGGAACGGTTGCAAGTGCCGGCACTTTTATCTATCGGCCTGTTTATTTTTTAGCGAGCGGTGCCGGTACTGCTGATGCAAACGGAATTTACACCGAAGCAGGATTAAATGATGATGTTAGCTATTATGTTAAAGCCGGCTCTCCAACAATGTATCTGTATCGGGTTACTGATTTTTGGAATGGCACATTTTGGTATATTGGCTCAGTGTTGGGGAGTACTTCCACATATTTATATTATGATATGAGTAGCGCTAACACTCCTGCCGGAATTTTATTTGATTATGATCACTATCCAACCGGCAACGCCCCAAATCCTTTGGTTTCATCTCCAAATCCAATTACCAATATATCGCCGGCTTCAGCTGTTGCAGGAACAACTATTACTTTAACCGGATATTATTTTACCGGTGCAACGACCGTTAGCATCGGTGGTGTTCCTGTAGCGTCTTTTACAGTAGTCAATTCAAACAGCATTACAGCTGTTGTAGCCAATGGGAATACAGGCCAGGTTTCGGTAACAACACCAAGCGCAACCATGCTGAGCGTGGGTACTTTTTCTGAAATATTAACCCCTGCCATCAGCTCTTTCACCCCTACCAGTGCAGCTTCAGGCGCCACCGTTACCATAACTGGCACCAACTTTACGGGTGCTACCGCAGTTAGTTTTGGTGGCACAGCCGCAAGCTCTTATACAGTTGTCAGTGCCACAAGCATTACCGCTGTGGTAGGCAATGGAGCAACGGGTAATGTAAGTGTAACCACAGCAGGCGGAACAGCAACTCTGGCAGGATTTACCTATATCGCAAATATAACCTGGACAGGTACAACCTCGACAGCCTGGAATACCGGCAGCAACTGGAGTACCGGTTCGGTACCCACAGCTTCGGACAATGTTACCATCCCCGATGTAACCAACGATCCGCTTATTGTTTCCGGCGTGGGTGCTAATTGCAACAACATGACGGTGAACAGCGGTGCAAGCCTGATAGTAAACTCCGGTGGCTCGCTGATTACCAATGGGAGTATTACCAACAACGGAACCATCAGCATAAAGAGGGACATATCAGCAAGTACATGGCACCTGGTGTCGAGCCCTGTTACTTCCGCTACTGCCAGTATTTTCCTTGGCGATTACCTGCAAAGCTGGAGCGAAGGTTCACATACCTGGACTGATATCACAAACCCGGATGCATCACTACAACCTTTGCACGGTTATGGCTTGTGGGCTACACCGTCGAAAGCCCCATCAGCTTCGTATACGTTTACCGGCACACCCAATACCGGCAATCAAAGTCAAGCCATAAGCTTCACTGAATACTCATCAGATCCACTTGCCAATGAAGGTGCCAACCTGCTTGGTAACCCCTACCCTTCCGCGATAGACTGGGAAGGACTAAGAACAACCTATGGAGCAGTTTATTACTATAACGGTTCCTTGTATGTAAGCTGGAACGAAACCGGTACAGGCTCACGGTATATCCCAACCATGCAGGGTTTCTTTATTGTTACTGAATCAAACGGTACTTTCTCGCTTACCAACGCCAACCGAACCCATACCATGAGCAGCTATTACAAATCGGCGGAAGAAACCAAAGAGAATCTGCTGGTGCTGGAAACTGAAAGCATAGGGATTTCGGATAAGCTGTATGTGAACTTCAGCGATGAAGCCACCGAAGATTTCGACCTGCAGCACGATGCGTACAAATTTGCCTCAGGAACAGCAGGACTTTCGGAACTGTATTCCTATTCCAGCGATAAAAAGTTATCCATCGATGTACGTCCGTCCTGCGAGGTGGTACAACTAGGTTTTTCGAACAGCGAGGGCGGAACTTACAGCATTGCAATCAGCCAGTTGAATGGCATCAGCAAAGCTACCCTGGAAGATACCAAAACCAATAC
>CAIRMR010000108.1 GCA_903879715.1 uncultured Bacteroidales bacterium
GATAAACAGCTTCTTCATATTGCGATTTTTTACAAAAGTAAAAAGTATTAACGGAAATTTCGAATAAAATGTCGGTTCAACATAAAAAACCTTTTGATGCGACGAAGAGCGACATTTACAATATTAGCCCCGCCAGCGTTTAAAACACTGCCGGGGCTTTGAGGAAGAACATAAACCGGATGTCCGGGTTTTAGTTTGTTTGTTTCGATTTCTGCCACTTTTTGGCGCCATAAGCTGCGCCAAGCATGGTCAGGAAAATCATTCCTTCGCCAATGGGTGCACCGCCGCCGGGAGGTTGGTTGCCACCCTGACCTTGTTCGGGTGGAGGTGGCGGAACTTCCTGTGATGAGATCGTGTTAAACGTGGCTGTTCCCATTATAAACAGCGTTACTAAAAATCCTTTGAAAATGAGCCTTTTCATATCTTTTAGTTATTTTAAATTACTTGAATAAAACTTTAGAAACCTTTACCTGACCGGCATTTGTAAGCCTAACAACATAATAACCGGAGCGATTGTTCAGCGTTGTCTGGTAAAGACCGCTACTGTTGATCTGTTCGATAAGCACGCGCTGCCCTGCCATGTTGTACACTTCGAGGGTGGCATTACCGGGGTTAAGTATGTTCAAAATATTGCCATACGTGTAAATACCTGCTTCGGTGGCTGCCGGATTTTCGATGCCAACATTGGCAAACTTAATGAGGAACCTGTTGGCATCGCCGTTGGGGTCGCCTGTAAAGGTGTATAAAGGATTTTGTTTTAAATCCTGCGTTACCCCGGTTAGCAAATCCTGCAGAACGAGTGTTACAAATTCGAAATTACCCTGGTAAGCCGAAAGATTAATGGTGTATTGGCCTGCCTGTGGAATAACAACTCCCAGGCGAATATCTGTTGATGTTATCTCGGGGATGGAGTTGTAAGCCACTTTTGTACCATCGGAAGTAAGGGTATAAAGGTATGGAAGGCCGGCTGTGAAACTGTAAAGTTTGTAGGCGTCATAATTATCCTGTTCCTGTTGCGACACATCTGACAGCCCAACTTTTGCTTCATCCGAATAATTGCCATATTTTAATTCGAGGGCAAATTCGCTTAGTTCGCTATTGGTTGACTTTACGAAACCCTGAGAACTATGAGCACGGTCTGAGTTGGTTAAATTTAATGTTGAAGCATCGGAAGCATAAACAAAAAAGGCCTGTTCGGAGGCAATGTACTGTGTTGCTCCGGTACTACCTGCTGTTCCATTGTGGTAGCGGTATTTACCTGCTGCCTGGTTTGCAGTGGGATCGTAAACATAATAAAATGAATTTAGTACTCCCGGTTTTGTTACATGGTTCCAATCAATTGACGATGGATAAGGATTTCCTATGAGATTCCATCCGTTGCCTCCGGCTGGTGTATTGGTAACAGCAGGGCTGTAGGCTCCACTTAATAAAGTTCCGGCAAAGGTATGTTCAGTTCCCCAAGTGGCATTATACGCACACAGGTATCCTCTTCCTGCTTCAAAAGTACCGTTTGTCCAGCCAGCTAATCCAGCATTTTCAGCGGTTCTTGAATTTATCCAGGGCTTGCCATCCAATACTGTTTCGTCAAAATAATAAAACTCGAAAGTAGTATTAACACTTCCGGGAATAAATCCTGTTTTAAATGCCTGGCCACTAACGGGTGATGACAGGAAATGGGAAACCATGTCGTTTGAAATATTGCGTTTAACAGTTGCGCCGCCGCTAACAGTGCCGAAGGTTATTAGTGAGGCTCCATCTTCTAATACCAAACCGGCATTAACATTGTCTGCATGGTTAGAAAGAGTGGTAGTAACTGTTAGCTGCTTCCCGCTTTCGAGTGTGAATAATTTCCCCGAATTAATGGTCATTGTTCCACTAACAGTTAGTGCCGTATTGCTAAGTTTAACACCGGCAGCATTGTCAATAGTAAAGTTGTTAACTGTGGCTGGTAATAAAGCACCGGTTACCTGGGATGATGTGCCGTTGAACTCGTAGTTTGAGGCAGCATGCAGGTTTATTGCACCGGATACTGTAATTGAGCTATTAATACCAGTTGCATTTGCAGTTTTTAAGGTTGCACCACTTGCTAATGTAAAAGCCCCTAAACCAGAAACTACAGAACTTGCGCCACAATCTAATGTGCCATTAACAGTACAAATAAAACCATTGTTAATGTTAACATTATTAGATAAAGTTACATTTGCACCAGATGCAATTGACATTGTTTCAAAGGCAATTGAACCAGAACCAGAAATTATTTGTGGGGATATTCCATTAAATGCAAAATTCTGAGTTCCGGTCGAATAGGTTATGATACCATTAATAGTATAATTCTCTTTAAAACTATTAATTGCAGTATTTGTTATATTAAGAGTAACATTAGAGCCAAGTTGAAAATTGCCATTAACTGTTACACCAGATGTACCCGAATAAGTTAGAGAATATGAGCCAGATGTTGATTCTATACTTAAATTTCCAAAAGTCTTATTCCCCATTGAAAGTGCAGGAGTTAAGGTGCTTGAACCTCTATAAATCCAATTACTGTTGTCATTTTTCGAAGAGAAGAAATCTACCATTCTTGCTGCAGAGGAAGTGGTATTATGAATATACGTTCCACCAGAATTTATTGATCCAGTGCCATTCATAGGATCAGGGACAGTTCCCTTGTGTAAAAAAGTACCGTTAATAACAATTTCTTCACCTATACCATCAATTGTTGACAAACTAACACCTGAATTTATAGTAAGCGTTCCATTTATGCAGCGATTCCGCATGAAAAAACAACCGAAGATAACCCCTTGCAAATGATACAGATAAAATTTGTTGCAATAAATATTTTTCGCACTAATTTTGGCAATGGTTGGCAACAGATAGGATGCTAAAGAAATAACATTGTA
>CAIRMR010000109.1 GCA_903879715.1 uncultured Bacteroidales bacterium
ATTCCGGGCAATCCGGCACATCCTTTGACCATAATTAATGGGCTGCTAGATTTAACACGAAAACTAAAGTAAAAAGTGTAACTAATCAGTCTGATTATAATGTTTTTTTGCCACAGATTACACGGATTACACAGATTTTAAACTGCTTTTAGCAGTTTTTCAATTAATTTCAATTAAAAATGAGGTATAATTGTCTGTGAAATCTGTGTTATCTGTGGCATATATTTGTTTTTCAATACTTTAGACAAACTGATTAGTTACTAAAAAGTTAATAGTGAATAGAAAATAGAAAATAGTGCATTTAAGGTATTGTTCAGAGTTTTACTATTTTCTCCAGTGTATTTGGATTCCTGGTTGTTGCCGGAATTCCGGTTAGCTTTTCAATAAAGCTGTTTGGAAAACCGTAAGTACCTTTAAATTCGGTTGAAACAGATATAAAGTCCTTGCTGCTGCGGTAGATTATCTCAACATCATGGTTTTTTAAAAACAATGGGACTTCCAGATGCACGGAAAATTCTTCTTTAGCAAAAGTGATATAATACTTCCGGTCTTCAACTTCCTGAAATTTGATCGCTTCAAGTACACCCAAAACGTTTTCAATTTCACTATGCCTGCGAAGAATGACATCTGTTCGGAAACCGAAATGTTTTTCTGTCAGGTCTTCAATTTCCAGAATCAGATGATTTGGATCAGTAATTGTAGTACTAAAAATAACATTCCCACTCTGAATAAAGGTTTTCACATCAGCAAAACCATTATTAGCCAGAACCATTCGCAAAGCATCCATTTTTATAAGTTTCTGTCCGGAAACATTAATGCCTCGCAGAAATGCTATATACCGCTCCATAAAACAATAGAATTCAGCGATTTTGAATATTATGAAAGTGAAAATAGGCTAAAATCTGAACAAAGGCCGTTCAACGCCCATCATCCCCATAGGTATCATAGCCAGAATAAGTATCAAGGCAATACCTGACCATATCAAAGTCCGTTTGTGCTTACCGGCTGAATTGCTTATGCGTTTCACCAAAATACTGCCAGTTTGAGCCAGGACAATTGCTATTATATTTACCAGAGTATGTTCAACTGCCCAAAACCTTAAAACCGAATCTTTCATAGCCGCTCCGAAATCACTTAGCGCAAGTGCCGTAACCGGACTAATAAAAAAGTACATAAGTATACCAACCAAAAGTTGCAGATGGAGGCTACTCAAAAAGATCAATGACCAGCGTTTCTGAAAAGGGCTGTAATCCGATTTTGCCGTAAGGCCTTTTATGGCTGCGGCAATAACAATAACGCCGGCAACAAGAATAAGCCAGCGGTTCCAGGAATGTAGAAAGAGTGTAATGTTGTATAAGGAGTTCATTCTTTATGTTTTGTATTATAAACCATTACAGCCGTCCTTTTGTTTCGGGTTTACTGAAATTTAAGTGTCTGCGCGCCCGAAGTATGTCATTTAGTGTCTGTACACCCAAAGGGTGTCTGACACTAAAACCGGTTTAGTTTTATTAAAATTAAGTCTAAAAACCATAGGGTATTTCCATCCTGAAGTCTCTTATACATGTACCACTGACACAATTTACTAATCCATAAAAAACAATAGCCATGAAAACCCTGATTCACAATTTACTGCGCCTGGGCATCATTATTATCTTTATGTCAAGCTATGGCTCAACTTACGCACAAAGCGATAACGATCCATTTGTAACCATAAACGGGATTCTGAAGGATGCCAAAACAAGTGAAAAGATTATTTATGCTACCATTTCCATTCCCGGAACAGGAATTGGCACTGTATCCAACTCTGATGGTGAATTTACCCTGAAAGTTAGTAAAGCCAGTACTATCGATGTCTTCGAGGTATCTCACCTGAGTTATGCCACTACAAAGTTTAAAATCAGTGAATCCTTAGGAAAAGAGAAAGCGTTCTTTCTTGAGCCACAAGCTATTATGTTAAAGGAGATTTCGATTATTCCAAGTGATGCAAGAGGGATAGTGGAAATGGCTTTAAGAAATATTAAAAAGAATTATAGCGATGTACCCAATATGATGACTGGTTTTTATCGTGAAACCATCAAGCAACGCCGCGACTACCTGTCTATTTCTGAAGCTGTAGTCGATATTTATAAAGCAGCTTATCCAAGTTCGCAAAACGACCAGGTGAAAATTTACAAAGGACGTAAAGGTACCAATGTGAAAAAAGCAGATACTTTAATGGTACAACTGCAAGGCGGACCAAACGTTTCGATGTTGCTGGATATTGTTAAAAATACCGACCTTAGCATTGCCCTGGATAATCTTGATAATTACCAGTTCGAATTTGCTTCGATGGTAAATATTGATAACAAACCCAATTGGGTGATTAGTTTTTCGCCTAATGTAGTTAAGGATGAACCCCTTTACTTTGGTAAACTCTTTATCGGCCAGGATAATATAGCTATAACGAGGGCTGAATTCAGTCTCGACCTGAATGATGTGGATAAGGCTTCGCGCGTATTTGTTCAGAAAAAACCTATGGGATTAATCTTCCTGCCAACATCTACCAGTTACCTGGTTATCTACAAGGAACAAAACAACAAGTATTACCTCAATTACGTCAGGGTTGATCTTAAATTCCGTTGTGACTGGAAAAAAAGACTGTTTAAAAATTACTACTCTGTTATGTCGGAAGTTGCTATCACCGACAGGCATGAAGATAATATAGTTAAATTTGCAAATCAGGAAACATTTAAAGCTAATATGGTGTTTGCTGATAAGGTCCAGAATTTTTCAGATCCTAATTTCTGGGGCGAATATAATATCATTCAACCGGAAGAATCTATTGAAATGGCTATTAAAAAACTGGCGAAAAGTTTGAAGAAATAAAAATGTTGTAGGCCGGAAGTTGAATGTCGGAGGGGATGTGCCTTCCGACTTTCGATTTTCAGATCTTGTTTGGAAGAGTGAAGTTGATTTAAGAACCCCTAATCCCTAACCTGGACAAGCCAGAATTAAAAAGTAATGAAAAATATATAACACAGAATAATAAACACTAAAGTAAGGGAGCGTGCGAAACTTTTACATTTTGTGTTTTGTGTTTAATGTTTTTAATTTCTTCCTGAAATATTGTGCCAGAAAAAACATCAACATAGCGCAGCGATCTCATGAGCTCATTTAAAATAAGCAAGGAGCGAATAAATTAAAAGGTTAGATACTAACCCCTAACCCCAAAGCCTAACCCCTGAACACAAAATGTCTATAACCAATTTCTACATACAGAAGAAAATACAAGGTGGCGACATCAGGGAATTTGAACGGCTTTTTGTTAAGTATTATGAGCCACTTTGCCATCATGCAAATAAGATACTCAGGGATATGGATACTTCGGAAGATATTGTACAGGAGTTTTTCTATAACTTCTGGAAAAACAGGGAGTCATTCAGCCCGAAGTTGTCGTTAAACGCATACCTGTATCAATCAATACGAAACAACGCATTGCATCATATCCAACATCTTGCTGTACGCGAAACATATACCCAACATGTTCTCAGCGATTTTGAGGAAACGAGTCCTTCTGAAAATCTGGAAAACATTGAGGTTCAGGAATTGAATAACATAATAAATGCAACTTTAAAAAAGATGCCGGAGCGCTGTTCCACGATTTTCAGGATGAACAGGTTCGAAGGGAAAAAATACCGCGAAATAGCTGAAATACTTTCCATTTCGGTTAAAACAGTTGAAGCGGATATGGGGAAAGCACTTCAGTTCTTCAGAACATCATTGAAAGAATTTACCGGGGAAGAGTTAAAAATAAGTAGTTAAAAGTGAACAGTTAATAGTGAATAGTTCGAATCTTGCAACCAGAGACCAGAGACCAGAAACCGGAAACCCTTCAACCCCTAAACCGCCACTCGTATGAAAACAATAGATAATAACCAACAATATGCCGAAACTCTCGCGAAATACCTGAGTGGTGAGATGAGTGAGAATGAATTACTTGATTTTGAAAGTGAAATTGCAGTTTCGGAAGAGAATGAAACCAGTATTGAAAAAATGAAAAAACAATGGACAGCCATGAAAGGATATAAGGAACAGAAATCGCCTGATACCCGCGATGCATGGAATAAACTACATGACAGGCTGGATGAGGAAAACCTCATTCCGTCAGGGGTTCCCATGGCTAAGAGACGGATGATTCCTGTGTTTATAAAGGCAGCTGCAGTCATCATGATTCTGGTTGGGATAGGAACTGTAATTTTTCTTCAGGTGAACCGGAAGCCTTCCGTTGCTTTGGTTCGCGTTGATACCGGAAACGAGGCAAATACATTGATTAAAACACTCACCGACGGTTCTGTAATTTATATTGCGCAAAATTCACTGTTTTCCTTTCCAAAAGAATTTGAAAACGATTCGCGTAACGTTGAATTAAAAGGCGAAGCATTTTTTGATATCACGTCAAATCCTGAAAAACCTTTTATTATTGAAACCGATGAAGCCTTTATTGAAGTTCTGGGCACAGCTTTTAATGTAAAAACACAGAATGGAAAAGGTTTTGAGCTTGTCGTCGACAGGGGTAAAGTTAAGGTTACGCTTAAGAAAAATCCTTCGCATTCCGAACTGGTTGTAGCCGGCGAAAAGATCAATGAAGTTAAAAACAGCTTTGTAAAAACGAAACATGCTGTTAATCAGTCAAATAAATGGTATAAACAGCGTATGCATTTTAAAGACGAATCACTTCAAAATATTATTAGTGTGCTTAACCGGAATTTCAATACTACATTTGCAGTTGCTGAAAAAGAAACAGGGACCCGCAAACTTACAGTTACGTTCAATAACGAAACTGCCGAAACGATGACCGAGCTCATATGTGTGACCCTGAACCTGAAAAGCCAAAATATAAATGGGTCTGTTGTATTATCTGAAAATAAAGAAAACACGGGGACGAATTAATCTTCAGGATTCCGGCGTTTCTTATTCATGTATTTCCCCAAAGTGTCTGCACACCCGAAAGTGTCTGCACACCCGCAGGGTGTCTGACACTTTCACTCTATTTAGTTCACTTTTATTCCTTCTTTTTGTTAATGCTGCATTTGCCCAGGAGTCATTATTAGACAAGGCCATAACCATTCCCAAACAACACACCACTCTTTACAATGCCCTCAACCTGATATCCGACAAAGCGGGTTGCCTTTTTATCTACGACAGCCAGGTAGTTGAAAGCGATAAGCGCGTGAAACTGGTTGCTGAAAATCAATCCTTGAAATCAGTTCTCGATAATATCCTCGGTGATCCTGTAATTGAATACAAAGTTATTGGTCAGCACATCTTGATTTATCGTGTAATAAAGGAAAAACTGAATGTGAGATTGCCACAACCTACGGCTGTTACGCACGATACCATTAAAAATATTATTGTCAAAGGACATATTTTCGACAGTGAGAACAAATCAGCTATTCCTTTTGCAAGCATTGGAATTGTTGAGGAAAATATCGGAACCATCACGAATATGGATGGTTATTTCACTTTAAAAATACCTGCTTCCTATGCCGGATCTTCGCTGGTAGTGTCGCATATAGGTTTCATGAGTCAGAATATCCCGATTAAGCTGCTTAATGAACAAAAGGTTGATCTTTTTCTCGAACGTCGGGTCATCTCATTACAGGAGGTTATCATCCGGTATATTGACCCGCATACGATTATTACGAAAGCTATGCAAAAACGCGCTGTAAACAATAACCATGAACCTGTTTACACAACCTCGTTTTATCGGGAAGGAGTTGAAAAGAACAAGCGGTATATCAGTTATTCCGAGGCAGTATTTAAAATTTATAAATCACCTTATTCGCATGATGAACATTCCGACCAGGTGAAATTGCTCAAATCGAGAAAGATAGAGGATTCTAATCCGAAAGATACCGTTTTCCTTAAGTTGAAAGCTGGTATTCTATCTGCTCTGCAACTCGATATTGTTAAATGTGTTCCCGATTTCCTGGATTTATCATCATCCACAAGTTATATCTTTACATATTCCGATATGGTTTCCTACAATTCAAAGGATGCTTATGTTATAACTTTTATTCAGAAAAGAGGTATTACCGATCCATTGTATGCCGGGACTTTATATGTTGATAAGGATAGTTATGCCATACTTGGCGCTGATTTCGAGATAAACCCGGCATTTCTGGATAAAGCTGCCGAAGACCTGGTATTGAAAAAAAGCCGCAGATTGAATGTGACACTTGAAAAAATCAGTTATTCAGTTAGCTATGCGCCTTTTAAGGGAAAGTATTTCTTAAGTCATGCGCGATGCGATATAAAACTGAGAACACGTTTAAGGCATCACTTATCATCCGATAATTTTAATACTTTTCTCGAACTGGCTACTTGCAACATCGATACTGTTAATGTTTTGAAATTTCAAAAAGAAGAAGTGATAAAACCAAATATGGTTTTTTCGGATGCACAATACACCAACGACGATTCCTTCTGGGGCGAATTCAATAGTATAGCTCCGGAAGAAAAAGTAGATAATGCCATTTCAAAGATTATCGGAGAGATTGAGAAAATCGAACGCTAAAAGCATAATATTCAATAATTTCTGAATACTCATCTTCAATTCTGATTATGCTGAATGATTGTTGGTATGATTTTTGTAAAACTCTAAATGGGAAAGTGAATTTATTTTGTACTTATTTTTTTACTCAAACTTTGTATCATGAAAAGTCTTAAATCAATCATTAGTCTGCTTTCGCTGTTTCTTCTGGGATTAGCAGTTGTAGCCCAGGACAATACCGAAGAAAAACTTAATCTTCCCGGCGATAACCTGAATCTGTATGCCGTGATGGACCTTTTCCGGGAGTCGGAAACACTTGAAGAGTTTGAAAAGAACCTGAATGCCGAAGATTCAAAAATCAACAACCTTGATTTGAATAATGATGATCAGATCGATTATATCAGGGTAATTGATAACGTGGATGGCGATGCACATGCTATTGTGTTACAGGTTGCTGTAAACGAAAAAGAAAACCAGGATGTTGCTGTTTTTACAGTACAGAAAGACAAAAATAGCCAGGTCCAGGTACAGTTAATCGGCGATGAAGAATTATACGGTAAGGATTATATTATTGAACCCAATTACGCCGATGAAGCATCAGTTTCAACGCCTAATCCCGGATATGCAGGAAATAACAATACGAATCTGAAAGTTGTTGTTACCAAAACTACATATGTAGAGGTGGCAAGCTGGCCGGTTGTAACATACATCTATGTTCCAACGTATAGAATATGGCGTTCTCCATGGTACTGGGGCTATTATCCATCCTACTGGAACCCCTGGAGACCTTACTACTGGGATTATTATTACGGTTACCATTCTCATTACTATAATCACTATTACGGATATTATCGACACAGTCATTATAACCGGTATCCTCATTATAATGATCATTATTACCATGGTCATCGCGCGTATTCTAACACAGTATACCAGCACAGGCAAAGTGGAATGTACAAAAATACATATTCCCGTCCCGAAACGCGGGAACAGGGCTCAGCTGACTTTAATAAAAAGCATCCTGACGGCTATCGCCCGACTGCCCGACCAGGTGTAAATACCAATGAAGCTCGTCCTACAACCAGGCCTGCAACAACAAAACCTTCTGTAAAACCTGGAACAACAAGGCCATCAACCAGGCCAACAACAACAAATCCTGCTACTAAACAAAGTACAACAAGACCGTCAACCAGGCCTGCCACAACTACTCCTACGGTAAAACCTGCTACAACTAAGCCATCAACCCGGCCAGCAACAACATCTCCTTCTGCTAAACCTGCTACAACCAAACCTTCAACCCGGCCGGCAACCACTTATCCTTCTTCAAAACCTGCTACTGCCAAGCCTTCAGCCAGGCCAGCAACTAAAACTCCTGCTGTGAAACCGGCCTCGAAGCCTTCAGCCCGGCCTGCTTCAAAACCAGCAACTACGAAATCCTCATCAGGAACTCAAAAATCCAGCACAAATTCCAGGACTGAAAAGCCTAAATAGAAGCGAAATGCTAAAATCTGGTACAAGAAATCTAAAGGGAACTAAAGTTTATTTAGTTCCCTTTAGCTTTTAATATTGATTCATCGCTTGTAAATTTAATACTTGTTTTTCGCTTATAAATCAGCCGCCAGGATTCCGTGATTCACAGACCTGCGGTTTGATTTTTATTCTTAAATTTACACACAGAGATTTTATTGAGTTCTAAGGTTAAATCTTTTGATTTACAAATAGATAATGAAATCTCTGCTTGTGTTTTATAAACCCGGATAGGCACGGCTAAGTCAGATATTAGTCAATTACAATTTATGGAAAAGAAATTCTCGTTCAATAAAAAAGATATCAATATCCTTTTACTGGAAGGCATACATCAATCTGCAGTTAAATACTTTACTGAATCGGGTTATACAAATATTGAGTATTTTAAAACCGCACTCGACGAGAAAGAGCTTGAAGAAAAGATCAAAAACGTTCATATTATTGGTATTCGCTCAAGAACTCAACTTACGAAGGAGGTTCTTCTGAAAGCTAAAAAGTTGTTTGGGGTTGGGTGCTATAGTATTGGAACCAACCAGGTTGATCTGCGGTCAGCAAAAAAACATGGAATCCCGGTTTTCAACGCGCCATTCTCCAATACACGTTCGGTTGCTGAACTTGTAATTGCCGAAATTATAATGCTGATGCGCGAAGTTCCGGCAAAAAGCGCCGCGGCGCACCGGGGCGAATGGTTAAAACTTGCGTCAAACTCATTTGAAGTAAGAGGTAAAAACCTGGGAATCATTGGATACGGTCACATCGGCTCGCAGGTTTCTATACTTGCCGAAGCCATGGGCATGGATGTTTATTATTATGATATTGAAAAGAAACTCAGCCTGGGGAAAGCAACAGCATGTTCTTCCCTCGCCGATTTATTAAAGATTTCGGATGTAATCACTTTGCATGTTCCTGAAACGGAGCTTACCCAAAATATGATTTCGTTCGCGGAACTGGATTTGATGAAAAAAGGTTCTATACTTATAAATTTATCAAGAGGATCTGTAGTTGATTACATTGCTGTTGCAAAAGCCTTGAGAGAGGGTCATCTGTCAGGAGTTGCCGCAGATGTATTTCCGGTTGAACCGGCTTCATCAGCAGAAAGGTTTAGCAGTGCTTTGCAGGAGTTTGACAATGTGATTCTTACGCCTCATATTGGGGGTAACACGCTCGAAGCCCAGGAAAACATAGGAACGGAAGTTGCCGAAAAACTGATTCGCTACAGCGACAACGGATCAACAATAGGAGCGGTTAATTTCCCACAGATCGCACTTCAGCCAAATGTGAACAAACAACGTTTTTTGCATATTCATAAAAATATGCCTGGCCTGCTGAAAGATATTAATAATGTTTTTACCGACAGAGGTATCAATATTTCATCACAATTTCTGCAAACTGATCCGGAAATCGGCTATGTGATTATTGACACTGAAAGCCAGACGGATGAAACTATTTTAAAAGATCTGAAGTCAATTCCGCATACAATCCGGGCAAGGATGCTGTATTAAATAAATTCCAAGTCTCAAATTCCAAGTCTCAAATTCCAAGACATGGTTTGAGATTTGACCTTAACTATTTTTTTTCTTTTGAATGTGGGTTTTTGAATTTGGGTCTTGGATCTTTGAATTTGGAACTTGGAATTTCCCATTTAAACCTTCACATCTTTCCATCTTCCCTTTTTAAAGTAATACCAGGCTAGCAAAGCAATTAGTGTTTCTGCTACCGGAATGGCAATAAAAGCTCCTGTCGATTTCAGTCCGACTACTGTAGACAGGAAATAAGCCAACGGAATCTGAAATAACCAGAAGCCTACAAAATTAATAATTGTGGGTGTTCGTGTATCGCCAGCTCCATTGAGTGCCTGGTTCATAACCATGCCTATGCCATAAAAAATATAGCCAGCACCTATAATCCGTAAGGCTTGTACACCATAGGCTATCACGCTTTCATCTGTTGAAAAGAAACGGATAATAGGATTGGCAAAAAACAGGAACAGTAACATCACAAAACTCATAAAAATGGCGTTGTATTTTGTTGTAAGCATTACACTTTGTTCAGCCCTCAGCATTTGCCTGGCACCCAGGTTCTGACCTACAAGTGTTGCCGCGGCATTGCTTAATCCCCATGCAGGTAAAATAAAGAAAACAACATTCCGGATAGCAATCTGGTAGCCTGCCGAAGCGGATGTGCCTCCGGTTTCAGCAACGAGCCTGGCTAAAACGATCCATGAACCGCTGGCAATAATAAACTGCAGGGTGGCGGGCCATCCAATATTAATAATTGATTTTAGAATTGGGAAATCAATCCGGAAATGGCTCAGGCGGAGTTTTAGTATTCCATCTCCTTTAAAAAGATGATAGCATTGATAAATTACACCCGAACTCCGGCCGGTTACCGTTGCAATGGCAGCACCTTTTAGTCCAAAGAAATGAATGAGAACGGGACATAGTATAATATTAATGAGGCTGGCAATCCATAAGCTTTTCATAGCCATAGCCGCGTCACCGGCTCCGCGGAAAATACCGTTGATCAGAAACAGGAACATAATTGCCGAACTTCCGGCAAACATAATCCGGGTAAATATTGTTCCTTCGGCAACCACTTCAGCACTTGCTCCCATAAGTGATAAAATTTCACCTGCATAAACACTGCCTAAAATACTGATCAACAAAGTGCCTATCAATGAAACAATCAGCGATTGAGCACCGGCATGAGCAGCTGCATCTGGATTTTTTTCGCCTATCCGCCGGGCAACAATGGCTGTAGCTGCTGTACTGATTCCGATGGCCAGGGAATAAACAAGCGAGACTACTGATTCAGTAAGTCCGACTGTGGCAATAGCATTCTGACCAAGCTTTCCAACAAAAAACATATCAACCAAGGCAAATACGCTTTCAAGGCTGAGTTCTAGTATCATGGGAATGGCAAGCAGAAATACAGCAGTCCGGATGTTACCGCTGGTATAATCCTGCTCCTCGCCGTTGAGCGATTTTTTAATTAACAGGTACGCCCGTTTGTAAATATTATTCTGGACCGTTTCTGTCATTGATTGTATTTAAGTTAATATAAATGTGAAAACCGGGAAATTGTTTACTCAGATTGTGTTTTTCTTTCATTACCAAGCCTCTGTTGCTTGGAATAGCATTAAATCAAAAAAAAAAGACCAACCTAAAAGTTGATCCTTTTCTGTCAATTATAGAGGTTTATTTCCTGATAATTAATCATTGCGCAGAAATCTGTCAATTTCTTTTGCTACTTTTCTGCCTGAAGCTATAGCATGTACAACCAAGCTTGCTCCATTTACTGAATCGCCTGTCGCAAATACTTTTTGGCGGTTAGTCGATTGGTTGGCACCCACCTTGATGTTATTTCTTTGGGTGAGTTCTATTTCCAGTTCCGACAATAATCCTTCCACAACCGGATGTACGAATCCCATAGCAAGAAGAACCAGGTCGACATCAATTATACGTCGTGTTCCGGGAATAACTTCCATCTGATGACGGCCGTCCTTTTTAACCCATTCCACTTCTTCAACTTCAACTCCTTTAACCTGGTTGTCTTCACCGATAAATCTTACGGTGGAAAGGCTCCAGAATCTTTCGCAACCTTCTTCGTGTGAAGTGGTTGTCTTCAAAACTTTTCCAAAATAAGGCCAAGGGTTATCATCCGAACGGTCAACAGGAGGCTTTGGCATGATTTCAATCTGCATAACACTGGCAGCTTTTTGCCTGATTGATGTTCCCACACAGTCGGAACCTGTATCACCGCCGCCGATAACAAGAACTTTTTTGCCTTTTGCGGTAATAGGATTTTCTGAAATTGGGATTAGTCCGTTATTTACCCTGTTTTGCGTTGTCAGAAAATCCATGGCATAATGTATGCCATTAAGTTCACGGCCTTCAGCCTGCAAATCGCGTGGATGCATTGCACCAATGGCAACACATACTGCATCAAATTCATCAACAATTTCCTTTCCGGAAATATCTTTGCCAATATTTATACCTGTTTTTACAACAAGCCCTTCCTGGATCATCAGATTAAACCGTCTTTCAACAACCGCTTTACTCAATTTGAAATCTGGAATACCGAATCGTAATAAACCACCGGGTTTTTCATCTTTTTCGAAAAGCGTAACCCAATGGCCTGCCTTGTTTAAAAGATCAGCTGCAGCCATTCCGGAGGGTCCGCTTCCAATAACGGCTACTTTCTTACCTGAACGGACTTTTGGTGGTTCCGGTTTAACATATCCTTCGGTAAATGCCTTTTCTACAATCGCAACTTCATTTTCGCGGATGGTAACAGGTTCCTGGTTGATATTCAGCACGCAGGCATGCTCGCAGCTTGCAGGACAGATCCGACCTGTAAACTCGGGGAAGTTGTTCGTAGCTGCAAGTCTCATATAAGCGCCTTTCCAGTCCCCTTTGTAGAGCAGATCATTCCACTCGGGAATCAGGTTATCGACCGGGCAGCTCCAATGGCAAAAAGGAATGCCGCAATCCATGCAACGTGATGCCTGTAGCATACGGTCCTCGCTGTTCAGTACCTGCTCAACCTCGCTGAAGTCAGTAATCCTTTCATTCAAAGGTCGGTTACCGGCATCTTTTCTGCGTATATTTAAAAATCCGTTTGGGTTTCCCATAGTAGTTTCTTTATAAATGCATCTTTAGCTTGTTTTTACTGCAAAAAGGATGAATTATGAGGTTCTTTTTTCAAATTTCAAGTTTCAAATTTCAAATTTCAAATTTCAAATTTCAA
>CAIRMR010000110.1 GCA_903879715.1 uncultured Bacteroidales bacterium
ACAAAAAACTTTATACCGAAGATCAGCCACCTCCGGATCAGGTTGCGGAACGGTTTATTCAAATGAAATTACCATTACCGTTTACCCCATCCTGACATCAGGCACCATAGGCACTGCTCAAACAATTTGCTATAATACAATTCCTGCAGCTCTCACACAGCTGTCAGCTCCAACAGGAGGAACCGGAAGCTATACCTACCAATGGCAGAGTTCGCCTAATAATTCAACCTGGACGATAATTTCAGATTCCGTTTTACCAGCATTAGCTCCGGGAGCACTGACTGCCAGCATATATTACAGAAGGGTTGTTACTTCGGGCAGTTGCGGTTCAGCAACCGGTTCAGCTGTTTTAGTTACAGTACGCCCCAACCTGACAGCCCCGGTTGCTTCTGCTAACAGAACTATTTGTTATAACACCGTTCCTGCAACATTAACATCAACAACTGCAACCGGCGGAAGCGGAACATTCACCTACCTGTGGCAATCAAGCCCGGATAATTCAGCATGGACAAATATTCCAGGTGCAACCAATTACTGGTCCTATACCCCGGCAGCTTTAACCACAACCAACTATTACCGCTTGGTAGCCTCGGCTACAGGCACACCTGCATGTGGAACGGCAAGCAGTAATGTACTAACCGTAACAGTACTTCCTGACCTTATTACTCCGGTTGCTTCGACTGACCAGGCAATTTGTAACAACACAGCACCGCTTCAAATACTATCAACTTCTGCCAGCGGTGGATATGAAACTTTTACTTACCAATGGTATTCAAGTTTGAATAATACTAATTGGTCATTAATCAGTGGTGAAACAGGATTAACGTATCAACCTCCGGTTTTAACTACATCCACATATTACCATATAGTTGCTACATCCACAGGTACTCCTGCATGTGGAAATGAAATCAGCAATTCAGTTTTGATTACCGTGTATCCGTCCCCTGTGGTAATTGCCACACCCGCATCACAAACCATTTGTTCCGGCACAGCCTCATCCATAGCTCTCACCAGTGCTGTTGCAGGGACCACGTTTTCATGGACTGTAGTTCAGTCGGATGTTTCAGGAGCAACAGCAGGTTCAGGTGCAACCATAACCCAAACGCTTACAGCTACCGGAACATCTTCCGGAACTGCAACCTATACCATCACACCAGTGGCCAATAGTTGTGCGGGAGCTACAAAAACGGTGGTAATCACCGTTAAGCCAACACCTGTAGTAACAGCCACACCAACAGAACAGACAATATGTTCAAGTACTGCCCCTTCCATTGTTTTATCAAGTAATGTTACAGGAACTTCTTTCCCCTGGACGGTTGCCCAATCGGGTGTTTCGGGAGCCTCAGCAGGTTCAGGATCAACGATTGCCCAAACTCTTACAGCAACGGGAACAACTTTTGGTACTGCAACCTATACTATTACACCGACAACAAGTGGTTGTGCTGGAATCCCTATAACGGTTGTGATTACTGTAGACCCAAGCCCGGTAGTAACTGCTACACCTGCAGCACAAACAATTTGTTCGGGTACAGCTCCTTCCATTGCATTGACAAGCAATGTATTATTAACCTCATTTGCATGGACGGCAGCTCAATCGGGTGTATCGGGAGCAAGTGCTTCATCAGGTGAAAGCATAGCGCAAACCTTGACTGCAACGGGATTTACTAATGGAACCGTAAACTACTCTATTACGCCAACTGCCAATGGATGCAACGGAGCTATCAAAACGGTTATAATTACTGTTAAACCTGCCCCGGTGGCAATTGCCACGCCATCGTCACAAGCGATCTGCTCAGGCGCAGTCACATCAATTTCGCTGTCGAGCTCAGTTACAGGCACTACGTTTGGATGGACCTATGTTATTGATCCTATAGGAAGTATAACAGGAGCGGCAAACGGAAACGTAAATACAATCGCTCAAACACTAATAAACGGAACTCTCTTACCGGCCACAGTTACTTATACCGTCACCCCAACAGCTAACAGTTGCTCAGGGAATCCTCTCAACGTAGTGGTAACTGTTAATCCTGTCCCCTCTTTCACAAGTCCTTTAACTGCATCGGTATGCAGCAATACTTTATTTACGTATACTCCAACGAGCGATATTTCTGCAACAACATTCGGCTGGACAAGAGCTGTAGTTGTTGGAATTTCAAACTCTTCAGGTTCAGGAACAGGAGTTGTGAATGAAACGTTGATCAATACTACCGTTACAGCCAAAACGGTAACCTATATTTATACACTTATTTCTAATGGTTGTATTACCTTTAAAAATGTGGTTGTTACGGTTAACCCAATGCCGGCATTATCAAGTTCGCTTTCGCCACCGGCAGTTTGCAGCAATACTCCTTTTGTTTACAGTGCCGTTAGTTCAGTTACAGGAACCCTTATAACATGGTCAAGGGCATTAGTGTCCGGCATCAGCAATTTTGCAGGTTCCGGAACAGGTAATATTAACGAAACTCTTATAAACACTACTGCGACCGATGTAATTGTTCCTTATATTTATACGCTTGCGGTTGGAGGATGTAACAACACTGATACAATTAACGCTACCATTAAACCAACACCGACAGTTACGGTTCCGGCAAATATGGTATATTGCAATGGGGATAATGTTCCAGCAATTATTTTTTCGGGTACAGTAGCTGGAACCACGTATACCTGGGGAAATAATAATACTGCTATCGGACTATCAGCAAGCGGAACCGGAAATATTGCAACTTTTACGGCAACCAATACCACTTCATCCCTTTTAACAGCTATTATTTCTGTGAGGCCCGGTGCCGATGGCTGCAACGGGGCAAATTCAACTTTCACTATTTCGGTGCACCCGACAACACATGGCGGTACAGTAAATTCAAATGCTTCTGTCTGTAGTGGAAGCAACAGCGGCATATTAATGTTAAGTGGCCACACAGGTTCTGTAACCAAATGGCAATCATCAACTGATGGCGGATCAAACTGGGTTGATATCAGCAACACTTCTACCACTGAAAACTATATTAACCTCACGATTACAACCCAATACCGGGCAGTAGTGCAAAGCGGTGTTTGTTTACCGGCAAATTCATCCGCTGCCACCATTACAGTGAATCCATCGTCAGTGGGAGGAGTAGTAACTGCTGACGCAACCGTTTGTTATGGCACAAACAGCGGTACTTTGACACTGAGCGGGCAAACCGGCTCAATAACCAAATGGCAGTCATCCATAAATAGCGGAGCAAGTTGGAGCGATATCAGCAATACTTCTACTACTCAAAACTATACTAATCTCACCACTACAACTCAATACCGGGCAGTAGTACAAAGCGGGGCATGTATAGCCGTGAATTCATCTGTTTCGATTATTACCGTAAATCCATTGAGTGTTGGAGGAAGTGTTTCGGGAAGTGCAACAGTTTGCACCGGAACCAACAGTACCTTGCTGACATTAGCTGGTTACACGGGAAGTATTACCAAATGGCAATCGTCAACAGTATCCGATTTCAGTGCAGGGGTAAACGATATCTCTAATACCACTCTAAGTTTAACTGCAACTAATCTGGTCGCCACTACTTATTATCGCGCAGTAATAGCGAGTGGAGTTTGTGCGTCAGTCAACTCCACTTATGCGACAATAACAGTTAACCCTTTACCAACAGCAATTGCAGGCGGAAGCCAAACCATCTGTTCAAACGGGACAGCAACTGTTAGCGGAGCAACGGCAACAAACGGAACCATAGCCTGGACCGAAAATGGCGCCGGATCAATTACATCAGGAGCAACAACTTTAACTCCTTTTTATACAGCAGCTGCTGCCGATGCCGGAACTACCGTTACTTTAACCATGACTGTTACCAGCAACAATGTATGTGCACCCCAAACGGCAACAGCAACTTATGCGATCACAGTCAACGCTCTGCCTACGGCTATTGCTGGCGGAAGTCAAACCATCTGTTCAAATGCAACCGCAACTGTAAGTGGCGCAACGGCTACAAACGGTACTATTGCATGGACCGAAAACGGAGCCGGATCAATTACTTCGGGAGCCACCACTTTAACACCCATCTATACTGCCGCTGCTGCAGATGCAGGAACAACTGTTACACTGACCATGACGGTTACCAGCAATAATGCCTGCACAGCACAAACCGCAACAGCTACTTATTCGGTTATTGTAAATCCATTACCAGCGGCTTCGGCTGGAGGAAGTCAAACCATCTGTTCAAACGGAACAGCAACTGTTAGCGGAGCAACGGCAACAAACGGAACCATAGCCTGGACCGAAAATGGCGCCGGAACAATAACTTCGGGAGCAACAACTTTAACTCCCGTTTATACTGCAGCTGCTGCTGATGCCGGAACTACCGTTACCTTAACCATGACTGTTACCAGTAACAATGCCTGTGCCTCTCAAACCGCCATAGCTACTTATTTGGTAACCGTAAACCAGGCAAGTATCGGAGGCAGTATCGCAGGCACTGCCACGGTATGTTCGGGAACCAACAGCACTGTATTGACATTAAGCGGTCAAGCAGGAAATATTACTAAATGGCAATCGTCAACGGTGGCGGGTTTTACATCAGGAGTAACCGATATTGCAAATACAACTACCAGTTTAACTGCTGCCAACCTGAATGCAACAACCTATTACAGGGCTGTGGTGCAAAGCGGATCGTGTGCGGCAGTTTATTCAAGTGTTGGAACTATAACGGTAAATCCAACACCTACATTGGTAATTACTGATCCTTTGTTTGTTTGCTCGCCAGGGAAGGTAAACTTAACATCTGCTTCAGTTACAGCAGGCTCAACTGTAGGATTAATCCTCACATATTGGATTGATGTAGCAGCTACAACGTCGTTTTCCACGCCCTCAGCAGCTGATAATGATACTTATTATATTAAAGGAACCACAGCCGTTGGTTGTTATGATATTAAACCAGTTGTTGCCACAGTCACTACAACCATTGGTAATCCTGTTTTTGCAGCTGGTGCTACTTCAGTTGTATGCAACAGTTCTACACCTAAACTCTATAGTGCTCCGGCAGCTAATGCGGTTACTTTGATTTATACCATTGATGCTGCTAGTATTGCCGGAGGGAATAGCATCAATCCGAGTACGGGTTTACTAACATTTGCCTCAGGGTACACTGGCAACATTATTATTACAGCTTCTGCAACCGGTTGCGGAACTTCAAGTGCCTTCCATGTGGTTACGGTTAATCCTGCGCCTACGGTTGTATTAACGGCTTCCGCAACCAGTGTTTGTCAAGGAGGATCTGTTACTTTAACGGCCACAAGTTCCGGAGGTAAAGTCCAGAAAACCATTCTAAATACAAATAACACAAGTTATACAATTCCGAATAATAATACAACAGGTGCTGCATCAGCAATTAGCCTGTCAGGTTTCGGAGGGGCAACACTTTCAGCTTCAAATGATATTATAGTTGTAACGTTAAATATTACACATACAAGAGATCGGGAAGTTGAAATCTTTTTAGTAGATCCTAATGGCACAAAGGCTATGTTGTTGTCAACAGGTAATGGTGGTACAGGGGCAAATTATACTAATACAATTTTAAGAACAGATGCTGCCAATGTAATAGGATCAGCCAGTAATAATGCCGCTTCTTTTAATGGAACATATGCGACAGAGGGAAATATGATTACTGCCCCTGTATTAACTGGGGCGGCTTCAAACAGGGCCGGGTCTTATACAGGAATAATTCCTGCTACCGCGTTGAATGGTGCACCACTTGATGGTACATGGACTTTGCGGGTATTTGATAATAATAATAGTAGCTATGCCAATAACAATAACACGGCCGGAGGAACATTAACAAACTGGTCATTGCAAATTATCCATCAACTTGCCTCAGGTTATACCTCTGTAGTAAATGGTAATCCTGTAATTGGTACAGTATCCTATTCAGGTACCAATAATAGTACAGCAACAGCCGTTGTAACACCGCCAGTCGGTTCAAATATCTATACTGTTACAACAACTGATGGAAATGGATGTTCAGCTACTTCTAATGCCGTTACCATTGTAGTGAACGCACTTCCAACCCCCACTATAGCTCCCGATTATTGCACCTTCCGCCCTAATGTACTGCTTACTGCATCTGCCGGGTACTCAAATTATACATGGAGTAATGGCGCAACCGGACAAGCCATACAGGTGGATGTTGCCGGAAATTATACGGTTACAGTTACTGATGCCGCAGGATGCCAAGGTAGTAGTAATATTGCAGTAGCAAATGATTTGGTTATTGATGGGAGTTTTACTAATTTCAATGCAGCATCACCCAGTTTTTTTACCGAATATGGTCAGAATCAACCCTATTGGAATCCTGCTGCTCCTATTTACACAACAGGATTAGGGCCTGAAGGGCTTTATGCTGTAAATACTAATGCATATTTTCATTCACCTGATTATTTAAATGGATATCATATCAGTTTTCATGGAAGGGATCATACGAATAATGTGAGCGGAACCCGTAATTTTATGATGGTTAATGGCAGCACTTCATTAATAAGTACACCAGCAAGGCAAAGAATTATTTGGCAGCAAACAGTTACTGTGACCCCTAATACCGATTATTATTTCAGTGCTTGGGGGATGAACCTGAACCCATCATCACCGGCTCGATTGCAATTTGAAGTTAACGGAGTTTTGGTTGGGTCAGAGGCTAATCTGGATATTGCACCAAAACCAGCGCTTGAAACTGATGTTGCTCTCAGTAACTGGGTGCGTTTTTACAGTACACCCCTGTGGAATTCCGGAGCCTCAACTACTGCAATTATTCGTATCCGAAATTTGAATACTGCTTCCGGGGGTAACGACTTCGCCTTAGATGATATATCTTTCGGGGCACTGGCCAGTGTGCCTATAGCTGTTAGTGCCTCTAACAATTCTCCGATTTGCAGTAGAGATACTCTGATGCTAACATCCAATGTTATCGGTGGCAAGAGGCCTTTTGTTTATACATGGACTGATCCGGGAAATAATATAATATCGCATGATTCAATTCCGGTTATCCTCAATATTGCCCCTTCTTCCGGCGGTAACTATAAAGTATCAGTTATTGACTGGTACGGTTGTCCGGGTATATCTGCCACGACAACAGTAGTGATAAACCCAACCCCCGAAATCCCCGATCAAACAGCAAATATATGCAGCAGTACTGCATTTACCATTAAACCGGTCAACGGAGTACCTAATTCCAGCACTTTTGTTCCTGCCGGGACAAAATACACCTGGGTTATACAAGGAATTAATCCTGTTGGAAGTATTACAGGCGCAAGTGCTCAGGCTATTGGCCAGGATAGTATAAGTCAAATACTCACCAATACAACAATTTTACCTGCTACGGTTACTTATACTGTTACTCCTTTTAAAGGGAGTTGCCAAGGAAGTACATTTAACGTTATTGTAACTGTTAATCCTGTCGCAACAGTGAATGCGGGAATTAACCGCACAGTTTGTGCCGATGCTCCGAGTGTAACTTTAGCCGGAATAATTGGGGGAGCTGCTACCAGTGCTTCCTGGACAGGTGGCACAGGTACATTCAATCCCGATGCAAATACTTTAAATGCCGTTTATACACCGAATATAACCGAAATCGGAACAACTGTTACTCTAACTCTAACGACTAACAACCCGCTTGGCCCTTGTAATGCTGTATCAGACAATATGACGATTACCATTGGCGCATTGCCGGTACTGAGTACGGTTATTACGCAGGTAAAATGCTTTGGAGGGAATACCGGTGCTATAAACTTAACGGTTGTAAATGGTGGTGCTACTCCCACTTTCGTATGGAAACGCAGCAATGGAACTACTGTAGCCACTACCGAAGATTTATCGGGTTTAATTGCAGACACTTATACAGTTGTTGTTACCGCTACTAACGGTTGCACCGCCACAACCTCAGTTACCATTACCCAGCCGGCAGCAGCTTTGTCCGCTACGGCGGTGGTTTCAGGTATGCTCTGCTCCGGTGGGGCAACCGGAGCAATTGCCTTAACAGTAAGCGGAGGAACTCTCAATTATACATATTTATGGACTGCCAGCGGCGGAGGTGTTATTCCTTCCGGACAATCTACTATCAAAGACCTGACAGGATTGGTTTCAGGAGCATACTCAGTTACAATTACTGATGCTAACAGTTGTACCGTTTCCAGTTTAAACAATACAGTGAATGTTGCAAACAATACAGCACCAGTAATTACAACCTGCCCGGTAGC
The DNA here is from genome assembly GCA_903879715.1 of uncultured Bacteroidales bacterium. Lineage (GTDB taxonomy): Bacteria > Bacteroidota > Bacteroidia > Bacteroidales > UBA4417 > UBA4417. Next base: position 8,233 of record CAIRMR010000110.1, read on the forward strand.
CCGAAGTTTTAACGGCTGTTCAACAGCATCCGTTACCGGACCGGTTTATTCAGCAACTTCAGCCAGTTCAACTTATATTGTATTTAGTAATGCTACCAATCAGGGCGTTGCAACCGATAACTGTGCTATTACTACTGTTACCTACCAGGATGCAGCAACCACTGACTGCCCGGTAGTTGTTACCCGTACCTGGACGTTGGGAGATGCCAGCAGCCTCACCTCCACCTGCGAGCAAACCATTACAATTACCGATATTGTAGCACCTGCCTGGACAACTGCTGCGGCTTTCCTCAACAGATCAGTTGAATGCAGTGATGCCGACGGGTTGATAGCTGCCCAGGTATTAATTCCAACAGCATTGGATGTTTGCGATATAGATGTTTCCAATATTGTAAAAACATCCGGCACATTTGTAGTTTCTTCCGGTTGTTTGCACGAAGGTTCATATACCAACACCTGGGCTGTTACCGATGCGTGTGGAAATACAAGTGCCGCATACACCCAGGTAATTACCATTACCGACAATACTGCACCCACATGGACAACCACGGCCGGCTCACTTAACAGAACTATGGAATGCAGTGATTTGGCTTCTCTTGCCGCTGCTCAGGCATTGGAGCCATCAGCCAGTGATAATTGCGACGCAGATGTAACAAATATTGTTAAAGTTGCAGGTGCATTTGTTGCCGGAACCTGTAGCAATAAAGGAACCTATACCAATATATGGACCGTTGCCGATGAATGCGGAAATGCAAGTGATATTTTTACACAAGTTATCACGATAACTGACAATACTACCCCGGTTTGGCTAACCGCTCCCGGTGCAATAAACCACACCTTAGAGTGCAATGATGCCAGCGGGATTGCTTCTGCTCTGGCCTTGTTTCCGATAGCCTGGGATAATTGTACTGCTGATGTTTCCACTATCATAAAAACAAGCGGTTTGTTTGTACCTACAGGCGGATGTACGCAGGACGGAACATATACAAACACATGGGTAGTTTCGGATGGTTGCGGAAATACAAGTGCTGTTTATACACAAGTAATTACAAAAGAGGACAAAACAGCCCCTACACTGTATTGCCCTGCCAGTGATGCTTATTCATGCGATTCGCCCTCTTTCGAGCCCGCTGTAACCGGAATCGCCACAGCTATTGACAATTGTGATGCTAACCCATTAGTTGATCATACGGATGCCATTGTTACCGGATACTGTGCCGGCAATTACCAGATAATCCGTACCTGGTCAGCAACAGATGCTTGTGGAAATACAAATGCTTGCATACAAACGATTTCTGTTCAGGATGTAACAGCACCGGAAATCACATGCGCAGTTTCGGGAAATCAGAATATTTATCCTGTCCCTGCTGTACCTTATGTTGTTCCTGATAATTTATGGAATGCTACAGCTATCGACAACTGTAGTGGTGGTGCCGCGCTTTCAATTTCGGCTACGCTCAGCGGCGCAACAATTTCGGGCCCTCATACCACCTTGAACGGAGTGGCTTTCAGCGAAGGAGTTACAACCGTTACCTGGACGGCTACTGATGGTTGCGGGATAAGTTCGACCTGTCAGTATACGGTTACAGTAACTTTTAAACCGGTTATAAATTGTCCGGCTGCTATCAGCACAAATACTGATCACGATTTATGCAGTGCTAACCTTGATCCGAATTTCCCCACACTTAACGTTGGAACAGCACCTGTTGTTTATACCTGGACTATGACCGGAGCTACAACAGCATCAGGAACAGGGCAAATAGGCTACTATACGTTTAACAAAGGCGTAACCACTATTACCTGGACAGCAACCAATACAGCTGGTAGCGGAGAGTGTACACAGACTATAACAGTAATTGATAATCAGCCACCCACTTTTAGTATTCCAACAGATAAAGAGTATTGTGTTCTTAATATTTCTGAGGCTGAATTTGACGCTCCAACCATAGATATTACACCCGCACGACCTGATTATTATATTTTCGCGGCAGGAAACACCGATCTTGACCTGGTTACGGGCACTTTTGGTGACAACTGTACTTGCAGTTTCGAAATTCGCTGGCGGATCGATTTTGAAGATGGGACTTTCCTGCCTGCACTTCCTGATACATTAATCTCAGGGCAACCTTCGGTGTATAGTATTGCTATTCAATTGCCAGGGAATGCCATTTCGAATGCTCTCCACCATATTACTTACCAAATAATTGACTGTAGTGGTAATGTTTCGGCTCCAAAAACTGTTGGAATTATCATAAAGCCACGCCCGGATGTTATAAAAGTAACAGGTCATTAAGCGAAGAGAAAAATTTCAAGAATATATTCCTTACTGATCTTCCTGTCAAAATAATAAAAAGGAGCGACCTTCGGATATTAAATTTATAACCTATTTGCAGGAACTTTTATTTAAACTTTATAGCCATATAAACTGTCGGATATCTGACCGCAGGAGAAATTTTGCTACCTCCCAGACCATAAAAAATCTACTACAGCCTTTCCATGTATTTAAAAAAGATAATCTATAAGTTATTATGTAAAAATAACCGTAATACATGTAATTTACCTATTACTATTGACAGGATAGCATATTAATTATTAAGCATAATTATCAGTATTTAATCAGGATACATTTTTATGTCACAGGCCATCTCTGTATGATGGAAGATTTAAATCAGATTCTAAAAAACAAACTCAGAGACCACATGATACCATATGTTGTAAGATCAGCTGATATTTTAATGGGCTGAATTTCATTTATATACAAAAAAGCAAAAAAATCCCCGAAGTATAACTAAATCAAAGCCTATGGAGAAATAGAAAAGCAAAACGAAGACTGCCAGTTGGCAGTAAAAACAAATCATTCAAATACTAACGATCTAAAGAATACACTTATGCATGCGCTTACTAAACTTAATACAATTTCAAAATAACTTTAAAAATAAAACAAAATGAAAAAGCAAATTTTAATTCTGATTGTGGCCTTATTTGCCATTAGCTTCTCTACTGCTTACGGGCAGCTCGCCCCAAGAACCATCACCTGCTTATCTTCGGATGCTTTACACCCTATTGCAGGCCAGCCTTATAATTATATCGTGGATGTTCCTACACCAACAGGTACGAAGGCATATACATGGTTAGTTACTCAGGATCAGCATTTTATTGATAATGGCGCACTAACTTTAAACCGTGAAGATATCAGCGGTAACTTGTTGGCTGAAACCGGAACAGGATATAATGATGATGCTACCGGTACTAACACTTTATCACTTACCTGGAAGAGTTTCGCATTTGACCCCGCAGCACCTGTATTTGTAGTAATCCAGGTGAAGAATGATCCAGGTAGTGGAGCATGTGTAACCCAAAACCTTAAGGTTTACAAAATCTCACCTCAGAATGCATTTACACTTGATATTGCCAACCTGTTAACTGGCGGAACTGCCCAAGAGGCAGGTACTCTTGAAGTCGGTTACGGAACAAATATCGATAAATGTATTCATGATATCGTAGATGCTGCCTATGATGCAAATTCACCGGAAGGCGTAATTTACGATTATGGAACCGACTACATGTTCTTCGAGGTAGTTGCAGCCAATTTCACTGGCTCATGGAAACCCAGTTTTACTTTAGCTGGCGTTGATGTTAACGAAACTGTTTATGTTGAATGGGCTACTGATAAAGGTTTCACTTCTCCACATTTGCTAACTTTAAATACCGGTGTTTGGAGTTCGACTGATATTTACACTGCAGTGGCTGCTGGAGGAGCAGTAGGTTCTGCCGGAGAATCTATTTATGTTCGGGTTACCCTCGATCATAGCACAACAACTAACTACCAGGGTCTTACTGACGAAGTTGTTATATTAGCTGTTGACGGTCTTACGAACCTGAGTGCTGTTGGTTCAGAACTAGGCGACGTTCATTTTGCCAACGGTACACTGAACGCAGGACCTCCTGTTGTTTGTAATCCTTTGGTTGTTGATGGATTTGATAATGATCTGGCACAACAAACTCTCAAGCCGAGACCGACCATCAATACTGATGGAACAATGCCGACTCCAGGATTGCTTCCTGTTAAGCCATAATGATATTATGGGTTAACTTTTGCTTTTTCATACCTCATATATTCCTCTGTCCGGTAGCGATCCCGGGCAGAGGACCCTTAGGGTAAAAAGAAAAAGCATGACATAAAAGTTAATGGAGAATTAACAATTGACTGTTCTCACCTAATCAGAACTCGTGAACGATCATTGAACAGGATAACTATAAACCATATCCGTATTAAGGTATAACATGGATTCTATCCAGGCCTTCGGATGACTCAGGAACACGGATTGCTGATCTGTGGACAAACGCCTGATCTCGGGTTATTCCAACTCCATAGCTTCTTAAACATACGCAGGACAGGCTAATCGTTCTTGATTAGATTCTGCTCCATGGCGACCACATAAAGCGAAGCCGTTAACGATTCCGTTGTGCGGTATAATGTCGCAGGAATGTGTCTTGATATCAGGCTGCATTTATGGCTCATCTAGAGGGCTGTAGACTCAGCAGGGATGCCATAACACCCCCGCATACGCAACCCGGAGTCTGATGTTGAAGTCAAACATCTGGCTATGAACACGCGCTTTTAACTGATTCTTTTATACTTCCGGCAAAACACCGCTGGTATTGTATGTGTACGTTCGCCATTTGTGGTGTCCGTGCAATTACTCTTAGACGCACGCGCGCATGTACGCACGTATGCGCTTGTGCACGCGCACATACGCATAAGCATGCACACATGTACACGCACGAGGAGGCAGGAACCAGAGATTAACCAGGCAAATTTGAGTGAGTTGAACAAAACCCTTAAACACAAACAACGATGAAACTGACCATGAAATCAAAATACCGCAATCAGTGCCGGAAATGCTCCGATGAATTGGTTTCGTCTACAAAAGGGACAACCACAGAATTCGAATTGCTTCGATGCACGAAATAAATTTTAACCTAACAATCCATGATACAGCACAAAAATGATCTTAACCCGGGGCCTTTGACAGTTTCTGGCTTTAAAGGGGGAAGTTGCGACCAGGCTAATTGGCCCGACAACAACCGAACGCTTCTTAAGGCAACTGTCAAAGGTCAGCACAGGTTAAGGGTGCAGCCGGGTGATACCTTCAGATTTCGGAACCAAACGATGTCAGGAAATACTTCAACAGGAAAGTTTAAAAATGAGCTTCTGACATTTGCGCGATTTCCGGATATCATGAAATTGTACCCCGGAAATAAACTATCCGGATTAGATTATTCGCCGGTTACTACTGAGTTTACAACAGAATCAGATGGGTTGGCCACTTGCCTTGAAAAAACCGGAACAATAGCAATAAACGCTGTTAGATGCAGATATAAGCCATGCGAGGAAGTTGAATCTATTTATCATGGCAAAACACTTAAGTCGTCTTATATCGCAGGAAATAATCCTTCAGGCATTTTTGCATTAAAAATGTCAGGCTCTAACAAAGCAGGCAAAACACCTCTCCAAAGGCGAAAAACCAATCAGCTGAACTGGCTGGCCAAGCTTTTAAATTGGCAGGAATACCCTGCTGAATTTGATTTGAAATCATGCACCAAATTAGATAACAATTAAACCTTAACTGACTATGAGACGCAATGGAAAAATCATCAAAATGAACCCCGGAAATATTGGGGATGGATTTAGCATGTTTTTGATATATCGCAAAAACAACCCTTCTCAGAATCCGAACAACGAAAATGATACTACAAAAAATCACACACTTACTCGAGCTGTACCTATGCGAGCCTTAAGAAACTGAAGCCAGAAATGGCAATTGAATTCAGATTGACGACAAATCCGGAATCTGAAATTTTCAATCCGAAATAAAAATTATGATTCGACTTAAACATATAATTATTCGTCTGATACTGGTAGTAATACCGGTACTGCTGGCCATGGCTCCTGCTATGGCACAGACGAATAATGCATATGTAGGTCAATCTGTTGAACTTAGTGTTGTCGAAATTCCTGGCGACACATATACATGGGAGCTTTATAGTGATGTTTCAGGAATAAATTTCGCTACTGATCCTGGAAACTGTCCACCAACAGTAGGGATTTTTATTGGAGGTATTAATGCCGGTCCTGTTGTTCACGCATTGTGGCTTAGCCCGGGAACATACTTCTACAAAGTTACTTCACAACGATCGGGTTGCTCCATGAACCTGAAAGTTGGAAAGATAATTATCGAAAATCCTTTATCTGCAGTCGCTCTTAGCCTGAGTCAAACATCAATTTGTATGGGACAGACTGCCAACCTCGAAGCAAATTTCACCGGTGAGGTACCTGAGAGTATCACCTACCGGATTCTAAGTCCTGATGCAACATCTCAGGATATTATTATCAATAACCTTTCGGGAAATCCATGGCTGATACCTTTTAAACCAACGATATCGGGCACTTACACATTTGAAATAGTGAGTGTAACCTATGCTTCCGGAACTAAAACTACAACATCGAACATTGTAACGGCTACGGTAAATCCGAAGCCTGGAAAATCACGCATTTATCAATATGATCCGGTAAGCAAAAAGAAATAAAACTATGAACAGGCTCAAAAACATATTGTTGACCATACTGCTTGCAGTTGCCTACGGGGCAGCCGGCCAGGGGTATGTTATTGACAGTGTGTGCCAGGGTGCTGAACGTCACTATCGGATTGACGGAGAAGTTGGTTATACCTACGAATGGTCACTAACTGATCCTCAGGGTACAATAACCAGATTGCCGGAAACAGCAGATACAGTTACCATCAACTGGAACAGGTTGGCAGGTAATTACATTCTGTCTGTGCTTCAAACAAGTGCATACGGTTGCGATAGTCTTGAACTGGGTACTATTAAAGTTTTCGAAAACCCGGAAATTATAGCTATTCAAACGTTTAACTCAACAAATTCGCTTTCTAACGGATATGCCGTAATCAATACCGGGAACTCCGCATCATACTTTGAATATTCCTTAAATGGTATTAACTGGCAAACTTCGAATATCTTCATAAAACTGCCGCCTGGTACATTTACCGCATTTGTTAAAAACAGTAATGGATGCATAACATCGAAACAGTTTACTATTTTAAATTCTGTTGCCGGTGAAGTAAAACTCCTGGCTAGTAATGCGAAGAACTGCGTTAGTATTCCATTCGAAATACCTATAATGGCTCATGATTTCAATTCTATATCAGCATTTACCATTCAACTTGCTTTTGACCCGACATTAATGTCATTTAATGGCATAACTCAGGCATCTCAACTTTTGAATAATGGTGTATTATCGGCTTCATTGGCTTCACCAGGAATCCTGGAGATTAGTTTTGAGTCTTATGATTCACTCTCCATATCAGGTGAGCAGCTTTTCGACCTAAGTTTTAACGGTTTGTCCGCGGGTCATACTGAACTAAAATGGAATTGGCTGAATTGCGTTATTTATTCAGCAGCCAAATCAGAAATGCCAGCTATCTATACGCAGGGTGAAGTTGAAATAATTCCAGTGCCTGTCATTTTTGCTGCTGGTGGTAATGGATATTGTGAAGGCACTCCGCTAACTCTTAGTGCGGGATCACTCACAGGGCAGACCCTGAATTACGAATGGACCAGCCCTGATGGTACAACGTATTCCGGAGCTGAATGGAATATTGGTTCGGCTGATATTTCAGCTTCCGGCGAATACCAGGTAACAGCCTCCGATGGCCCGTCGTGTGCTGCTACCGAAAGGATCAATGTACAGGTTTATCCTGCTCCATCAGTAAAAATCTCCGATCATGATACCTTATGTTCAGAACAGGAAGTTAATTTTAATGCCGGCTTAGGATTTGCTTCTTACAAATGGCAGGATGGAAGCACGGAACCTCAAATGGCCGCATCTTACGAAGGGATGTACTGGGTTATTGTTACTGACAATAATGGATGCCAGGCCACCGACTCGGTATTGTTGCAACCGTGCGATCTTTTGCTGTGGATGCCAAATGCTTTCACACCAAACGGCGACGGACTCAATGATGTATTCCTTCCAAATTATAAAAATGATGTTGAAATTACTTTCCAGATGTTGATTTTCAACAAATGGGGCGAACAGATATTTAGTACCAACAATATCACCAATGGTTGGAATGGGACATTCAAAGGTGTGCTTTGCACAGAAGATTTGTACACCTGGACAATTACTTTCAGCGCTCCCGACAATTATAAATTCCTGCAAAAATCACCGCAAAGCGGGAATGTAATGCTGCTTAAATAGTAGGACTATGAAAACTCAAAGAACTCTCATTTTTAGTCTCCTGATCCTGGCATGTATAGCCAGGGGAAATGCCCAGGATGTAATCTATTCGCAGTTTTATGCGAACCCCTTATATCTTAACCCGGCCCTGGCAGGAGCAAAGTTAGACCAGCGTATTACGTTGAACTACCGTAATCAATGGCCAAGCATCTCAAACGGATACGTTAGTTACAGTGCGGCCTGGGATCAGCAGTTTGATAAAATATCAGGCGCGTTGGGTGTAATGGTTAATGCGGATTGCGGTGGTGGAGGTGTATACAATAAGTTTAGTGGTAGCGGAATATATTCCTACCGGCTTCAGGCTACACGCTTTATTGTTTTAAATGCTGCGGTTCAAGCCACTTATTTGCAGTACAAACTGGATTGGAATAAACTTGTTTTCGGCGACCAGATTGATGTACGCTCGGGAAACCTTGAACAAACAAGAGAATATGTGCCGTCAAAACTGAATGTCGGCAATGTTGATTTAAGTGTCGGGATACTTGGCGGGTACAAGGAAAGCCTGTATTTCGGTGTTGCGGCCAACCATCTTACCCGGCCCGATATTGCTTTTTATGAAGGAAACCAGAATCGGATAAATATGAAATGGACATTTCATTCCGGCATTCTGATCGACTTTTTCCAGGGTATGGAAGGAAGTGATATACGCAATTTCTCCATTTCCCCCAATTTTGTTTATGTACAGCAAGGGCAGTTCCATCAGCTTAATGTTGGGATGTATGTAAATAAATTTCCTTTTGTCTGGGGATTGTGGATGAGGCATAATTTTGGAAATCCGGATGCCATGATTGCATTGGTTGGCTTTCAGACCAAGAATTATAAAATAGGGTACAGTTACGACTACACCATCTCGCATCTAAGCAATAAATCGGGCGGTGCCCACGAAATATCCATCGCATGGCTGTTTCACAGAACTCTAGGTTCAAACCGGTTTCATGCATTGGAATGTCCTACTTTTTAATACTGATATAATAAATATTCAGAGCTGTTTGACTGGAATCTCAACTTATTTGTTTTTGGTAAAACAGAGCATTTATCCAATTGTCAAGAAAAGGGAAAAGAGTTTATCCCTCTATACACTATACCTATATACCTTATCAACGCAAAATATTATATTATACTACATCCAATATTTATCGTGATTTTTCTGCAGTAAAATGGCTTAATTTTAGCTTTTAAATACTGTTGCCCCAAATGAGGTATAAACACATCAGATATGTAGTTTTGCTAGGCGCATTTGCCATCATAGGAATCATTGCGATCCAGCTTTATTTTATGAAAAAGGAATGGAGTAACAAGGAAAAGCAATTTGCACAAACTGTTACCATTTGCCTCAGGAATGTTGCCACCAAAATTTATAAGATCAATAATGCTACGCCTTCTACACCCAATCCGGTAAGGCAATTGTCGTCCAACTATTTTGTTGTGGATGTAAACAGTGAAATTGACGCAAACATCCTGGAACATTACCTGAAGACTGAATTCGACAGGTACAATATTCAGACAGACTTTGAATTTGGTATTTATAATTGCGAAACCGATGTAATGGAATACGGCAACTACCTTTTTCACAATGGGGTAGTTAAGCAAGATGCTGAAACAGTGGCCTTGCCTAAATACAGTGGGTATAATTACTATTTTGGTGTTAATTTCCCTTTACTGAATAATACCATTGCCGGCGATATGACCATGTGGTTTTTCCTGGTCGGGATACTGGCAGTTTCGATTGTGTTTTTTGTATATTCCATTTTTGTGATTCTGCAGCAGAAACGTTTATCCGAATTACAGCGCGACTTTATCAACACCATGACTCATGAATTCAAAACGCCGATTGCCAGCATAAATATTGCTGCTGATGTGATTTCGAATCCTCAATCCTTAAATGAGCCTTCCCGCATTCTGACTTATGGCTCGGTTATAAAACAGGAAGTAAACAGGTTGAACGACCAGGTTGACAAAGTACTTCAGATTGCCCGGATTGAAAAAAGTGGCTTTCACCTCAGGATGGAAATGCTCGACCTGAATGCCATTATCAAGCAAGCTGTTGAAAATTGCATGGCGAATCATGGCGAAAAAGTCAAAATAAAAACGGAGTTAGCTGAAGATACAGGCCTGATACAAGGAGATCGCATGCATCTGACCAATATTTTTTATAACCTGTTGGATAATGCTGTGAAATATGCCGGCGAAACGCCTGAAATAGTGATAAAAACATGGAAAGCGAAAAGCAAAATACTCATTACTGTAAGCGACAATGGTCCGGGAATTACACGGGCCTACCAGAAACGTGTTTTTCAGAAGTTTTATCGTATACCGACTGCCAATGTTCATGATGTGAAAGGGTTTGGTCTTGGCCTGTTTTATGTAAAAAGCATCTGCGACGCGCACCACTGGAAAATCAGCCTGGACCCATCTTCTGAGAAAGGGACAACATTTATTCTTGAAATAAATCAAAAACCAATGAACAGATGAAGAATGCGCGGATTTTATATGTTGAAGATGATCTTACCCTATCGTTCGTAACCCGCGATAATCTGGAAAGGGCTGGTTACAGTATTGATTCGTGCGATGATGGAATTGCGGCGTACGAGAAAATTGCAAATGGGAATTATGATCTCTATATCCTGGATGTGATGCTCCCGAAAATTGATGGCTATACGCTTGCACGGAAAATAAGGGAAAAGAATGAAGCCGTTCCTATCCTGTTTCTTTCTGCTAAGTCAACCCTAGAAGATAAGATTTACGGATTGCAGATTGGTGCCGACGATTATATTACAAAACCCTTCAGTATTGAGGAATTAATCCTGAAAATCGAAATTTTTTTAAAACGCAGCAATATAGATTCTTCCCGTATAAAAAAAGAATCCGACTACAAAATCGGTAATTATACTTTTTTACATTCAGCGTTACAGCTTACAAACGAAAACAGTACGTATTCACTCACACACCGCGAAGCCGAACTACTTTCTTATTTTTGTATTCATTCCGGTACAATTTTGAAGCGAGATGATATTTTAAACAAAGTCTGGGGAAATGATCATTTTTTCTCAAGCCGCAGTCTCGATGTTTTTATTTCCCGATTACGTAAATTGTTAAAGGCAGATCCGACAGTTAAAATTGAGAATATTCATAATATTGGGTACAGGTTGGTAGTGAGTAATTGAGCAATTGAGGATTTATGAGCTAGTATGAGTTTTGTCATTCAGTGGTCATTCGGTGGTCATTCGGTGGTCATTCAATAGTGGGCAGGAATTTGGAGCTTGAAGTTATAAAGGTATTCCCCATACTGGCCATAACTCAAAACGAATTTGGGATCAAGAATGACTTTTACAACGAATGCCTGCGAGTTGCCATTGAATAACAACTCATTCTTCGCTTAAGAATCCCAAAACTCAATCCTCAACCATTGAATGACCACTCGTCCATCTCATGGAGAACTCCGAAATCTCATTCTTCAACCACCGAATGACTACTCAACCATCTGAAGAAGAACTCCGAAACCTCATTCTTCAACCACCGAATGACTACTCAACCATCTGAAGAAGAACTCCGAAACCTCATTCTTCAACCATCGAATGACCACTCGTCTAACTCATGGAGAACTCCGAAATCTCATTCTTCAACCACCGAATGACTACTCATCCATCTCAAGGAATTCAATCTTCAACCATTGAATGACCACTCTGTCATCTCAAAATACTCTGAACCTCATGCTTCAACCACCGAATGACCACTCATTCCTCAACAAATACTCCACAACTCAATCTTCAACAACCGAATGACCACTTGTCCATCTGAAGAAGAACTCCGAAACCTCATTCTTCAACCACCGAATGACCACTCATTCCTCAACAAATACTCCACAACTCAATCTTCAACAAATGAATGACCACTCTGTCATCTCAAAAAAACCCCTCAACTCCATCTTCAACCACCGAATGACCACTCTGTCATCTCATAATACACTGAACCTCATTCTTCAACCACCGAATGACCACTCATTCCTCAACAAATACTCCACAACTCAATCTTCAACAACTGAATGACCACTCTGTCATCTCAAAATACTCTGAACCTCATGCTTCAACCACCGAATGACCACTCATTCCTCAACAAATACTCCACAACTCAATCTTCAACAACTGAATGACCACTCTGTCATCTCATAATACACTGAACCTCATTCTTCAACCATCGAATGACCAC